>JAYVQU010000040.1:0-58401 GCA_043776875.1 Actinomycetes bacterium
ACCTTAAATGTAAAAATTTCTGATGCAGAGCTGAGTGCACGAACCGTCTCTGCGACCACACAGAATGCATACGCAGATCCTGATCGCGGGTGGCAGCGCTTGTACATCGATCATGTGATGCAAGCAGATACAGGAGCTGATTTAGATTTCTTGATTGGATCTAGCGGCTCTGAAGTGACGCGCGAATCTCACTAAATCTGTGCGCTGCAATTCCTGCGATTAATCCCAAAATGGGGCACCAACGCCCCATCTCGATACACCAGAAATTGTTACAAGCAAAAAAATGGACTTCCCTTAGATCCTTCGACTTTCTACCAACTCTGCAAGAGAACGGCGAAAAGGTTAGGTATGAGGTCTGAATCTCTGTACTCGATTCGCCACTTACGCGCGACCGAACTTGGAGCTGCTGTCGGTTTAGTTGACTCTTTGACCTGTCAACTAAACCGACAGCACCGCCAACCTATTTCCTTTGGTATAAGATCAGAGGTGGATCTCCATCTGAAGGATGCGAGAGTATTAGCATTTTTATAACTTGGTTAAGGAGTCATCACATTCGTAAAGTCCAAGCGAAATCAGGAACTCCTGCTCTAGGACGCTCCGTTGCTATTTCAATGCTCGCAACAGTTTCCATGATTGCTGTTTCAATTCTCTGGTTACCTTCAACGCAGGCCGCTACTCAAATCGATTTAAAGAGTTCGGCTTCATTCGTACTGCTAGCTCAGAATGGAGTTTCGAACTCTGGTGCCAGCGTCTTGCTAGGAGATATTGGGTCTTATCCAACTGTCACTCAAACGGGTTTTGGTAGCGTAACCCTAACCGGGACAAATCAATTCGGAAATTCAGTCACGCAATTGGCCTTGGCAGATGCCACAAGCGCAAAGAACGTTGCTCTGGGTTTAACGCCAACTGCCACAATTGCAAACACTCTTACAACTCAAACTTTTAGCCCCGGGATTTACCGTTCAACAAATGTTCTTTCAATTAACGGAACGGTTACCTTGGATGGTGGGGGAGATCCGAACGCGGTTTTTGTATTTCAAACTCTCGGCCTGGTTACAGCCAATTCAATTGGTAATATCAACTTAATCAACGGCGCCAATCAATGCAATGTTTACTGGGCGAGTAATTCGCCAATCGCTGTGTCGATTGGTTCTTCCACTAAATTTCGTGGCACAGTGCTAACGACAGTTCCGATTAATGTAGGGCAAGGCGCTTCTATTTTGGGTCGTTTGATTACTCTCAATGGAAAGATCACCACAAATACGAATTATATTTATCGCCCTACTTGTGCAGAACCAACACCGACACCTTCTCCGACACCGACACCGACCGCAACACCGACACCGACGATCACAGAGGGTGCCCAAATACCTCGCATACCGATTGGGTATGTGAGGACCGATCTCATTGGAGCCTCGGGATCGCAATACCTTGATCAATCTTCCCCAATGAAAATTCTGATTCCTGCAATTCGAGTATCATCTAGCAAGTTCATGGAGGTCGGCTTTGATGCCGATGGCTGGATGGAAGTCCCGAAGAGCGCTTCAGTTGTTGCATGGTTTACTGGCTCGCCCTCGCCGGGAGAGTTGGGACCTTCCATTATCGTTGGGCACGTTGATATGAATGGGAAGCCAGGGATATTTTTCAATCTGAAACTTCTCAAAAAAGGCGATCTAATCAGTATTAAACGTGCAGATGGCAAGATCGTCAAGTTCTCGGTCACGAAAACCAAGAACTACTTAAAGGCAGATTTTCCACAGGATGCGGTATATGGAGACATCGACCACGCAGGACTGCGCTTGATTACTTGTGGTGGAGTCTTTGATAAAAAGGCAAAGCATTACCTGTCTAATGTCATAGTTTTCGCGAAGATGGTTGCCTAATTCGAGGCTTGAAAGAGCGCTTATTGCGCGATTAGAACAGATATTTAGGCCAAGTTGCTAGCGCTTAACTCTCGCTCGTTGCAGATACCGGGCTGTATGATTATTTAATTCCCCCATTTTGATGGAGGGCTGTAATGTTAAGTTTCAAAACACCTAGTGCAAATTCATTCAAGCAACTTCCTGGGCCAGTCTTTATTCTCGTAAGCGCAGTTGGTGGAGTATTACTTGGCATAACGGCTAGATTATGGATGCGATGGATTTCTACAGATCCCGAATTTACTTGGGGCGGCACATTGGGGATTATTTTTTCCTTTACAATTTTCTGCATAGCGCACAGTTTGCTATTTGTAATGCAAAGAAGAGACAAGTCCAAGATCTTAATTCGGATCTTTCGGGGAATTGCTATCTTCTTTACGTTGCCACTTTTTGCAGCTGCTGGCGCAATCATGTTTCCTGTGGTTTTACTCGGATCCCTTGCCTATTGGCGAAAGTCTTGGCCCAAGTGGTTACGAATCGTGCTGGGGATTTTGAGCGCCATGTGGGCGGCAAGGGTGGCCTATATGTTCATTATAAAGAATTTCGGTTGGGGCTTCGAAACAATCGGACAAATTCTGGTCTACCTTGGAATTTATATCCTCATCATACGAATAACAAAAGGAGCTGTTGCCTTCCCACGCCAACCAAATTACGGCACTGTTAATCGGTAGCTTTCTAATTTGTCAAACAGGTGCGTTTGACACCTGCCAGTAGCCCACAAAATTAAAGTGCGTTAAATTGCACTTAGTTTCCAGGACTTACCGTGGACATATTGAAATCACGAATCACCATTGGTGGCATAAACATCTGCGAGGTATCTCCAGCCCATTCACGTGGTTGGGTCCACTCACTGGCACCAGCTGAGGCAATGCGAGCGAGCGCGCTAACCGGTGAATCATTCCAGCGGAAGTTATTAGTAGCCCCCTGGACTTCGCCATCTTTTACATAGTAGACGCCATCGCGCGTGAGACCAGTAAGAAGTAATGAGTTGGGATCGACCATGCGGATATACCAGAAAGTTGTCAGCAGCAGTCCGTGCTCAACTCTCTTAATGCAATCTGCCAGATTGCCAGTTGCCCCAGAAACATCAACCAGAAGATTTCCGCCAATCGGTGTAAATGGCAGCGAGGTAAGTTCCGAAGTGGCGCGAGTTTGAATCAGAGAGGTGAGAACACCCGCTTTTAGCCAATCAACTCGCTTGCGTGCTTGCCCATTATCAAAAACAGAGCCAAATGGCGAAGATGAAGTATTTGAGATGTGAGATGCATATGGCAGCAAAGAGTTTTGCGGATCGCTATAAAGATTGATCGGAACATCGGTGAGTTTTTCTCCTACCCGGGTTCCGCCCCCTTTTTTGGAGAATACGCTCTGACCTTCCCAGGTATTGCGCGCATCTGAAACAAAAATCAGGTAGGTCAATAAATCCGCAACACTTCCTGATGGCAAGATGGTGTCGTACTTGCCAGCGGGCAGGTCAATTTTCTTTGCCTGCCAATCTAACCGTTCCCGAATCTTCTTATCGATGGCGGCAACTTCGACATTTGCGAAATCATGAGTCTCAACGCCCTCCCATGTCGAACGCGAACGCTGATGTGATTTTCCAGTCATCTCAACCCGACCGATTGGGGCATCATGGCGAAGTCGTAAGCCGCCTTTAGAGCCAACCCAGGTGGTTTCATGGGTGTGCTCGGCGTAACCAAAAAGTTCGATCGAATCCTGCGTTGATCTCTGGAGCATCTCACCTAGTTCTGGGGCAAAGCGGGCAAAGACAGCTGAATCAGTGGGGGAGTGTTCGCCATCCCAGTTACCGCTCTGGATATCTTTGGCCAGAACTTGTGCATCTTCGGCCGGCCCAGCCGAGCGGGCACTACGGATGGCTTCATCGATTGCACTTGAAATTTCATTCTCATTAATTTGGGTACGAGATATTGCACCGGCTGCCATACCACCTTCCATCGCAACAAAGGCAATGATGGTGATCGTGCGTTCCTGGATTACGCCATTGGTTGTAAGCGTGCTGTTGGCCCAACGCAGATTCGCCTGGGTTTTATCAGTAACGATCACTACGCAATCATCACTTGTTGCCTTTGCCACAATTTTTTCAATTAAATCTTGGCCACGCATCATTTTCCAGCCTCGCCAACTGTGTTTAGAATATTGACTTTGTCGAAGATTGCCGCTGGACATCCGTGGCTCACCGCCGCGACCTGTCCTGGTTGTGCTTTTCCGCAGTTGAACGCTCCTCCGAGCACATAAGTTGCTGGTCCGCCAACGCTCTTCATGGAACCCCAAAAATCTGTCGTTGTTGCTTGGTAGGCAACATCTTTGAGTTGGCCAACTATTTGACCATTTTTAATACGATGAAATTGCTGTCCGGTAAATTGAAAGTTGTAGCGTTGCATATCAATTGACCAGGATTTATCGCCGAGGATATAAATTCCATCTTCAATTGAACTTATCATCTCATTAATCGTTGGCCCGGTTGGGTTTGGTTGTAGTGAAACATTTGGCATGCGTTGAATTGGCACATGCGCCGGCGAATCAGAGTAGGCACAACCATTGCTTCGGTCTCGGCCAACACGAGCTGCGATTCGACGATCCAGTTGATATCCAACCAGCAAGCCATCTTTGACGATATCCCATTGTTGCGCCGCTACGCCTTCATCATCCCAACCCACTGTGCTGAGTCCATGCGCGGTATTGCGGTCCCCAGTGACATTCATAAGCTGGGAGCCATACTGCAAACTACCTAATTTATCAGGTGTGGCAAAGGAGGTGCCGGCGTAGTTGGCTTCATACCCAATCGCTCGATCAAGTTCGGTGGCATGTCCGATTGATTCGTGGATAGTGAGCCAGAGATTTGAAGGGTGAATCAATAAGTCATAACGTCCTGCTATTACCGATGGCGCCTTTACTTTCTCCGCCAACAACTGCGGAAGCTGGGCAATCTCTTGATCCCAGCCCCAGATGGAGTTACCCATCCATTCCCAGCCGTAGCCAGCCGGTTGGGCCAAAGTTCGCATAGCTTCAAAACCATGATCGCCAATTGATACGGCATCGATTTGGGTTTGAATTCGCACCCGTTGTTGAGTTGTGCTGGTTCCATACGAATCGGCGTAATGCTTCTGCTCCTTTACAAACATGCAGCTTGCACCAGCGTGGTTAACACTCGGTGCACTCAGTAGCACCGAACTTAACTCTGCTAGCCGACCAATTTTATCCGCTTCCGAAACTGCAAATGGATCGATTTCATAAGCTGAAACCCACTTTTGATTGGCATACACCGGCTCGCTAACTAGATCAACATATTCGGTCGCTAGTGGTTTAGCAGTCTTAGCCATTGCAACAGCAACCGCTACTAATTTTTGTGCCGATTTCACACTGACGCTAGGAGATGACGCAAAGCCCCAAGCACCATCAATGATGACCCGCACACCAAGACCGAAAATAGTGGAATCAGTTTTTGTCTCAAGTTTTGCATCACGAAGTGAGAGATAGCCAGTTCGGGTACGTTCAATCCGAAGGTCCACATGAGCGGCACCTGCCGCTTTGCCGGCACTGATAGCCGCATCGGAAACTGCGCTAAGTGGAAGATCTAGGAAATCTGCATCGACGGTTGTATTCACGCCATCACGATACTGGGGGAGCACGCTGAAAATCTAGCGAAACACCAGGTGTTTTTATTATCACAAAGTGCTTCCTTAGATGTGGAAAATTGCTCTGATTAGCCCTGTAGCCAACGCGCAATTTCAAGATAAAGCGGAATTCCGATGATCAAGTTAAATGGGAATGTCACCCCGATGCTGGAGACTAGGGCGAGGGAGGCCTTTGCCTCTGGTAAAGCTACTGATACCGCCGCCGGCGCCGCGATGTATGAAGCGCTTGCACACAACACGCCAAGAATTACCATTCCACCAAGAGAAAGCCCAACTAGATTTGCGGTGAAGATGCCAAGGGTGCCAGTAAAAATTGGGAACACAATTGCAAAAATCGAGATCGGAAAGCCCACCTGCTTGATCTCGTTCCAGTTGCTGCCGGCAAGATATCCAAGATGCAACAAGAAAAACGCAAGGAATCCGCCTTGCAGATCAATGAAGAGAGGTGTGACCTTCTCGTAGCCAGCAGTAGTCGTCAAAGCGCCAATTAGTAATCCGCCAACTAGCAGCAGCACCGTCTTTCCAGCCAAAACTTCGCGCATGGTATGACTCCAGCCAACCTTGGTCTTTCTATGGCGAGATCCGAGATAGATGCCGACCACAATTCCAGGAATTTCCATAAGAGTAAGAAGTGCGGTCGCATAACCTTCAACCGGAATCTGGGTACTTTCCAAAAAAAAGAGGGCCGCGGTAAATGTGACAAGTGAGGTAGAGCCGTAATGCGCAGCTATTGCGCCCCGATCAATCTCATTTAACTTTCGGACCAGGCTCAGAACGAAAAAAGCCAAAACCGGAATGGTCGAACCCAGTATTAAGGTTGCAATTGAAGGTGCAAGAAAATCCGAGATCGATACATCTTTTAGGGCATGGCCACCCTTGAGTCCAATACCGAATAAGAGAAAAATTGAGATGAATTGATAGATCGGTTCTGGGATTCGCACATCGCTGTTAATCCTTGCGGCAAAAAAGCCCAAGACAAAGAGTAAAACCGCTACCGAAGTTAGATTATTTATGGCTAAATCCCACGAGCTATTCATAATTGCTCCCCTTAAAGTTTCTAAATGATACCTGAAACACAATTCATGTGTCAAAATACATGTATAATGGCCTCATGGCAAAAGCCACACATTCGGTTCGCGAATGGACCTTTCTTTCCAATCATGGGCATGTCTTGGTTCATTTAAGTCGGGACCCAGACTCACGAATCCGAGATATTGCAGACTCGGTCGGGATAACTGAAAGAAGTGCCCAGGCAATTTTGGCAGATTTACAAGCCTCTGGTTATCTGAGCATTTCACGTATCGGCCGTAGAAATCGCTATCAGATAAATCCAAAATTGAAATTTAGACATCCGGCCGAAGAGGGCAAGCCGATTAGCTCACTGCTAAAGATCTTTTCCTAAGGAGTTGAATTCTGGAAATGTTGGCTCGCATTGAAAGTAACCATCCTTACTTCAATAAGGCTGCGGTGCTTACTACTAAGCATAAAAAATATCCGTTGATTGCACCTGCCTTTTCCAAAAGTTTAGAATTGAAGATTTTAGAACATGCCGCAGATACCGATCAGTTTGGAACCTTTAGCGGTGAGATAGATAGGAAATTACCGCCGCGCGAGACTGCAATATTGAAAGCAAAGATCGGAATGAATGAACTTGGCCTCACGCTAGGGTTCGCATCCGAAGGCTCGGTAGGTCCAGATCCATTAATACCCTTTATTAACTCCGATATCGAATACTTAGTTCTGGTTGATAGTGACAATGATTTGGAGATCACCGAGGTTTATCGTTCATTTGATATAACTGCCGGACAGATCGTCACCAAGCCGGAAGCAGCAATTACCGAATTCTTGCAAAAAGTAGATTTTCCCAATCATAAATTAATTGTGCGATCAAATTCTGGTGCCGTAAATAATGCAATCAAGGGGATTGGCAATTTAATCGATCTAAAAAAAGCCATCAGGTTATGTGCCAATGAATCTGAGGATGGAGCCGTATTAATTCAATCTGATCTTCGCGCGCACTGCTCACCTACGCGACAAAACAATATTCGACAGGTAGCAGAGTTGCTGGCTAAAAGAGTTCTTTTACTCTGCCCACACTGCCAAATCCCAGGTTGGGGAAGAGTCGATTATGAGAAAGGCTTGGCATGCTCATTATGTGGCTCAAGTGTTCCCAGCGCCAGAAAGTGTGAAATTTTCGGCTGCTCAAAGTGTGAGTACCGTGAATTCGGGGAAGTACTTAAAGAGTACGCCGACCCAGCACAGTGCCACTATTGCAACCCTTAAAATCGATAGCATGAAACGCTCCAGCCTGTAGGGCGACCCGCTTTAGGCAACTGGTCGGGTAGCGAATGTGGTTTTCATCCTTCTGAAATTCATCACACGAGTATCATTATCAGCAGTCCTAGGGGGTAACAGTGCAGATCTGGATGTGGCTGGTCGCAGCCGGCGTGTTGCTAGTTGTAGAGATGATTACCGTTGATTTGCTCTTTGCCTCACTTGCCTTTTCCGCGTTAATGGCCGCGTTGGCAAACGCAGTTGGTCTTAATATGGCTGCTCAAGGTATTTTATTTGGCGCGTCAGCTGCAATCTCACTTTTTATTTTGCGCCCAATTGCGCTTAGACATTTAAAGAAACGTCCGGCAGATTTTGCTACAAATATTGAAGCCCTGATCGATTCCACTGCGACTGCGATTTCTGAAATTACTGATGTATCAGGTCAGGTAAAGCTCAACGGTGAGGTATGGAGTGCAAGAAGCGAGACTGGTGTAATTAGCAAGGCAAGTCGAGTTCAAGTAGTGGCAATAGATGGCGCAACCGCAGTAGTTAGACAAAAGGGGTAAGCAAGCATGATTAGTTATTCATTTGGAGTACTGATTCTTCTGGTAGCGATCTTTGCCGTGATTTTAGCGCGCTCGATTCGAATCGTTCCACAAGCTAGTGCCGGAATCGTTGAGCGCTTAGGCCGCTACCACCGTACTTTGGGCGCAGGATTGACCATAATTATTCCTTTTGTTGATCGACTTCGACCACTGATAGATATGCGTGAACGAGTTGTCTCTTTCCCGCCACAGCCAGTGATTACGGAGGATAATTTGGTGGTTTCAATCGATACCGTTATTTATTTCCAAGTTACAGAGCCAAAATCTGCAACTTATGAAATCGAAAATTACATTCAGGGCATAGAACAGCTAACCGTCACCACACTTCGGAACGTTGTTGGTGGCTTAGATTTAGAGGCAGCCCTTACTTCACGTGACTCAATTAATGCCGTTCTTCGCGGAGTCTTGGACGAAGCAACTGGCAAGTGGGGAGTTCGAGTTAACCGAGTCGAGCTAAAAGCCATTGATCCACCTCCGAGTGTGCAAGAGTCAATGGAAAAGCAAATGCGGGCCGAGCGGGAAAAACGGGCGGTGATTTTGACTGCCGAAGGTGAAAAGCAGAGCCAAATTTTAACGGCCGAAGGCGCCCGCCAAGCTACAATTTTAATTGCTCAAGGAGATGCCCAAGCGGCGGTTCTTCGTGCCGAAGGTGAAGCCGAAGCGATCAAAAAAGTATTCAACGCCGTGCATGAAGCCAACCCGGATGAGAAAGTATTGGCGTATAAGTACCTACAGCAACTTCCCGCCATCGCCAACGGAACTGCCAGTAAAATCTGGGTAATTCCGGCCGAACTAAGTGGGGCGGCTGAACAGATCACGAGAGCCTTTAAGAAATCATAAATTAGATTTCATCTTCCCACCAGGCAGCCACCCAAGCCATAATGAGCGTGGCCAGCTACTTTATTTCCGCTTAACTCTTGAATTTCCCGCGCTTTAAGAGCACGATGTTGGCATTATTCCAAGCATCGGGGGTAGTTCATGAAGGTAAGTAGCATAATTGCTGGAAAGCGGGTTGAAACGATTTCACCAAGCGCGAGTATTCATGATTTAGTAAATTCATTGAATACCCACCATGTTGGCGCTTTAGTCGTTTCCCAAGATGGAAAGAAAATTGATGGAATTGTTTCCGAACGCGATGTTGTTCGGGCCATGCCAGGGAAATTGGATCAATTAGTTGGAATGTGTGTTCGCGACATTATGACGGTGGAAGTTCATACCTGTACTTCCGAGTCAACAATATCTGAGTTAATGACGATGATGACGGAACTTCGAATTCGCCATTTTCCAGTTGTCGACGAAGCGGGTGATTTGCTGTCAATTGTTTCGATCGGCGATGTAGTAAAGAATCATGTAAGTGAACTCGATTCAGAGCGTCAGGCGTTGCGAGAGTACGTAGCTACAGCTAATTAACTTTCACTCACTCAATCAGTCCAAATGAGTGAATCATGGAAAGAATCGCGAGAGCTAGAGTTTGCCTGACAACCGAGGTTCAGATTATTTAGTTATATCTCCACCAACAGCGATTGATTCTTGCTCTGCAACTTTTTTGACAATCATTTGCGAGATATTAAGATCTTCGCGACCAGCAGCAATTGGATCTGTCTGCTGCTTACCTGAAACCGATAGGGAGTGGAAAGCTACAAGTTCGTTTTCAAAAGATGAAACATATGAATGGCGAGTACTTTCTTCTCGATCTAATCCGATACGTCTTGTTGCTGTGTAAGTCGTTGGAATACGCAGGATGTATGGACTTGCAAAAATGATGTGGTGTCCTTCACTTTCATTAACCCAACGAATTTCTTCTTGATAAGCCGGGTATTGATCAAGGTAGAACCAACGAAGAGTAACGCGGACTCCATCCTCTGTACGCCCATGAATGATGATGGATTCACTTTGACCTGGTGCTGGCCAACGATCAACGAAATCAATTTTAGATATGTGAACATCAAGTGCGCGAAGCACCGAAAGTTCATGAATAACGCTTCCCATGACGATATCCGTGTAGAGATCCCCGAAAGCATTTGCTCCAACTTCGCCGAGGGCTTGAATTTGAAGGTCACGCTTGGCTGCACTAAATGTTGGAAGCAGTGAAGGTGGCGGCCCGGGCAGATCAACTGAGAGTTCCGTTGTGGCAAGCTGACTATCACCACTTGGATGCAATACTAAAACATCTACCGTGCGCGGGCGACCAGAAATGTTTTCCGCAGCGGCAGTTACCGCAGGGTCGAAAGTTTTCATATAAGCAATCATCAACTGACGACCAGATTTCTTATGCGCGATTTCGATTCGGTTTATTTCATCTTGTGTGTATGCGAGTGGTTTTTCGCAGAACACATTGAGTCCGGCACTAAGTGCTTCTACAACATAGTCAGCGTGTGATCCGGAATTAAGGATCGCGACGGCATCAATATCACCGGCTGAAATTAACTTTTGAACTGAGTCAAATCTATTTAGGATTCCAAATCGATCTGCTAAGACATCGACAGCAGCTAGATTTAGGTCAGCTAAAGAGACAACAGAATATAGATCGGTTCGTCTGGTCAAAATTGGAAGATGAACAGAAGATGCGATCGCGCCGGCACCAATTATCCCAATTCGAATTGGCTTGCTAGTCATGTTTTTCTCCGATCGATCGAGATTATAAAAGGAGCCATTGCAAGGGGTCTTTTCAATGCTCTAACGGTATGTTATCGAATATTTATTGTGAAACCACTTAACTTGAACACCTTATACTTGCTCAATGCCATTACTTCTGCCTCAATTAGAGCTACCTATGGTCGACAATACTTATAGACAAGTAGGCGGTGTCGCATGATGTCACTTCCGAGAAAATTCCTAAATTCATCGCCAATTGGATTAGTTCCCTTGAATTGGAGTTACACACCAAGCAAAATGAATGAATATTTGTCAAGTATCGCAAACTATGGTTTTGCAGGAATTCAAATCTCGATAGATCAAGCAGAATCTAATGATTTCCTTCAGGGGATGACCCGAAATAGTATCCGTCCAGCAGAGCAATATGTTGCTATTCGTTGCGATCTTGAAGGTCCGGTACTTGAATCAGAGGAAGAATCACGAATCACGGTAGAGGCCGCAAAAAAAGCGGGGGTAGAGATGCTGGTTTTTGCAGTAGATGGCTCAGCTGACCGAGAACAGCAAGCAGGTCGCGCCGAATCAGCCGAAAAACTTACATCCAAAGGATGTCAAAATCTGGCTGAGCACATTGAACGTTACGCGAACCTGGCAAAATTCCTTGGCATGAAATCTTCATTTCATCAACATGCGGCAACTTATATTGAGACTCCAGCGGAAACGCGGAAGTTGATGAGTTTAATGGATGCTCAACTTGTAGGTGTCTGCTTGGATGTCGGACATTGGCTAGTTGGTGGGGGAGATCCGACGGAAGCGGTAGTTGAGTATGCCGAACGCATCACGCATGTCCATATTAAAGATGTCAATGGCCAAATTTTACAAGATTTAATCGATGGTAAGTATAAAACAATGCACGATGCGGTTTATCTGGATAAACTCTTTGTACCTGCTGGCGAAGGAATTCTCAACCTTTCCGCGCTTTTTAAATCCTTAGAAAGGGTAAATTTCAGCGGCTGGTTAATGAGCGAACAGGACTCAGCTTATGAACCATCCGAGCAGGCATCCCTTGTTTCAATAAAAAATATTAGAAGTGCACTCAGCTAATCCGAGGCCAAAACGGTTAACTTATTCGCAGTGGGTATTGGATTTTGGTCATAGGATGGGTCTCTATAATTTAGCCTTCAAATGACGATTGGAAGTAGAAACAAAATGGATTTTTTTAACACGATTTCTTTTGACCAACAACTCACGATTGCTATTCGGGTGGCTATCGTTGCAATTTTGGCGGGTCTAATTGGCTGGGAGCGAGATAAAGCCGGTAAAGCGGCCGGTACTCGAACAATGGCTCTTGTTGGAATTTCATCGGCATTGATTGTGGCAGTTGGAGAGGTACTCAATACCAACTCTGGGGTAGGGGATCCAACACGTGCGCTCCATGCCGTTGTAACCGGTATCGGTTTTCTTGGAGCTGGGCTCATTTTTACAACTCGAAAATCAAATGAAACTCAAGGAGTTACAACCTCTGCCACCGTACTTACCACAGCGTGTATGGGGATAGCTGTAGGTTTGGGCTTTCTTTTCACTGCAGTTTTCTTCACCATAGTGACAGTGATAATTCTTCGTTCAACACATTTGATGGATCGGGCACAACGCAGACATCAAGATTAATAGCGCAAAAGTAAGTTAACCGTACCGGGGCTAGTTTCTGGTTGGGCTAGAGATTTACTTTAACCGCTTTACCTGTACGACAAGATTCGAGTGCGGCATCGGCCAAGATCAGCGCTGCCCGTCCATCGTCGTAAGTTGAGCCAAGAACTTTGCCGTTTTTGATTCCCTGAACAAAGAGTTTGAGCTCATTTAGATAGGAAGTGGCGTATCTTTCTAAGAAAAAGTCCATATAAGGCTCACCACTAGTTGTTGCATCTTTATTAAAAAGCTGAACAGTTGATGCACTGAGATTGCTAGTTTGCAACATTCCCTTATTTCCAAATACCTCTATCCGTTGGTCATACCCGAAGGAAGAGTGACGCGAATTGATGATCGTGATAATCTCGTTGTTTGCACCTTTCATAACAACACTAATGTTGTCAAAATCGCCGGCTTCCTTTATGTAATCGCAGAAACTGTTAGTACCTAAAGCAGACACCTCCACTATTTCCGGAACAAAGTAACGGGCCATGTCAAAGTCGTGAATCGTCATATCGCGAAAGATTCCGCCAGAGATGGCAATATATTCCTGCGGTGCAGGACCTGGGTCCCGACTTGTAATAATTACTTGTTCGACCTTTCCGACATCGCCCCGAGTCACTCGATCTTTTACCGCGCTAAATTGTGGGTCTTGCCGGCGGTTGAACCCGATAGAAACATTACTCTTTGCAGAATTTGCGAGATCACGCAACCTATCAATATTTTTGATCTCTAAGTCGATAGGTTTCTCGCAGAGAACATGGACCCCAGCTTTAATGGCTTCCGTTAGCAGCGGAACATGAGTTGGAGTTGGCGAACCAATAATGGCTACATCAATTTCTCCGGAGTTGATTATTGCGACTGGATCTAATGCAACTTTTCCACCAAAATCTTTCGTGACCTTTTCCGCTGATTCTTTAAACGGATCGACTACATAAACAAGTTCTAACTCTGGTGTAACCTGCACGTTCCTGGCATGGATATAGCCAATTCGTCCGGCACCAATAATTGCAGTTCTTAGCCTTTGCGTCATAGTGCAAGGGTATTGCTTAGCGACAAGAATGCAGAAACTACTTGAAGCGAGTTCCGATTTGCTGCCCAATTGCTAGCGCTGTCTTAATATTAGAAAGCGATTCTCGATGAGTGTAGAGCGGAGCTTCCAGCAATCCCTGTTCTACATACTGGGCAAAGGCATGAACCTGATGGATAAGTCCGGCATGTTCCGGCAAACCCAAGTCATCGGTCCAGGTAGTGCTTGGGCCATTGAAACTAGTCTCATGAAAGGTGATAGATGTTGGTGTGAAGAATGGCGCCCCAAAAGTCAGCGCTCCTTTACTACCAGCGACTCCTGCTGAATGCGGCAAGGTTGTGCGAGCAGAGAGCACAAAATTTGAGCGAGCTCCATTTGCAAAGTGCAGATAGGCATGAGTTTCTTCATCAATATTGTTTGAATGGAGCCGGCCAAAGGCGTGAATCTCGTCGGGTTCGCCAAGAAATTGCTGTGAGAAGGCTATTGGGTAGATCCCCATATCAATAATTGGATTTCCACCTCCCGGCGTGAAAAGTCGGGCTATGTGCAGGTTAGCCTGGCAGAAATTTGAAATTACGAGTTCGATTTCCCCAAGCGCTCCAGAATTCATAAGCTGCCGGGCGATATCCATTTGCGGCAAGAAACGCGTCCACATCGCTTCTAATGCAAGGACGCCCATTGCCTTGGCCTCTGTATAAATTAACTCCGCCTCACTTACATCCATTGTGATTGGCTTTTCGATTAGGAGATGCTTACCTGCACTGATTGCAATCCGTGCTACTTCAAGCCGGTCTGATGGCAGCGTGCCCAAATAAATAGCATCGATGTCAGCTCGAGCGGCGAGCTCTTCATATGAATTATGAAAGGAAGGCAAGTTCCATCGCTGCGCAAAGGCTTCCGCCTTTCCAGGAGTTCGGGAAGCAACTGCTACGAATTCTTGACTCGAATTCATCTGGATGGTTTTAACCATGGAGTCAGAAATTTCTCCGGCACCGAATATTCCCCACCGAAGGGGTTTTGAATCAGCGGCCTTGAAAATGTGCGGCTTTGGAAGTGATGACATGTAACTTTTCACTTCTTATCTGGATTAGGAAGGGTAACCTCGCGAACAAATGTCTCAAGATCATTGACTGACTGCAAGAACCCACGAAGAGTACGCAAAGTTGCGCCAAAAGTGGTGAACTCTTCGACTTTGAGGCCATCGGCTTCATACATCTTGCGAAACTCTGGCAGTTTCTCCAACATCGGATTTAGGATGTGTGAAGGTACCGGCGCTTCAATGCTATTGAGATTCGGAACGATGTCAGAGTTATTTATTTTAACTTGCCATGCATACGGTGGTGAAATCACAGAGTCGCCACCGATAATTTGGCTCCAATGCATGTGATTGCGAAATGCTGCCGAAAGCAATCGGGTGCGGTAACCACGTTCTTGGTAGATTTGGTAGGCATTTTTAAAGACCGCCACGCCAGCCCATTCCATGATGCCTGGATCGATCATGACCCCTGATTTTTCGGCAGAAACCTTTACCCAGTCATCAACTCGACCGACCATAATGGTGCAGACAGGTCCCATCTGAGAAATATCAAGACCTTCAGCTTCGCGTCGCTTTAAGCCACGTTCAATCGCTTCTGCTACTGCAATTGTCTGGGCAACAGAGAATGAGACAGTGGCGTTAAGACTTATTCCTTGGTAGGTCGCTTCTTCAAAAGCAGTGATTGCTTCCGAAGTTACCGGAATCTTGACAATGATATTTTTGGCAATTTTCGAGAGATCGACTGCTTGCTCAGTGAGCGCTTTAGCATCTCGGAAATTCCTGGGATCAGTCTGAATTGAAAGACGACCATTGCGCCCATTATATTTTTCGAATTCACCTTCAATTAACTTTGCGGCATTAATGGATAGTTCTTTTACCATCGCCCAGCCAATTTCATCATCTGTAGCTAACGGGTGTGAGTTTGTAAAATCTTTAATCCGTGCCACCCAATAATCTTTATCTGCCTTGATTGCCGAAAGCGCAATTACCGGGTTACAAGTTGCACCAACAATTCCCCAAGTGAGTGCCTCCTTGAGCTCTTTCGGGTCGGCCGAGTCATTCCATAGCACAGTTGCGGAGTTGTTCTTCATATAAAGGAATGGTGACTCTTTCATGCTTGTCCCCTTGTCATGTGAGTTTCGTGCCTATTTAAACACTCTGCCGTGAGGCGTTTGGAATAAAACATTTTTTCGCACTGACTCTATTTCACACGTGCGGCGCGCGTCGCTGCCAAAATATGTTCTCTGGTGCGCTGTGCAATAGGAAACGGAAGGTCGATCTGACACCCGTACATATCCTGTTCAATGATTGCGAAAATCTCTGGATTAATCTCAAGTGCCCGTTCAATAATTGGGGTAAACTTTGGCACTCCGTCAAATCCAGGTTCGGTCATGACCCCTTTTTGGACGGCAGTTACAAATGGAAGATCATTTTTAAGGGTTTCGGCCAAGATATCCGGATGTACTTGTTTTAGGTGCAAATAACCGATGCGTTCTGGGTAGGCGTTCATCATCTTAATATTGTCGCCCAAGTAGTAGGCAAAGTGACCAGTATCCAGACATAAGTTTGTATATTGCTTATCAGTCTCTTGTAAGAATCGCTCGACCTCTTGATATGTTCCGATGTGGCTATCAGCATGTGAATGAAATTGCTGGTGGATACCAAACTCTTCTAGCAGAGCTTTGCCAAGTTTGTTATGACCAGCGGCCAATCGCTTCCATTGTTCATTGCTGAGTGTGCGTGATTCCCGAGCTTGGCCAGTCTTATCATCGCGCCACAGATCAGGAATAACTACGAGATGCTCGACTCCTAATTGCGAGACCAGCGTAGCAACCGCCAAGGCTTGATCCCAGGCGCGCTGCCATTGGCTCTCATCTTCTTTGTGAAACCCAGTGAAGACTGTTCCAGCAGTCAATTTAAGATTTCGTTTTCCAAGTTCATCTTCGAGTTGCTTGGGATCATTTGGTAGGTAGCCATATGGACCAAGTTCAATCCAGTGGTATCCAGCTTCAACTACTTCATCCAGGAATCGATCCCATGGAATTTGCTGAGGTTCGTTGGGAAACCAGACGCCCCATGAATCGGGTGCTGTGCCTACGCGGATTTGATTAGTCATATCGAGACTCCTATTTCTTATCGCTGGCGCCATTGCCAAGTAAGGGACGTTGCTTCTTAATATCATCTTTGTACAGGGTATAGGCATGTTTGGTGCTTTCCAGGGTGGAAATAGCTGCAACTGGCACATCCCACCAACCTGCTCCGCTTGGTGAGTATAAGAGTGGGTCACTATTGATATGAATGAGAGTGGCACTGCTTGCGGCTTTAGCCGTTGTCACTGCGACCATTAAATCTGCGATTGCAGTTGCTCGTGCTTCGATACGAATAACATTTATTCCGAGACTTTCCGCGTTGGCAGCCAGATCCACTGGAAGTTTTTCTCCTGTTTCAAAGTTATTGCCTGGCGTATCTCGATATCGATACTTGGTTCCAAAACGTTGCGATCCAACGCCTTCTGAGAGATGGCCAATTGAAGCGAAGCCATGATTTTGGATCAGCACAATAATAAATTTAAGACCTTCGGCAACAGCTGAAACGATTTCAGTATGCATCATTAGGTATGAGCCGTCTCCTACCATCACGATCGGCATGGCGCCAGCACGCGCGGCACCAAGCCCGGCCGCAATTTCATATCCCATACAAGAGAATGCATATTCAACATGGTAACCAAGGGGTGAACGCACTCGCCATAATTTGTGGAGGTCACCCGGAAGCGAGCCCGCGGCACTTATTACAGTATCTGTTGGATCTGAAGCTGTTTGCACCGCATGAATAATTTCAGTCTGACTTGGCAGCGCCCGTTTTTGATCAACAAATGCAGAATCAACAAGTGAATCCCATTCCTGCTTTAACTTTGTGGCAAGTGCTGAATATTCTGGGTCAACTTGAAAGCCCTCAAGTTTAGTTGTCAATTCGGTAATGGTTTCACGAGCATCGGCAACTATTGGAAGCGCGCTGCCATGCTTAAATGCATCAAATGAGGCGATGTTGATATTTATAAAGCGTACTTCTGGATTTTGAAATGCAGTTCGACTCGATGTTGTGAAATCGCTATATCTAGTGCCGATTCCAATTACTAAATCAGCATCTCGGGCAAGTCGATTAGCACTGGTGGTTCCGGTAGTTCCTACTGCGCCTTGGCATTGTGGGTGATTCCAATTTAGTGCTCCAACTCCTGCCTGAGTGGTGCTTACCGGAATCTTGGTGGCTTCGGCAAACTCCTGTAGCGAATTATGCGCATCTGAGTAGATCACCCCACCACCGGCAATAATGATTGGGCGCTTTGCAGATGAAATAATTTGAGCAACTTCTAGAAGTAGCTCAGAATCAGCTCGCGGACGGCGGATATGCCATTCACGATCAGCCAGGAACTCCTCCGGCACCTCGATTATTTCGGTCTGGACATCTTCAGGTAGCGCGATGGTGACCGCGCCGGTCTCGGCTGGATCCGTGAGCACGCGCATAGCGCCTAACAAAGCTGAAAAAAGTTGCTCAGGACGTTGAATGCGATCAAAGAATCGGGAAAGCGGTTTGAATGCATCGTTGACTGAAAGTGTTGCATCATGTGGCATTTCAAGTTGTTGAAGAACTGGATCTGATGCACGATTTGCAAAGGTATCGGATGGCAGAAGTAGTACTGGAAGATGATTTGTTGTGGCAACGGCTGCGCCAGTAAGCATATTTGTGGCACCAGGTCCAACTGATGCCGTACAAGCAAAAGTAGCGCGACGCCGCTTCATTCGGGCAAAAGCTGATGATTCATGCACCATGGCCTGTTCATTGCGCGCTTGGTAGTAAGGCATCAGCGATGGATTTTCAACTGAGTATTGTTTAAGCGCTTGTCCAATACCTGCAACATTTCCATGGCCGAAGATTCCGATGATTCCCGGAATGGTTCTTTCCCGATAGCTGCCATCAACTGTGTACTGATGCGCGAGAAATTCAACAATTGCCTGGCTTACCGTCATTTTTCTTAGCGCCATTTCAATCTCTCTATTCTTTATATGGCAATCTTGGATCGCACTCTTGCGATTGCCAGGATTCTCTAATCCATGCTTGCAGTGGATGATCTGTTGCATTCCAGGCGCGATCAGGATCCGGACCGGCCATCACATTAAAAAAGTATAGGTCATACCCGGGTCCAGCCGCCGCTGGTCCATGCCATCCATAAGGAACCAAGGCCACATCACCAGAGTGTATTTCCTCGGATAGCTCATATGGTCGGTGATCGGCAGAGTAGCCCCGAAAATATCCGAAAGGTGAAGTGGCAGTATCAACTTTTGCACCGCGCGTTACCGAAGTTTCAAAGTAGTAAATTTCTTCTAAGTTAGATTCTTTGCCAGGTATAAAAGTGTCATGTTTATGTGCAGGAGCTCCGGACCAATTTCCAGCCGGCACAATTACTTCACAAACAATCATCCGGTCGGCAGCAAGAGTTTCCGGCATTCCCAGATTATGAATCTGTCGAGTCTCCCGGCCAGCACCGCGCAAAGTAACTGAGACTTGACTCTTTGGTAGGTACTGCACCGGCTTTTGCCTAGTTGCCGGAGTTTCACCAACTGCAACTCGCCCTGAGCCAGAGATAACCGCCGAACTTTCAACTGGAAGGTAGAGAAAATCTGATGGACCATGAAAGACCGATTCTCTTCCTTGCAGAATTTGCTGAGTGGTGGTTGACCCTCCTGCGGTTGTGTAATCAACAACCAATTGTTCGCCAGCAAGTGGAAAGATAATTCGCTCATTGTTATCCGAAGGTAGCGCTAAAGCTACTCCGGGAGAAAGGGTACCAATACGTAAACCGGTATAAGCCCACCCCGCAACTGGTGGATTTGCCGGATCGAGGTAAACATCCCAGCCATCGCGGGCCAGTTCGGAATTTCGGAAATACCACTTCTTAGAGGAGAGTAAAGTCATCGCTTGCCGAATTAATTCTGCGGAAAGCCCAAATTGATTCCACCATGGCTGGGATCTAGCCAGCGAGATGTAATTGCTTTTCCGCGGGTGAAGAAATGAACCCCTTCCACACCATGAGCCTTGGTATCGCCAAATAGCGATTGCTTCCAACCGCCAAATGAGTAATAAGCAACTGGGACTGGAATTGGGACATTTATTCCAATCATTCCAACTTCAATCTCGTTCTGGAAGCGCCGGGCAGCCCCGCCATCATTGGTGAAGATGGCAGTTCCATTTCCGAATGCGCCACTATTGATTAGTTTTACGCCTTCCTCAAAACTTTTAACTCGAACGATAGCCAAGACCGGTCCAAATATCTCTTCTGTGTAGACCTTTGATGTTGTCGGCACTTTATCGACAAGGGTTGGTCCAAGCCAGAAACCATTAGGTTCGCCATCAACCTTTGGATTTCGGCCATCAACAACGATTAAGGCGCCATCTTTTTCGGCAATTTCGATATATGAGGCAACTTTATCGCGGTGTTCCTTCGTGACAAGTGGACCCATATCGCA
The DNA here is from genome assembly GCA_043776875.1 of Actinomycetes bacterium. Taxonomy (GTDB): domain Bacteria; phylum Actinomycetota; class Actinomycetes; order Nanopelagicales; family Nanopelagicaceae; genus Planktophila. The sequence continues at coordinate 20,321 of JAYVQU010000040.1, forward strand.
TCCCCGTCGACCATCGCCGGTTCGAAGTTTGCTCATGCGCTCGACGATCTTGGGAATTAATTGATCTGCCACAGGTTCGACTGCAACGACGACCGAGATCGCCATGCAGCGCTCGCCGGCACTACCAAATCCAGCATTGATGGCAGAGTCAGCCACAAGTTCAAGGTCGGCATCAGGCAGTACCAACATATGGTTCTTTGCGCCACCAAGTGCTTGCACACGTTTACCAGTTTGTGATGCTTTTTCGTAAATATATTTAGCAATTGGCGTGGAACCAACAAAAGATATTGCTGCAACATCTGGAGAATCGAGCAAGCCACCGACCGACTCTTTATCGCCATTGAGAACATTAAAGACACCATCAGGTAGCCCAGCCTCTTTCCAAAGTTTGGCAATCCAGATCGAAGCGGTTGGATCTTTTTCAGATGGCTTCATGACCACTGTATTTCCAGCAGCAATAGCCAGCGGGTAGAACCACATTGGAACCATGGCCGGGAAGTTAAATGGGCTAATGATTCCTACAACTCCAAGCGGCTGACGGGTTGAGTAAACATCAACACCAGTTGAGACATTTTCGGAGTAAAAACCTTTTAAAAGATGCGGGATTCCAGTAGCAAATTCAACTACTTCTTGGCCACGAGTTATTTCCCCCAAAGCATCTGCGAGAACTTTTCCATGTTCGCTTGTGATGATTTCCGCTAATTCACCTTTCCGAGAATTTAGCAGTTCGCGGAACTTGAAGATTATTTGTTGGCGCCTGGCAAGTGATTCATCGCGCCACTTTGGGAATGCTGCCTTTGCCGCGTTTATCGCGGCCAGGATCTCCTCTTGATTAGCCAGGGCAACCCGCTTTGATTCGGTACCTAGCGCCGGGTCGTATACCGGGGAAGTTCTCCCAGATTTGCTTACAAATTCAGCACCATTTATCCAATGATTTACAACAATTCTCACGCTTTCTCCTTATTGCCAGACGATGATCATACTCTGGCAATCTTTGCTTTCACAGCAATAAGAGATGGGTTGGTTAAGGAAGAACCATCGGCAAAAAGAAGGGTCGGCACAACCTGATTACCGCCATTGATTAACTCAACAAGTGGGGCGTATTGGAGCTCTTGTTCAATATTTACTTCGCGAAAATTAATACCAGCCTCATTTAGCTGACTTTTTAGCCGCTTGCAGTATCCGCACCAACTGGTGCTAAACATAACAAAATCCGCACCTGTAATACCAAGCTGCTCGGCCGGAGTTTGTGACATGTTAGTAAGGCCTTTCATTTAGAAGCAAGGTGATTTTCGCTAGCCTCAATTATCTACTATATATGGCGCCGCTACTGAAATAGTATGATGTGAATATGATCCCAACCGAACTTCTTCAAATTTATGGTAAGAATGCGCAAGCATTTATCGCAGCAGCACGGTCAATTCCGGAAGATAAGGTAAGTGCATTCCCAGCCGAAGGTGAATGGTCTGCGGCGTATGTAATTCATCATATGGCTGATGCCGAACTACAGTTTGGCGTGCGATATGCAAATGCGCTCGCCGAAGAAAATCCAGTAATTGTGCCCTTTGATGAAGCGAAATTTCCATCTGCGCTGCATTATGAAGAGCGAAGTGTTGCTAATTCATTGTCAGCTTTTGAAGCCGCCCATAATCTGAATTATGAAATCTTAAAGAATGCTTCACCCGAGGATTGGAATCGAACCTCTGTACATCCAGAAAGAGGCCTGATTCACCTAACTTCGATGGTTAAATTATGTGGGGATCATATTGGTGTGCACGTAGAGCAATTAAAAAAGTAGGAAATTAAAGGACCCTCAAAGATGACAATACCTCTCTTATTTAACTTATTTAACAGCAAATGAGTAAGTAGTTTCACGCTCAACCCACCGTGCAATCATTTTCCCACCCAGATAGGGTGTACTTTTAGAGATTCACAAATTCTGAGGGAGAACGTCAATGCAAGATGCAGCAAAGTGTCCAGTGGTACACGGGGCGCAAACAGTTACTGGAAATTCAAATGTGCATTGGTGGCCGAAAGCCTTGAATTTGGATATTTTGCATCAGCAAGACACTAAGACCAATCCACTTGGGCCAGATTTTAATTACCGGGAAGAACTAAAAAAGCTTGACATTGCTGCCTTAAAAAAAGATATGCAGGCTTTGCTGACCGATAGCCAATCGTGGTGGCCAGCAGATTGGGGGCATTACGGCGGGTTAATGATCCGTATGGCCTGGCACTCTGCCGGTTCATATCGAACAGCAGATGGTCGCGGTGGTGGTGGAACCGGTAATCAACGTTTTGCACCATTGAATTCATGGCCAGATAACGTCAACCTTGATAAGGCACGTCGCTTACTCTGGCCAATCAAGAAGAAGTACGGTAACTCGGTCAGTTGGGCCGATTTAATCATCCTTGCCGGAACCATCGCTTATGAATCTATGGGGTTGAAAACATTTGGTTTTGGTTTTGGTCGAGAAGATATTTGGCATCCAGAAAAGGATATTTACTGGGGTTCTGAGAAAGAGTGGCTAGCACCAAGTGATTCTAGATATGACAATGTTGATCACCCAAGTTCAATGGAGAACCCGTTAGCTGCGGTTCAAATGGGTTTGATTTATGTAAACCCGGAAGGTGTTAATGGTAAATCTGATCCGCTAAAGACTGCTGGACAGGTTCGTGAAACTTTTGCCCGGATGGCGATGGATGATGAAGAGACTGTTGCATTAACCGCCGGTGGTCATACTGTAGGAAAGGCGCACGGAAATGGTGATGCTTCTTTGCTTGGACCAGCCCCGGAAGCTGCCGAAATTGGCGAGCAGGGTTTTGGTTGGATCAACCACACTACTCGAGGCATCGGGCGAGACACAGTTTCTAGCGGAATTGAAGGTGCTTGGACCACAAATCCAACCCAGTGGGATAACGGTTACTTCTATCTTCTCCTTACTTATGACTGGGAGTTAACGAAGTCGCCAGCGGGAGCAACTCAGTGGGAGCCAATTAACATCAAGGAAGAAGATAAGCCGGTCGATGTTGAAGATGCTTCAATCCGTCATAACCCAATGATGACTGATGCCGATATGGCGATGAAAGTTGATCCTATTTATCGCGAAATCTCAGAGAAGTTTTACAAGAACCCGGCATACTTTGATGAAGTCTTTGCGCGGGCATGGTTTAAATTAACACACCGCGATATGGGTCCAAAGGTTCGCTACATCGGTCCAGATGTTCCACAAGAAGATTTAATTTGGCAAGATCCAATTAAGCCAGGAAACAAAAACTTTGATGTAGCTGCGGTTAAGACAAAGATTGCAGCAGCTGGAGTATCAACTTCTGATCTAGTAACTACGGCTTGGGACAGTGCCCGCACTTTCCGCGGCTCAGATCTTCGAGGTGGCGCAAATGGTGCACGCATTGCCATAGCTCCACAAAAGGATTGGCAAGGCAACGAGCCAGAACGACTACAACGAGTTTTGTCAGTGCTCACACCAATTGCAACTGATGCTGGTGCATCACTTGCCGATGTAATTGTTCTGGCTGGAAACGTTGGCGTCGAGCAAGCTGCAAAGGCAGCTGGTGCAGTTATCAATCTTGCATTTGCTCCTGGTCGCGGTGATGCAACTGCAGAACAAACAGATGCAGAGTCATTTGCACCATTAGAGCCAATTCATGACGGGTACCGTAACTGGATAAAAGAGAAATATGTGGTAAGTGCGGAAGAGTTACTGCTTGATCGCACGCAATTAATGGGTTTAACCGCCCATGAAATGACGGTACTTGTTGGTGGAATGCGGGTGATTGGAGCTAATTACGCGGGTTCAAAGCACGGCGTATTCACAGATCGTGTTGGCGCACTTACTAATGATTTCTTTGTAAATCTCACTGACATGGCCTATGCCTGGGAACCGACTGGTGAAAACCTGTACAACATTAGAAACCGCCAAACTGGTGAAGTGAAGTTCACTGCGACTCGGGTCGATCTTGTTTTTGGTTCGAATTCAGTATTACGTGCCTATGCCGAGCTCTATGCCCAAGATGACGGCAAGCAAAAGTTTGTCGATGAGTTTGCTTGCGCATGGACAAAGGTCATGAACGCGGATCGCTTTGACATCTAATAGGTGAGTTGATGTGAATGGGACTGGCTAAAGGTCAGCCCCTAGTTAGTATTGGGAATAACCGTTGCGTCAGGAGCAGATTTTGTTTGAAGCGATTTTTCTAGGAGTTTTGCAAGGGCTCACTGAGTTTCTTCCAATCTCTTCTACTGCTCACATTCGTATTGCTGGTGAGTTCATGAACAAAGCGCAAGATCCGGGCGCACGTTTTACTGCGATCACTCAAATTGGAACAGAACTGGCAGTCCTTATCTTCTTCCGCAAAGATATTAAAGCAATTGTTATTTCCTGGTTTAAGCAAACTGTTAAGCGTGCGACATTAGTAGGAGAAGAGAAATCACAAGCGCGTATGGGGTGGTTGATTATCATTGGATCCCTGCCAATAGTTATTTTAGGATATTTTGGTCGTCATGTTATTGAAAATGAGTTGCGCTCTTTGTGGCTGATCGCATCAGTAATGATCATCTTCGGCTTGATCCTTGGTATTGCAGATAAGTTCGGAAACTCTGAACGGACATTGAAGGAACTTAGTACCAAACATGGAGTTTTCTATGGCGTGGCGCAAGCTATGGCTTTAATCCCAGGTGTATCCCGATCAGGTGCCACAATTGCGATGGGTAGATTTCTTGGTTACTCCCGGGAAGCAGCACTTAGGTACTCATTTTTATTAGCTTTGCCTGCGGTCTTTGGAAGTGGTTTCTATCAGTTAAAAGAAGCGCTTTCGGCAAATACGGCTCCTAGTATTTTCTCGATATCTGAAACAGCGGTGGCAACAGGTCTGGCATTTATTGTCGGATATGGCGTAATTGCTTGGTTGCTCAAGTTTGTCATGACCAAGAACTTCACCCCATTCATTATTTATCGGGTGCTACTTGGGTCAACCTTGCTTGTTCTCTTAGCAACCGGAGTAATTAACTCGTAAAAGCAACGCACAATAAATGCCAAACCTATTGCCGACAAATTCCGGGAAAACGTATCTGGCACAAAAGATGGCCGTCCTGATTGGGTAAGCAAAATTGCAATTAGAGAAGTTGTCGGATTATTTGGTCCAGGTAGCGCCGTGTGTCAAACATCTCCGTCAGTTTTATACTTGCATAGGGGTACCCCTCACGGTAACCATTAAATGCATTTCCATAAGTGGCACCATTGCCTTGTAAGAACAGCAGCAATTTAAGGAGAGATGGGAGTTCACAATGGCAAAGGTAAATTCAAGAAAAGTGAAGGCGCTGGTACTTTTTACGGCAATTGCCTTCTTGTTTACCAATGGCGCAACTGCAATAGCAGCTTTAAAAACAATTACCTGTTATAAGGTAGTTGCGGTTAAGCAGGGACCTGCTGTTAAAAGAGTAACTGCGGTCCTTCCAAAGTGCCCGACTGGATATTCAAGAACCAAACCTAGGCCAACGGTATCGCCAACTCCGAAAGTTTCAGCAACAACTCCGGCAACAGCAGCTGCAATTCCTCTTTCTGGAACATACAAGGGAAAACTTTCCATCGTTTGGGGAGACACATATTTGCAAGTTACCTCAGTTAGTGGCACAGGCACAGGAAATATACTTGGACTAACTAATATGACGGGAAGTGCGGCAGCAGCACCTTCCGGAATTTGCGACACCTTCGATGCGAAGGGATCAATCGGCGGTGACGGGAATACGCTAAATGTCACCTTTGATGCAAGTGCAAAGGGTTGTGCAGCAGATGAAACTGTGCCAACAACAATTAAAATTACTGGTAATGCCAATATCACTGGTGGAACTGGAAAGTATGCCGGCGCCACTGGCACTTTAAAGGTGTCCGGAACCTTTAGCGTAAAAGGCGGCGCATCAGAATCAGCACTATTCGTTATGGATGTCGCCGGAACAATTAAAACTAAATAATTATTCAACCTGGAAAACGAATTAAAGCCTCGTTACTCGCTTTTCCAGTGGCGAGGCTTTTCCATGTACTAGCGATGCCAATGAGTGTGGGGACCACCAATTCCATTTACCAAGTAAGACCATTGCGCTAGGCAGTAAGAGAGCGCGAATAACTGTGGCATCGATTAATACTCCAGCAGCTAAGCCAATACCAAGTTGTTGCAAGCCGGCAAAGTGACCAAAAATCATTCCAGATAGCGCAGCGACAAAAATCAAAGCTGCCGCTGTGACAACCGCCCCTGAACTTTCCATCCCTTCGCGAATTGCCGCTTTATTGCTCAGCCCACGATCCCAAGCCTCGCGCATTCTAGAAACAAGGAAAACTTCATAATCCATGGAAAGCCCAAAAAGAACAGCAAAGAGAAGAATCAGTGCCCATGCTTCAATTTGATCCAGATGGTAGGTGCCAATACCAAACTTAAAAACTATTACAACCGCAGCGATTGCGACCGCAGTGGATATAAGATCAAGAAGAATTGCTTTAAGGGCCAAAAGTAAGGAGCTAAAGCTTCTCATTAGCAGTAAAAAAGTAGTAATAAGTATTAGGAAAATAATTAATGGCAAAGTTGAAGTAATAGTTTTTAACAGATCAACTCCTTGAGCTGGTGCGCCCCCTAAGTAGATTTTCACGTCATCGGGAAAACCCGATCGAGGAATGTATTTTTGGCGTATCTGGTTCACCAATTCTGCCGTTTCAGGTGCGCCTAAGTCATGCTGTCCGAAGATATACATTCTCATAAAGCGACCACTTGTATCCACATATGGCCACTTATCACCAGCTGCCACTGTAAATACTTCTGGGCTGTCCGCAATCTTTTTAGCTAATTCAAACCGAATTACTGACATATTTGGGTCACCAGCATTTGTGCCTAAATCAAAAAGAATTTCATGTGGGGTGATAATTCCGGGACCAACTTTGTCGGTGACAATTTTGAGAGCTTGCGCAGATTCAAGATGATCAGGGATAGCGGTGAGAGAACTAGGAGTGATTTGAAGCCATAATAGTGCGGAAGCAGCAATTGCAAGAAATGTGATAGACCCAGCCATAACCCTGCCTGGTTTTTCTATCACTAAATTAACCAATGGCTTAAAAGAAAGCGCTAAAAGTCCACCAAACTTAACATTTCTTGAACTTCCAAAAGTAGTTAACAACACCGGCTGAAGCGTTATCGCCGCAGCAATTGAAACTAAGGGGAGGACTAAACAGGCCAAGCCAATTGAGCGGATAAAAGGTACGGGGACTAAAAGCAAAGTTGCTAATCCAATTGCTACCGTTAAACCGGAAATGACAACGGTGCGACCTGCAGTCTCCATAGTTATTCCAATTGGATTTTCTGACCTCTCCTGCTCTTTCCGATAACGATGCAACATGATTAACGAGTAATCAATGGCTAGACCTAGACCTATGAGTTCTACGATATTAGGAATGTAAAGCACCATTAAAAACTTGTGGGCTAGTAAATAAATTATACCCAACGAGGTTGCAATCGTACTTATGCCAAAAATCAACGGAATCAACACAGCCCAGGAAAAACCTAAAGTTGCCATGAGCAAAAGTAGCGCCAGGAAGATGGCGATGACCTGTCCGCGATGCAAATCCGATGAAAGTATGGGTGCTACATCACTTTTAATGGCAGGTGGGCCGGTAACTAGCGCGCCACTTAGCCCTTGGACAAGTAAGGCCGCACGCAGGGCTTTCGTATACTCAGCTGCTTGCTTGAGTTCAAAGGATGTTCCAATATTTGCATATAAGGTTCCGGCAAAAGCTTTGCTTTGAATTATTTCAGAATTAGGAATGACCGAAGATGCTTTAAGTATTCTGATGTTGAAGTCAGCTATTTCCTGTTTAGTTGCTTGCTCAAACGCATACATCACCGTAAAAGTTCCCTCAGTGTTTTCCTTAAAGTGTTGATCCAATAATTGGTTAGCAATCGCAGAGTCACTGCCTGGCACTTCTAGCGATGTTGTGAGGTACTTGTCTAGATTATTGGCACCATAGAAACCAAAAGCGGAAAGAGCTACCCACACGAAAACAACAATGAGCCTAGCCTTAAGAACTTTTTCGGACCAACGCGCTAGCACTTGCTCAGTCTATTTCCATATGGGCACAATATGGATAAACAGCAAGTATAAGTTATCAAAAAATGTTGCGCAAGATTCCTAAGTGATTATTGCTTTATAGCGGGCTAACTCATTTTCATTTACTTCTGGCCATTGCCTGGCGGAAGCCCGTACCCCATGTGTTTTAAACGCATTAATTTTAATTCTCATGGCAGGATCCACAGATTTCAACCAAATAGCGGTTTTGATCAACTCTTCATCAGAATCATTATGCCCAGGAACTAGCAGAAGTCGTACTTCGAACAAAATTCCAAGCGAACTTAGCTGCTGAATGGAATTCAACACAACAGAATTTGAACTTCCCGTAAGTTCGATATGTCGTTCATCATCTAAAGCTTTTAGATCAAGCATAACTCCATCTGTAACTAGGGCGAGTGCTTTCCAGACATCGGGCGAAGCATTCCCATTACTATCGATGAAAGTAGTTAAGCTCTTAAACTCTTCGGTTGATTTAATTGCCGTAAAAAGCTCGAACACAAACTCACTTTGGATTGTAGCTTCTCCGCCCGAAACCGTTATGCCAGAAATAAATGGCATTGCTTCACGAATCTGATTAAGGAGTTCAACAACGGTAATTTCCATCGCTCGTGGAGTGTGCAATGGAATTGTTTGCGGATTATGACAAGCCAGACAGTTGAAGTTACATCCCTGCAAGAAGAGTACAAACCTGTTTCCTGGCCCATCCACCCAGGAAAATGGAATGACGCTAGCTACCTGCGCTTGGCGAGCTTTCATAGCTCACAACCCGTTTCACATTTCGTTGATCCACATGGGAATCGGCCACCGACCCGGCTCCTAAATAAGTACTCCCATGTCGAGCGCTGGGCATTTTTGCTAGGTCGGATTTGCGAACTAAGTAGCCCGTAATTCGAATGAAATCATTGCTGTCTAAGTTAAAGGTGAAATCCCGCATTCCAACTTTGAATGCACCGCGAATTACATCTGCAACTGCCTGCGGGTTTTTCACCGCGGTTTCATCAAATGACAGGACATCGCTTATACCTGAGGGAAATAAGTGGTGGTGGCGGGCAACCGTCTTTAAGTGTGCAAGCAATGGCGGCTCGGTACCAATTGGAATTCGAGTACCTGCAGTCACCCCAATATCTAAATCAATCCCAGATTGTGAGTGCAGCAGTGCCCGGCCATCGTTTCCATCGCAGTAGGGCATTTTTTTCAGGGAAACCCAATTTGCGATGAAGCTGGTAATTTCATACCCTAAATTATCAGCATAAGCACTGTGGCCATAAGTTCCTAGCTCCTGATCTTGGCGCAAAAGAATGTTCACACATTCGGCCAGACCAAAGATTCCAAACATTGCCGAAAATTTATCAAGACTTAGTAATCCTTCATTGACTAACCAATTACTTTCAAAGAAATGCGAATCTTCAACTAAGTAGTTGATCCGAGACTCCATTAGCTCGGCAGTTAGTGCTAAATAGTATGGAAGAGTTTCGGCGAAGAATTGCGCTTTACCACCGGTGCATTGCTCTGCCGTCGCCTTTAAATTAATTCGAACCAAAGTATGAGCACCACCGCCAATCTTTAACGAGTTATAACAACTCACCGCTGCATAATTCAAACCTAAATCAGATTGCATCATTACATCGTTGATGAAGTGAGGCTTCCCGCAGGCAAAGACGGTATGAACGGCGTCCAGCAGGTATTCGTCGCTCGTGAGTTCTGGATCTACTTTCAAACTAATGTTTGGCACTACCTGGAAAAGTTCACGCTCAAGCCTCAGAATTTCTTTAGCTACCCGGTTATAGACAGGACTCAAGTTGGTATGCGCAAATGCATCAGGAAACATTCGATCGAGCGAAATCCAGAAGCGCTTTAATTTCGAATGTAATTCGTCATCACTTACATCGTCAATGTAAGGAAGTAATAGTGAGTCCAGGTCGCCAAAGTAAACTGGGTAACCAGTAATGGAGGGGGTTGCGGAGTATATTATTAGCAAAAATGCCAATGCATCATCTAAATTCTTAGCAATGGGTAATTCTAAAAAGTCAGAACCATTTTCAAGAACTCTTCTGTACTCCGGAAGTAGATATCGTGGGCGATATGGCGCATTACCTTCATACATATCACAGATAATTCGCTGCTCTAGTGCTTGACTACATTCTCTGCGCACCGGAGGAGGGTCGAGTAGATTTTCAGCAAGGTTTGCTAGTGCCGCTACTCGCTGCCGATAGGTGTACTTTGGATTCTCAACTGTTTCGCGGATATCTTCTTGGTTGAACATACATACATCTTAAGTACGGGATGTGAAAAGTTAACTATGGAAAGCTTGTTCTCATATTCGTTAGAGTGGTGACACTCGCTAATTTCCGAGTTTGTAACCTAATCCGCGAATTGTTTGAATCAAGATTGGATTAGCAGGATCAACTTCAATCTTTGCGCGTAGCCGCTTAATATGAACATCGAGCGTCTTGGTATCTCCGTAATAGTCCCCGCCCCAAACGCGATCAATAAGTTGAGATCTTGTCAACACTCGACCTGAATTGTGCATTAAAAACTCTAGTAGCTCAAACTCTTTTAAAGGCAATGACACTGGATTGGAATTCACAAATACCTGATGCTTGCCAATATTTAAACGGACCGGCCCGACTTCAAGTAGATCATGGTCTTCAGGTAACCCATCATTCGGGATCCTGCGGCGGAGCACCGCTTTGATACGAGCAATTAATTCGCGAGATGAATACGGTTTTGTAACATAGTCATCGGCGCCAAGTTCAAGTCCAACAACTTTGTCGATTTCAGCATCTTTTGCGGTCAACATGATGATTGGCACTTGCGAGCGCGTTCGAATAGTTCGACAAACTTCGACCCCTGAAATCACGGGGATCATCAGATCCAACAGAATGAGATCAGCACCTATTTCGTCGAAAATTGCAATTGCCTTTTTACCATCTTCGGCGATGGTGGTTTCAAAACCTTCTTTGTTTAACAGGAATTCAAGCGCTTCTGAAAATGAAGCCTCATCTTCCACAATTAAAATGCGGGTCATTTGTTTTCCGCCAGTTGTTCGCGCAAAAGTGGCATCATTAATGTGAAAGTACTTCCGACATTTTCGGCGCTCCAAACTTTTACATCGCCACCATGCTTGGCGGCAACATGCTTGACAATTGATAATCCCAGACCAGTTCCACCCGTTTGACGTGAACGCGCTGGATCTACTCTGTAAAAACGTTCAAAAATACGCTGCAGATCAGAGTCTGGAATTCCAATTCCTTGATCTGTAACTGAAATTTCTACTAAATTGTTGTGAACTTTGCTAGTGACCACCACTTTGGTGTTCTCAGGCGAGTAGTTGATGGCGTTGTCAATTAAATTTTGGATCGCCATTATCAACTGATCACGATCACCCCATAACTTTCCCTGAGTTTCCTCATGAAAAATGAGAGCGACGCCTCTGCTCTCAGCATTAATTTGACATTGATCTATTGCCTCTTTTACCAAGTAAGAAATAGAAATCTCTTGTGCCACTTGCAACGGGTCTGAATCTTGAATTCTAGACAAATTTATGATTTCTTGAACCAAATCGGTAAGGCGCTTGGCCTCTTGCTGCATACGCGTTGCAAATTTAACGACAGATTCGGGTTCATCTTTGGCACCTAAAACCGCCTCACTCAATAGTGAGAGCGCGCCGATGGGAGTTTTAAGTTCATGAGAAATATTGGCAACAAAATCACGCCGGATGTCATGAATGCGTTGCGCCTCACTTTCATCCGAGACCAACACCAAAACCAACTGGTCTTGCGTCAACGGCAACACATTAACCGTTAACTCATGTTTGCCTTCGCCGATAGGTCCCCGCGGGAGATCAATTTGACCTAGCTGCTTTTCATGGGTGCGGCGTACAACTCGGATAATTGCTAATAATTCTGGACTCTGAATTCGACCATCGCGCAGGATGCCCAGCCGCCCAATTCCTTCGGTTGCGAAAACTAGAAACTCGCCGGGAGCCACAATAAAGGCAGCTCCATCCAACTGATCCAGGGTTTCCAGGAGCAATAACGGCAGGGGGTGAGGCGCTAAATCCGATGATTCCTTGCGGAAGAGCCCCATGATGGAACTGTATAGCCTCTTACTGCCAGTTTACCTTCTGTTCATCTAAGTGATGGCATCTATTCACCGGACACCCCTACGGTGCAGAGATGACTCTTATTAGATCAGTTTTTCAAGATGAACTCGATGGTGTTTCGCAATCACTGGTAGACCTTTGTGAAAAAGTTGCAACATCAATTCAAAAAGCTACCCAATCAATTCTTGCCTGCGATTTAAAACTTGCCGAAGAAATTATTGCATCCGATCTGACTATTGATGATTTTCAACATGACTTAGATGCTCGAATCATCGACATCATTGCTCGTCAGCAACCTGTTGCATCAGATCTACGTGCACTTGCAACCGCGCTTCGCATGAGCGCAGATCTTGAGCGAATGGGAGACCTCGCCCATCACGTTGCCAAAATTACCCGCCTTCGTCATCCAGATTCAGCAATTCCCACCGAGCTAATACATATTTTTGAATCAATGGGAACAGCGGCGGAAAAAATCGCGCGAAAAACTGCCACAGTTATTAGTTCTCGTAATACAGATATGGCTCTTGAAGTTGAAAGAGATGATGATGAAATAGATGACTTACATCGCAAATTAATTGGCGCACTGATAGCACCAAATTGGGCCTATGGTGTGGAAACGGCAATAGATTTAACGCTGCTTGGTCGCTACTACGAACGATATGCAGACCACGCAGTTTCGGTTTCACGTCGGGTTTATTTCTTGGTTACTGGCAAGTTCGCGTAATTTTTAAATGACAATTATTTCACCCCCAGCTCCACGCGAATTATCAACTGAGCCTCGACGGTCGGATAAAGTTTTTCGCGCCGTAGTTACAACAGGTGGTTTAACCTCCCTAGTTATTTTAGGGTTGATCACTATATTTCTCGGCTATCGAGGTTTCGAAGTACTTCGCCAAGAAGGATTAGGTTTCATCACAAACTCCGATTGGTCGGTTTCTACCGATGATGTTGGCAATGTGGTAGAAAGTAATTTCGGGCTAGCTGCCATGTTGGTCGGCACAATCTTGTGTGCCCTGGTTGCGGTAATCATTGCCCTTCCTGTTTCTGTATTTTCCGCACTCTTTTTAAATTTTTATGCCCCAGGTTGGCTGAAGAAGTTTCTGGTAGCAATTATCGACATGATGGCGGCATTTCCCTCAATTCTATTTGGAATTTGGGGATTTTTGGTACTCATGCCAAGTGCTGAATATTGGGCAAAGTTAATCCATCGCTATCTTGGGTGGATTCCCATTTTTGACATGCAGGCACCGGTATTTACCCGGTCACCATTTATTGCCGGCGTAGTTCTTGCGATCATGATTATTCCAATCATTACATCGGTAGCGCGCGAAGTTTTTTCACAAGCACCCCTTGATCGGATTCAGGCCGCATATGCCCTTGGTGCTACTCGTTGGGCAATGATCAAAGCCGTGGTAATTCCACATGGACGAAATGGCGTTATAGGTGGCGCAATGCTTGGCTTAGGTCGTGCGATGGGCGAAACCATTGCAGTGTTTACCGTACTCAATATTGTTTTTCAAGTTAATTGGCAGGTGCTACTTGGAGCCGGCGGAAATGTTGCTTCGTTAATCATTTTGAAGTTTGGTGAAGCAAATCCCTATGAGATTAAAGCATTGATGGCGGCCGGATTAGTTTTATTCTTATTAACTCTTGTGGTAAATGCCGGCGCGAACGTGATTGTTAAGCGAACCGGACATTCAGGGCGATGATCGTCGCAGTTTTACCTACCAAGCCTTGGAAAGCGTCAAAGAAAGATCGCTCGCTCGATCTCGCAATCTTTTTAGGGTCACTGCTTGCTTCATATCTGGTTGTGGAAGCAACTGCGATGAAAGGCAAACTTGCCTTGTTTGCAATGTTCTTTTTGGTGTACATGACTCTCACCGCCGCGATAAAAGGGTTCCAGCGCGGAAGTGCTGCCGCAAAGGATGCCTTAGCTAATTCAATAGTTGCAATTGGAGCCATCGTTACCGTAATTCCAATCACCAGCATTTTATTCACGGTGCTGCAAAAAGGTTTACCTGGAATAAAATTAAGTATTTTTACCAACGATATGTCGCTGGCAACCCCAACAGATCCATTGACAAATGGTGGCTTACTTCACGCGATCACGGGTACCTTGACCTTGGTTGTTTTAGCGCTACTCATGAGTGTGCCGATTGGAATTCTTACCGCACTTTATTTAACTGAAATAAAAGGGCGACTTACCGGCCCGATTCGCTTCTTGGTGCAGGCAATGAGCGGTGTTCCTTCCATCGTTGCTGGCTTGTTTATTCTTTCGGCCATTGTTTATCCAATTACTAAATCTCTCACCGGCCTAGTTGGCGCATTAGCGCTGACTATTTTGATGATTCCAACTATCGCCCGCACCTCGGAAGAGGTACTGAATTTGATTCCAAATGATTTGCGCGAAGCTGGCGTTGCGCTAGGGGGCACTCAATGGCGCACCGTGGCAATGATTGTTTTGCCAGCGGCAAAGAGTGGCTTAATTACCGCCGTAATTTTGGGAGTTGCGCGTATTGCTGGAGAAACGGCGCCACTTCTTTTGTTGACTGGCGGCGGTGACAAAGTGAACCCAAACGCCTTCAATGGCCCAATGGGATCACTTCCGTATTACATCTGGAAAGCATTTAATGCTGGATCACCTGAAGCAATCACAAGAGCTTGGGCAGGCTTGCTGGTTCTTGTGGGGTTAGTACTGATTCTCTTTACTTCAGCCCGGTATTTAGGATCAAGGAATGGTGCCAAATGATTAACTCGGAAGAGAGCGAGCAAAAAATGAATACAGCGGTTCGGCCAAGTTCGCTAGCTGATGTGGCAGCTTCCCATACCAAACCTTCAGGTAATCGTGCGTTGGGGAGTGGGCTGGAGACGCGCGGAATTCATGCCTGGTTTGGCAAGCATCATGTGCTTGCTGATATAAGTCTTGATTTTGGTGCCGGCACAGTCACTGCCTTGATTGGCCCCTCTGGTTGCGGAAAATCTACTTTTATTCGCACCATTAACCGAATGCATGAATTTATTCCAGGAGCTGCAATGGCTGGCGTAGTTTTACTGGATGGGAAAGATGTTTACGCACCAGGCACCGATGTCACCAAGATCCGCTTACAAATCGGAATGGTTTTCCAAAAGCCAAATCCCTTTCCTTCCATGTCAATTGGGGAAAATGTTTTGTCTGGTTTAAAGCTTGCCCAACTTAAGGTTCAAAACAAGGATGAGTTGATGGAGGAGTGCCTGGAACGGGCTGGGCTTTGGAATGAGGTAAAGGATCGCCTGTCAGCCTATGGCGGATCACTTTCAGGAGGCCAGCAACAGCGCCTTTGTATTGCCCGAGCATTAGCAGTGCGACCGCAGGTCTTATTGATGGATGAGCCATGTTCTTCACTTGACCCAGGCTCAACATTGCGAATTGAAGAAACAATTCGTCACCTATCTGACACCATGACAATTGTGATTGTTACTCACAATATGCAGCAGGCAGCGCGGGTATCCGATTACACCGCTTTCTTCTTGTCAGATGGCGGCCCTGGTCAAATGATCGAATGCGCCCCAACCAGGGAGATTTTTTCCCGACCACAGGATCCACGAACTGAGAATTATGTAACTGGGCGCTTTGGCTAGTCGTTAACGAACTGTTCATCTAATAGTCGAAAAGCGTTCGGATTCTGAGCGTTCTTCGTTCACAATTGCGCCATAGGTTTGCCCCGTAGTTCAAACATCTATGAGGGGAAGTAAATGAGAATTTCAAAGCTCGCGAAAGTTGCATCACTTGCACTCGCGTTCGGGTTAGTATCATGTGGAACACCTGCTTATGCAGTTGATCTGCAAGGTTCCGGCGCTTCATTTCCAGCGCTGCTAATCGAAGCCTGCAAAGCGGGATACGCAAATGACTCAGCTCACACATTTGTTTACGCAGCTTCCGGTTCCGGTACTGGGCGATCAAATTCCGATAAGTCAATTGGTGACTTCTGGTTTTCTGATGCAACACACACTGCCGCCACTAAGCGCGCATCAATTATTCATGCGCCGATAGTTGCTGCTCCAATTGCGCTACTACACAACTTGCCTTCCCGCACCACACTTCAACTGTCAGCTGCAACAGTTGCCGGAATTTTTGGCGGAACAATTACACGTTGGGATGATCCAGCAATTGTTGCCGATAACAACCGTTCCACAACAAAGACTTTTTACCGAAAAGATACAAATGGCAATGTGAAGAAAGATGCAAAGGGAAATCCAATTGTGCTTCGAACCCAGGTGATCACTGGTCGCTACACACTTCCGAACAAGCCAATCAAAGTAATTTATCGGTCAGACTCTTCTGGTACATCGGAAAACTTCACTAATTATCTCAATAAGTCGGCACCAACAGTTTGGACAAAAGCTAAGGCCTCAGTTTTTGCTACTTCATTCCCCGGAAATATAAATGACACCGATAATTTAGGTCGGGTTGTTGGAGCTGCATCTTCCACTGGCGTTGCCCAACTTGCTGGCAAGACTCCTTTCTCAATCACTTACGCTGAAGTCAATTACGCAACTGCTAATAAGCTAAAGATTGCGAATCTGATTAATCCAGTTGGTTCATCTGTTGTGCCAGATTCGGTTGGTGTATCTGCGTTTCTAGCTGATGCTGCAATTGATGCTAAGGGCATCGTGACCTTTGATTATGCAACTAAGGAAAAAGGCGCTTACCCACTAGGTATCGTCTCTTACCTACTTGCAGATACAAAGTATCCAGATGCGACAAAGGGTAAAGCGGTTAAGGAGTTAGCTACCTACATCTTGAGCACAAAGTGTTCAAAGGATGTAGGCGGTGCACTTGGCTTCTCTGTTATCGATGGTGTCTTCCTGAAGAAGGCGCAAGAACTGGTTGCAAAGATCGGCTAATTGTTTTAAAGATCGAGGGTAGTACGGCGGTCAGGTATTCCTGACCGCCGTTCTTGGCTAGTTCTTTGCCTGGCTCACCCTTCTTTAATCAAATCTTTACCTGGATGTTATAAATCCCTGCGTGGGTCTAATCACTAACTCTTGCTAACCCGTCGTTTATTAAGGCAGACTCAGCACACCAAAAGCGTCTATGGTGTGGTCGACTCGCCACAGCCGCTTTTCTTAACCCTCGAGGAGGACTATATGAAGTTCACACGTAGCGCAAAATTTGCGCTCGCAGCTGCGGCATCAGCGGCGTTGGCAGTATCACTGTTAACACCGGCACAAGCTGCAACACGTTCGACAGTTATCTTGCATGAGACCAACCCAGTTACAGGTTTGAACTGCGGCCTTTCGGCTACAAACTCAACTACCTGCGCAGCGATCTCATATGTGCAGAGTGCCGGATTTAACTATTACAACAACAAGAAAGAAATAATTCCAAATACAATCTTTGGAAGTTACAAGATTGTAAAGAATTCACCAAATGATTTCCGCACTTCATGGACCGTAAATCCAGGTCGCTTATGGTCTGATGGAACTCCAATCACTGGTGAAGATCTTTTGCTCTCACACATTGTCTCAAGCGATGATTATTCAAAGGCAGCGGGTTTGGGCGATCCAAAAGATAAGGTCAATAAGCCTGCATTCAATGGTCTAGGTTATTCAGGTGTCTACGGCACAAATATTGTTGGAGAGCCAACTTTATCTGCTGACAAGATGACTGTTACCTTGCGCTTTAAGAAGAAGATCGCAAACTGGGATCAATATGGTGTAGGACCAAGCCCAGTTCACGCATTAGTGTTGATGGCAGAAGGCAAGGATAAGTTGGGTACGGTTGCCGAAAATGAGGAAGCGCGCGCTCGCTTTGTTAAGGCCTTCAACGATAAAGACACAACCCTATTAAAGAAGATAGGTAAGGTGTGGTCTCAGGATTACACTATTACAACAGTTAACGACAAAACCAACCCATTGCTGCTAGTCGGTAACGGTGGATTCATCATTGATAACGCAGTTGCAAAGACTTCTGTCACTTTGAAGAAGAACGCCAAGTACAACTCAGGTCCAGCTCTAAGTGGCGGCGTTGACACTATCGTCTTTAAATTTATTGGCGATGGAACAGCGGCAGCACAGGCACTAGCCAACGGCGAGCTTGATATCTACGCTGGTCAGGCAACTGCTGACGGTGTAGCAAAGCTAAAGGCAATCAAAAATGTCAATGTCATCGGAAAAGAAGAAGTTGCCTATGAGCACTGGGACCTTCACTACAACACTACTGACGGTGAAGATGCCTATACCGGTTTATTCTCGGTAAAGGATGGGGCAAGGTCAAAGGCTCTCCGTCAGGCATTCCTATTGGGAGTTCCGCGGGAAGAGATCATGGAGAAGTTGATCGCACCTATTAATGGTGTAACAACTCCAATTAGATCAACCTGGTCTGGACCGGGATCTGCTCGCTATGAAAAGATGATTGGTGCAAACGGTTCGGCTTTCTATTCACGTGGAACACAAGAGTCACGTAACAGGTCAGCCCTTGCAATGGTTAAGAAGTTCTACCCAGATGTACTCAAGAGCCCACTAAAGGTTCGCGTCTTGGTTCCAGGAAATAACCCACGTCGTGCATCAGAGTTCGCACTTGCTAAGGCAAACTTGGCAAAGATTGGCTTTGATCTACAAGGTGAAGTTCGTACTGACTGGCCTTCAAAGTTAGGAAGTGCAAATTATGATGTGTACTTCTTTGCTTGGGTCTCATCAGCTGTGACACAACGTGCATCTGCTGATATTTTTGATACTAACGGTGGAAACAACATTATGGGTTACAGCAACAGTGCGGTTGATGCAATTATCGCTACTTTGGATAAGCCAATGTCAGATTCACTTCTAACATCTAAGTACATTGCAATTGAGCGTCTAATAAATGCTGATGCAGTTACAATTGGTGTGTTTATTCACCCAGGTGTTGCTGCTGTCAACAAAGACCTCAAGAATGTAAAGCCAAGCCCACTATCTCCACAGATGGTATGGAACTACTGGGAGTGGACTTACTAAGGGATAAACCCTTTAGTTAGCGCTACCTAATCAGTCCTTGGGACGCTCGGAGATCACTCTCCGAGCGTCCTTTGGATGTATAATCGGCAAATAGTTTTAAACAGTGCTGCTTAAACTCGAGAGGACCCTTAAGTAATGGTTGCCTTTATCCTTCGACGCCTAGGAGTCCTGGTTGTCATCCTTTTTGGCTCTAGTTTTATTTTGTATAACTTGGCCGCTATTTCTGGAGATCCAACAGCTGACCTTAGGACTAGTACCGACCCTAACCGGGACTACTTGGTCGCATCTCTTACGCGCGAACTTCAATTAGATATTCCACCACCCGCTCGTTACTTCCTTTGGCTCAAAGGCATTTTAGGTGTATTTGTCGGCAATCCAGATTTTGGTATGAGTCGTGATGGATCAACAGTTTCTCACTCTCTTGCCTTAGCAATTCCAGTAACTATTCGTTTGGTATTGGCCGCAACTATTTTTGCGATTGTTTTAGGAATTACGATCGGAATTATCACTGCACTCCGCCAATACAGTCGATTTGATTATTCAATGACATTTGTTTCATTCTTGATGTTTTCGCTTCCCATTTTTTGGGTGGCAGTACTTTTGAAAGAGTACTTAGCCATCTCGTTTAATAACTTCCTGCAAAATCCGACTGTCCCGCTCTCCTTTATTATTGGAATCGGATTATTTAGTGGAATTTTCTGGGCATCAATTATCGGCGGTGAGCGCCGAAGATTTTGGATGACATTTGCAACCGCGGCAGGCATTGCAGCTGGCCTTATCACATTTTTCAGCCTAACTGATTGGTTCCTCAGCCCAAGTCTTGGTCCGATTGTTATTGGCGGCATGGCCGTTGGAATTGCATATGCAGTGACTCAGCTGTCCGTTGGTCTTATTAACAAGGCTGCACTCAAAGCATCACTGACTATGGCCGGGGTAACTTTTGCTGCTTACTACCCAGCAAACTGGGTTTTTGACAAGTATCCAAACTCGCTCATGATTTTCATTTTGGCTTCGATCAACATCTCAATCGCAGTCTTTGTTGCGCTAGCTTTTTCAAAGATTGACCGCGGACCAATTGTTCGTACTTCAGTGCTCACTGCATTTATTAGCAGTGGTTTGTTGATCGTGGACAAGCTGATGCAGACCTGGAAGCCTTATATGGAAACGGATGCGATAAATTATCGCCCAGTTCCAACAATTGGACAGCGCAGTGATTTGCTTGGCGATGAAAACTGGTGGATTAGCAATTTAGATATTGTGACACACCTATTCTTACCGACTTTAGCGCTAACCCTTATCTCATTTGCTGGCTATATCCGCTTCTCACGTGGAACTTTGCTGGAAGTTCTTAACCAGGATTACATTCGTACCGCACGTGCCAAAGGCTTACCCGAGCGCACCGTAATTATGCGTCATGCATTCCGAAACACAATGATTCCATTGACGACAATTATGGTGGTGGACTTTGCCGGCATAATCGGTGGTGCGCTCATCACAGAAAGCGTTTTCGGATGGTCGGGCATGGGAACTTTGTTCCGTCAAGGTTTGTTGGGTTATGACCTCAACTTATTAATGGGTGTTTTCTTTATCACCGCAACGCTTTCAGTGACAGCTAACTTAATTGCAGATTTGTTGTACTCGGCTTTAGACCCACGTATTCGCGTAGGAAGTGGTGCCTAACAATGGTATTTTCATTTAAGAAGAAGATTGAGGCCACCGAAACAACTACAAGTGGTGAAAATGCCATCGCTAATAAAGAGATCGAAGGCTTAAGCCAAGGTCAGATTGTACGACGACGATTTTTCCGTCACCGAGCGGCAATGATGTCCTTAGTAACAATTATTTCCATCGTCGTATTGGTTTTCACAGCCTTGGATTTCCGACTTTTTGGCGTTTGGCGAGTTCCGGGATGGTGGAAGTGGACCCCAGAAGATCTGCCGGATCTTCGCTTTGGCGATTGCCCTAATGACACAGTTGGTTGCCCAACAATTTCATTTTTGCCTAAGTCCCTGGGTGGAAGTGGAGTCGGACTAGGTAATCACCCATTTGGTCAAGATGATATCGGGCGTGACTTTTTTGCACTTGTAATGAAGGGAACTCAACGCTCTCTTACGGTAATGATTATCATTGGCGTCATTGGTGCAACTATCGGAACTGTGGTTGGATCTATCGCCGGCTTCTATCGCGGTAAGGTAGATGCAATCTTGATGCGCTTTACTGACTTCATCATCACTATTCCGGCGATCATTATTGGTTCAGTTGTTGGTTTCCACTTTGGAAATCTTGGTGCTACCTTTTTAGCTTTCTACCTTGGACTTTTTGCTTGGACTGGTCTCTCACGGCTAGTGCGTGGCGAGTTTCTTTCCCTTCGTGAACGCGAGTTTGTCGATGCTGCCCGTGTTGCGGGAGCATCAAATCGACGCATTATTTTTAAGCACATCTTGCCAAATGCGGTCGGTATAATTATCGTTTCAGTCACCTTGTTGATGGCCGGTGCAATTTTACTTGAAACCGCCCTCAGTTATATTGGCTTCGGTGTGATTGAACCAGATGTTTCACTTGGGTTATTGATCAGCAAGTATCAAGACTCCTTTACAACTCGTCCGTGGTTGTTCTGGTATCCAGGTCTATTTATTATCGCGATCGCACTTAGCGTTAACTTCATCGGTGATGGTCTACGCGATGCTTTTGATCCACGTCAACGACGTCGTATTTCTAAAAAGGAACGGCAAGAGTCTGCAAGCGCACGAAAGTTGGTGCAGGCAAGTGATTAACTTAAAAGAAGAGGCTTGCGGCAGCGATTACACATATTGCGACAGCGATGTAAATCAAGGTGTAGTTACTGCTGATTTCAAACTTAGCGGTTTCGCTACTGCTGAACTCCTTGCGACGCAACCGAGCAATGTAGGCACACGCACCCGAATCACTTCGCGGCGAATCACCAAGACGTCGCGGAGCATCAGATCCGGGGAGCAGATCAGTTTTGTGCAAACGTCTCGAGTGGCCACGACTTGGAGCCGGAGCCGCCCAAGCGTAGTAAGTGATGCCAGCAAGGGTGATGGACATGCTGTATTTAGTTTCGATCTCCTCAATCAGATCCCAACTGGCAACGATCTCTTTGGTTGGGTTAACCACCTTGATTCCTTCATCAAAGATCAAAACGTAGGGCTTCAAGAACAACAGGTAGGCGCCAATGATTCCAGCGCTGCAAATTGCTGTGGTCAAGACAAGATCGCCACCGTAAAAAATACTTTGCAAAATAAAGCCGGCAAAGAAAACGATAAGCACCCAGCCGCTAGCGACAGCGCTGGCAGGCCGGAATTTCACGATATTTGTCATTTAACAAGTTTCTCACACATGGAGGCATCCCTATGAGTAACCCAATTTTGGAGATCAAGGATTTCAACGTTGATTTCTGGGTAGATGGAGTTTGGTACCCAGCTGTAATAGATATGAACCTCTCCTTGGAGCCAGGCAAGGTCACCGCAATTGTGGGCGAATCAGGTTCAGGTAAGTCCACCACCGCCTTGGGCTTGATGTCACTTCTTGCCTCAAATGCACGTATGACTGGTTCGGTAAAGGTCAAGGACCAAGAGATGCTTAACGCTAAGGCGATCACACTTCGTAAGTTTCGCGGGCAAGAAGTTGCCTACATTTTTCAGGAGCCAATGACTGCTTTAAATCCGGTGTACACAATCGGCTTCCAGATTATGGAAACCCTGCGCAACCACTTTGATATGGGTCCAAAAGAGGCGCACACCCGCGCCATTGAATTGCTTACCATGGTTGACATTCCAGATCCATCCAGGTCAATTGACAAGTACCCACATCAACTCTCCGGTGGTCAGCGCCAACGCGCAATGATCGCACAAGCACTTGCTTGCGATCCAGGACTTTTAGTTGCCGATGAGCCAACTACCGCACTTGATGTAACTGTTCAAGCCGAAATCCTAGATTTGATGCGCGACCTAAAGGGCAAGCTCAACTCTGCGATTCTTTTGATTACCCACGACATGGGTGTAGTTGCAGATATGGCCGATGAGATTCTTGTGATGAAGGATGGAATCACAGTTGAAAGTGGCACCGCCGATCAAATCTTTAATCACCCGCAGCATCCGTACACACAACAACTGCTTGCCGCGGTGCCAAAACTTGGCTCAACCAAAAAGCGCGCTTTGCCGTATCAGGAGAATGCAAAGCCGGCTCCTGTATTAAAGCTTGCAAATGTCACTATCCAGTATCCAAAGCGTGGTCGTATT
Organism: Actinomycetes bacterium; assembly: GCA_043776875.1. GTDB lineage: Bacteria > Actinomycetota > Actinomycetes > Nanopelagicales > Nanopelagicaceae > Planktophila. The sequence goes on from JAYVQU010000040.1 coordinate 43,782, forward strand.
CCAGCATTTACTGCCGTGAAAAATTTTGACCTGGAAATCTATCCGGGTGAAATTGTTGGCTTGGTTGGCGAATCTGGTTCCGGTAAAACTACTGTTGGCCGGGCTGCAATTGGTTTGTTGCCGATCAAGGAAGGATCAATTGAGATTGTTGGCAAAGATATTAGCCATGCATCACATAAGGATCTTTCATCGATTCGCCGACATACTGGAATCGTTTTTCAAGATCCGGCCAGCTCTTTAAATCCGCGGCTGCCAATCGGTGAATCCATAGGTGAACCAATCTTTTTAGCCAAACTGGCAAAGGGTGCCGAGCTGGCCCGCAAGGTTGAAGATCTATTGGATCAAGTTGAACTGCCACGTAGTTATCGCAACCGCTACCCGCATGAACTATCAGGTGGACAGCGGCAACGGGTAGGTATTGCACGCGCGCTTGCGCTAACGCCAGATCTGCTAATTGCCGATGAACCAACATCAGCGCTAGATGTTTCAGTACAAGCACGTTTCTTGGATCTATTACAAGAGCTTCAGGAAAAACTGAAATTTGCTTGCCTTTTCATTAGCCATGACCTAGCCGTAGTAGACATCTTGTGTCACCGAATTGCCGTTATGCAAGATGGTTTGCTGGTTGAAGCGGGCGATCGTGATCAAATTTTGAAAAATCCAAAGAATGATTACACCCGTCGTTTGATTTCAGCGGTGCCGGTGCCAGATCCAGCTGAACAACGCATACGTCGCGAGGCACGCCTAGCTAGTAAAAACTAACTAGAGCTAACAAGAAGTACTCCACCATGGATCTTGAGCTACTGGTCTTTGGTCTTGACCTGGTTTCTACTTTTGCTTTTGCTTTAGTTGGCGCAAGGGTTGCAGCTAGCAAGGGTTTAGATTTTGGTGGGATTCTTTTTATAGCCGCGGTGGCATCGCTTTCCGGTGGAACTTTGCGCAATTTGTTTATGGGACAGCAGCCACCTTGGATTCAGCACCCTTGGCTATTTGCGCCGATTTTTGCAGCTTTCTTAATCACGATTGCAATGGGAGAGACGCAAGCGGTTGGCCGTTTTGCGTTATCGCTAGATACTTTGGGTTTGGCGGTAGCAACTGTTTCTAGCGTGCAGTTCGCCATAACCAACGAGGCGCCAATAGTGGCGGCTGCGGTTCTGGGATTAATTGGTGCGGTGACTGGTGGTTTGTTCCGAGACCTCATGTGTCAGATCGAACCAGTACTACTTCACCGAGAAACTATCGGTACCGCCTGTCTTTCCGGGGCGATCATTTATCTGGCATTGGCTGCAGCAAATCTCAACCAAGTGCTCGTGGTGGCGATTGCTGGAGTGGTGGTTGTCTTGGTGCGCGAACTGTCAATTAAGTATAACTGGAATTTGCCCAAGGTAGTCAAAAAGTGAATGAGAATCTTGATTTAACGCTATATGAGGATGCGTCAGAGTTGGTTGAAGCCGCAGCAACAGATGCGATGGAAGCTATTTCAATGCACTTATCAAACAAAGGCAGCTGCCACATGGCATTGACTGGCGGAACCTTGGGAGCAGATTTTGCCAAAGCTTTGGTGGAGAAGATTAATAAAAGTGCCGATCTAACTGGGCTCAACATTTGGTTTAGCGATGAGCGATTTTGTGCAGCCGATAGCCCTTTACGAAACGCAGCTCCAGTTCATAATAATCTGAAAAACTCAACTGTGATAGTTCATGAAGTTAAAGCAAGTGATGGTGTATTAACAGTGCAAGGCGCGGCGGCTTCGTATGCAGCAGAGTTGCAGCTAATCGAAATGGATATCTGCACTCTTGGTCTTGGTCCAGATGGACATGTCGCTTCGCTTTTCCCAAAACTATGGAATCAAAATGCGCAAGACAAAGTAGTCGCAATAATTGATTCACCTAAACCGCCAGTGGAGCGGATCTCATTTTCCATGTCCTATATCAATTCATCCACGCAAGTCTGGATCATTGCCGCGGGGCAGGCGAAGGCGGCGGCGGTAACCCAGGTATTAGCAGCAGATTTATCGGTACCAGCCGGACAGGTAATGGCCACCGAATTAACCCGTTTAATTGTTGATACCGAAGCTTTTTTTACGGAGTAAGCGCAAAATCTTGCAGGTAGAGTTACCTCATGGAGCACACAGTTAACTTTGGCATGGTTGGCCTTGGCCGGATGGGCGCCAACATTGTTCGTCGCCTAGCTCAGGCCGGAATCACATCGGTTATCCATGATATTAACGCGGAATCAGTCAACAGCTTGGCCGCTGAGGGATTCACGGCAGCCTTAGATTTAGCGGCGCTGGCTGCGGCGTTACCAACACCACGCACCATTTGGGTGATGGTGCCGGCGGATGTTACTGATTCAACAATCGAAGCAATTTCGGAACACCTGCAAGCCGGTGACACAATTATTGATGGCGGCAATAGTTACTACAAAAGTGATTTATCAAATGCGGCAATGCTTGCCACAAAAGGAATCAACTTTGTAGATGTTGGAACCAGCGGTGGTGTTTATGGATTAGCACGTGGCTACAGCCTGATGATCGGTGGCGATCCGGAAGTTATTAAATCGCTGGACCCAATATTTAAGGCGCTGGCCCCGGGGACTGCAGCAGCCGAGCGCACACCTGGTCGCACGGGTGAGCCGGCAACAAGTGAGTATGGCTACTTACATTGTGGCCCAGTTGGAAGTGGCCACTTTGTGAAGATGGTTCACAACGGAATCGAGTACGGAATGATGGCAGCTTTTGCCGAAGGACTAGCAATCTTTGAGGCGGCCGATGAGCTGACCCCGGCTTATGATTTAAATATTCCAGAGATTACTGAAGTTTGGCGCCGCGGAAGCGTGGTTGCTTCTTGGCTGCTTGATTTAACGGCCGAGGCGCTGCAAGTGAGCAACGACTTACACGAGTATTCAACGCAAGTAAGTGATAGTGGTGAAGGTCGCTGGACGGTACAGGCTGCAATTGATGCTGGAATTCCGGCACCTGTGATGACTTCGGCTTTATATTCACGTTTTGCCTCGCGCAATAATGATGACTTTGCTAATCGAGTACTAAGTGCAATGCGATCAAAATTTGGTGGACACAATGAAAAGCCCCGTAGCGAAAATGTGCCAAAGTAATGGACCGCGCTGATGTTTTGGTACTTTTTGGCGCCACCGGAGATTTAGCAAGGAAGAAATTATTTCCAGCCCTGTATGAAATGCAAGCGGCGGGGGAGCTGGAGATCCCAGTTGTTGCAGTGGCCTCAGCCAAATGGACCCAAGTTGAGTTCAAGGCACGGGTCGAGGCAGGTATTCGTGATCGTAAATCAGCCCTCAGTGAGATTGTTAATGAAGAAATTTTGAAAGACTTGTTGGATGAACTAGAACTAGTTGTTGGTGATTACGAGAACCCAGAAACTTTTGGCAAATTAAAATTAGCTTTAGCTCGCTTTAAGTTACCAGTTGTGTACTTGGCGATTGCGCCGGCATTTTTTGAAAGCGTGACACAGGGCTTAAATTCGGTGGGCCTGACCGCAAGTGGGCGAGTAGTTGTGGAAAAGCCATTTGGTAGAGATTACGAGAGTGCGGTAGAACTTGATGAGTGCCTCAAAAAATTGTTACCGGAAGATCAGATTTATCGGATCGACCACTACCTTGGTAAGGAATCGGTAGAAGATCTACTGGTATTTCGTTTTGCAAACACGCTCTTTGAGCCAGTGTGGAACCGTAACTATATTTCAAATATTCAAATCACAATGAGCGAAGATTTTGGGGTGGAAGGTCGGGGAAAGTTTTATGACGGCGTTGGCGCAACCCGCGATGTCTTGCAAAATCATTTGCTTCAGGTTTTAGCCATGCTTACTATGGAACCTCCGATTGATATGAGTTCGGATGCATTGCAAAATGAAAAAATCAAAGTCCTAAGTGCGATTCGGAAAATAGATGTCCGAGATGTGGTTCGTGGCCAATTTGTAGGTTACTTAGATGAGGAAGGTGTAGCTAAACATTCAGATACTGAAACCTTCGTTGCAATGAAGTTATATATTGATAATTGGCGTTGGGCTGAAGTCCCAATCTATATTCGTACAGGTAAAAAATTAGCGGAAAGCACCATGGAGGCAGTTGTTGAATTTAAGCAACCGCCGCAACAACTTTTCCATGAAAAGGGAAGTCCGGCTCCGCCACCAAATATTGTGCGATTTAGATTGGGCAATCATGATGGTGTTGATCTTTCACTGCAAGCAAAGTCGCCCGGTTCGGCTTTGGTGACAAATACGGTTGACCTAACCGTTGAATTTGCCGCCGCCCTAGGTGTTCGGAAAGAGGCATACCAGCGATTACTCAATGCGGCATTAATTGGCGACCACTTTAGATTTAATCGAATTGATGCGGTTTTGCAATCTTGGCAAGTTTTGGCTGAAATTCTAAAAAAACCGGCAAAACTGCGCCCTTACTTTGCAGGTACTTGGGGCCCAGACGAGGCGTTGGAATTGATTCCTGGGGGATGGGCAATTTGCGGGAAAGCCGCGGATAAATCACCGCAACTTTAATTAATCGCGTGCTTGGCCACTACGGTGCTGGTAACGCCCTAGAAAATCAGCTTTCATATCGGCGAAATTTCCATCAAGTAACGCCTGGCGCATTTGATCAACCAAGCGCACAATAAATCTTTCATTATGAATTGTTGCAAGCGTTGCCGAAATCATTTCCTTTCCACGAAATACATGGTGCATATAAGCCCGCGTGTAGTGCGTACAGGTGTAACAGTCACACTCATCATCGATTGGGTTGAAATCCCGCTTAAAACGGCTGTTAGACAGGTTAAAACGCCCTTCTACCGTGTACACCGCACTTGTACGTGCAATTCGACTAGCTAGAACGCAGTCGAAGGTGTCACAGCCATTTTCAACACCTACAAATAAATCCTCTGGTGCGCCGATGCCAAGTAAGTGCTTTGGTTTTTCTTCCGGCAAAGTTTTATTAACCCAGGAGATAATCATTCCAAGATTGGCTTTGTCTAGCGCTCCACCAATTCCAAATCCATCAAAACTCTGACCCTCAGATTCCATCTGGCCCAGATCACCTGCTGCTTTTTTGCGCAGATCCTGATATTGCGCACCTTGGATCACACCAAAGAGGGCTTGGTAAGGCATCTGAATTCGCTCTTGCGTGAGCCGTTTGTGTTCAGTAAGACATCTAATCGCCCAGGCGTAGGTGCGATCCATCGCCAACTCTTGATAAGGGCGGGTGTTGTGCAAAGTCGTGCACTCATCGAAGGCAAAGATGATGTCGGCACCGATTTTGTGTTGCACCTGCATCGAAACTTCCGGTGTAAATCGGTGCATTGATCCATCTATATGTGATTTGAAGGTGACACCTTCATCATCAACATGTGCTAACCGATCTTTGTTTCCGGCTATCACATCATCTCTGCGAAAAGTTTTCGCATCCATCGCTAAAACTTTTTTAAAACCAACACCTAAGGAAAGAACTTGGAAGCCACCGGAATCGGTAAAGGTTGGCCCCGGCCAATTCATAAATTCGGCTAGCCCGCCGGCCTCATCGAGGATATCTGGGCCAGGTTGTAAATACAGGTGATAAGCATTTGCTAGTAAAGCTTGGGCACCTAAATCTGCCATCGCTTCCGGCAGCACCGACTTGACCGATGCTTTAGTGCCAACCGGAATAAATGCCGGGGTTTGAATTTGTCCGTGCGGGGTATTGATAGTTCCAACCCGCGCCAATGAATCTGCTGCGGCAGCTTTGATAACAAATGAAAAACTCAATAAATTACCAAATCTGAACTCGCGACTCTTCCGCCAGCCACAACGCATCAGTTGGTGTTACCCCGAAGGCATCGTAGAAAGGAGTGAAATTTTTAAGAATTTGGTTGCAACGGAATTCGGCAGGGGAGTGTGGATCAGTTGCGATCCGACGGCGCATTTCCTCGGGTCGAACCTTTGTCCGCCACACTTGCGCCCAAGAAAGCAGCAACCGCTGCTCGCCCGTGAAGCCAGCAATTACTGGAGCTGGCTGACCGGCTAGTGAGATTTGATAAGCCTTATACGCAATCGCCAGACCGCCAAGATCTCCAATATTTTCACCAATACTTAGCGCTCCGTTGACATTGACATCAGGGGTCTCTGCTGGAGTCAGCGCATCGTATTGCGCGATCAAAGCTTTGGTGCGTTCTTCAAAGGCAGCTCGGTCAGAATCACTCCACCAATTATTGAGTGCCCCATCACCATCATATTTAGAGCCCTGATCATCAAAGCCATGGCCGATTTCATGACCAATAACTGCTCCGATGCCCCCGTAATTGACGGCATCATCATGGGAAAGACCAAAAAATGGTGGCTGCAAAATTGCCGCCGGAAACACGATCTCATTCATTACCGGGTTGTAGTAGGCATTAACGGTTTGCGGTGAAATCTGCCATTCATCGCGATCTACTGGTTTGCCAATTTTGGCTAACTCAAAATCGCGTTGGAATTTAATGACGCGACCAACATTTGCATATAAGTCAGCCGGTGTTGTCGCTAAGGCGCTGTAATCACGCCACTCATCTGGGTAACCGATCTTTGGCCGAAACTTGCCTAATTTTTCTAGGGCTTTAATTTTGGTGGTTGGACTCATCCAAGTGAGCTCATTAATGCTGACTCGGTAGGCGGCAATTAGGTTGGCAACCAAGCTCTCCATCCGCATTTTTGCCTCCGCTGAAAAGAACTTTTCAACGTAAACCTTGCCAACGGCCTCTCCTAACGAACCCTCGATCAACGAAACTGCGCGTTTCCACCGATCACGAAGCTCGGGAGTTCCGGTTAAAGTTTTGCCGAAAAATTCAAAGTTTTGCCGCACAAAAGCTTCGGATAAGTAAGGCGCAGCTCCGCTGATGATCTTCCATTTTAGCCAGGCTTGCCAGGAATCGAGATCGAAGTTTTCTAGGATTGAATTTAAACCTAGAAAAAATGAGGGTTGCTGCACAATTACCGAATTCAAAACCACAGCTGGAATCTCACCGTCGGCCAGGAATTGCTCCCAATCAAAAGCTGGCATCAAAGCTTTCAATTCGGAACCGGTTAACTTGTTATAGGTAAGCGTTGCATCGCGATCTTTGACTTGATCCCAATGATGGCTAGCGATTTTGGTTTCCAGCGACATTACTTTTGCAGCAAGTGCCGCGCCATTAGCGATTCCGGCCAGGGCAAACATCTTTGCCACATGTACAACGAAGCTTTTGCGGATCTCTTCATACTTTTCTTCCCGATAATAAGCCTCATCTGGCAAGGAGATCCCACCTTGTTGCAGATACATGATGTTGGTAGCCGCATCCTTCATATCGGCATAAATAAATGTGCCGAAAATTCCCGGAACGCCATGCACCTCTAACTGGGCCAGCACGGATACAAACTCTTCTAGGTTTTTAATGGAATCGACCTTAGCAAGCTCCCCAGCAATCGGTGCTGCACCTTTACTCTCGATGGCGTCGGCCTCCATAAATGCGGAGTAAATATCGCGAAGTTTTTTAGCCTCATCCGATCCAGTTGCGGTTTCCACGATTTCACGAACTCTGGCCTCTGATTCAATCCGCAACTTAACGAAAGCACCATCGCTTGCGCGATCAGCTGGAATTTGTGCACTCTTTAGCCAGCCGCCATTGAAGTGGCGATACAAATCATCCTGTGGACGTACCGTGGCATCTATCCGGCTTAGGTCCAAGCCAGCATTTTCTAAACTCACGAAATAAACCCCATTAAAAAAGTAGTTGAAGCTTCAACATTTACCATAGACTGATCTTATGTCACGTGAAAACGCTACCGCACCAAGATGGCTCAACCCATCTGAAATGAAGGCTTGGCGCCGATACATCATCGCCAGCCGCCGCCTGCTGGAAACCCTTGGTTCAGACCTTGATGGCCATGATTTATCCATGCCAGATTATGAAATATTGGCGCAGTTAAGTGATGCGCCAGATCGTAAAATGCGGATGAGCGAATTAGCGGAAATTGCTTTACTGTCTCGTTCCCGGCTTTCTCATCGCATGAAGGTTATGGAAAAAGCTGGTTGGGTTAAACGAGAACCATGTCCAGTTGATAAACGAGGGTGCTTCGCAATGATGACCCCCAAGGGTTGGAAGGCGATAGTTGCCGCTGCTCCAGATCATGTGGAAAGTGTCCGCACCCGGTTTATTGATCATCTTTCAAAAGCAGATCAACAAATGATCGCTGAAATTTTCGAACGGATCGAACAATCACTTCGCAAAGAAGTTACCGAAACCTAAATATCCCTAATAAAGAATACCGATAAAAAACCCGCCACCTAAAGTGGCGGGTTTTTTTATAAACGATACCTACTTAGCAGCCTTCTTCGCTGCCTTCTTGCGCTTCTTTGGCGCTGCTGGAGCTACAACTTTCTTAGCTGCCTTCTTGCGCTTTGGGGCTGCCTTCTTTGCAACAACCTTCTTAGCTGCCTTCTTTGCAACAACCTTCTTAATTACTTTCTTAACAGCTTTCTTAACTACCTTCTTTGCAACAACCTTCTTAGCTGCTGCCTTCTTGCGCTTTGGAGCGGCCTTCTTAACTGCTGCCTTCTTGCGCTTCTTTGGTGCTGCTACTGCAGCTGCCTTCTTGCGCTTCTTTGGTGCTGCTTTCTTTGCTGCGGCCACGTACTTCTCCTATCGGAATGGTTCGGATCCGTCACCCAAACCTGTTCATGGATAAGCGTGACATCAATTAGGTAAAAATGCCAACATTTTGTGATAATTAATTGAGTGCGTGTCGCAATTTAATTTTTATAATTTTTATGCATCTGCGAAAAAATTGCTAATTTTCAAAACATAAAAATATTTAATTTTGGGAAAAATTAAAACTCCCGGTAAATGTGTCAACTCAGGTTTTGTCCGCTTCAGATTGGGGATTAGTGCGCAATTTTTCTGCCATTTTTTGGTTTTCGAGGGCAAATTCATCGGTTTGGATGTCAAATTTTCTAAATTTTGGCAAAAGGCTGGCCAGTATCACCACTGCAATCACACAAATTATGCCGCCACTTGTTACCGAAAAGGACAATGAAGTAACCGCCGCCATTGATGCTGCCCGCATCTGACCGGCAAGGGGTCCCAATGAATATGAGAGCAATTCAATCCCAGCAAGTCGACCGCGCAAGTTATCTGGGATGGTTTGGTTCCACATCGCACTTCGAAACAGGGCACTGACCATGTCAGAGGCACCGGCCAAAGTTAAAAATAGCAGCACTAGCCACAGATAGTTGGTGACACCGGCCAGGGCGATGGCAACCCCCCATCCAATTGCTGCCCAAATTATTACCTTGCCGTAGCAGCGAACATTTTTTGTCCAGCCACTTGTTAATGTGACAATGATTGCGCCAATAGTTCCGGCGGCATACAGCAAACCAAGTGCCCAAGGCGCACCCAACTGATCAGCCCAAAACGGAATGAGTGCTATTGGCATTGCAAAAAACATAGCAGCTAAATCAACTAGGTATGTTCCTAATAAATCCTTGCGGGCAAATGCATATTTAATACCTGCAATTAACCCTGCCAGGGATGGCTTTTGCGCCTCGTGCGAGGGCGGAATCTTTTTCATCATTGCAATCAAAATTAATGACAGGACAAAGGTGGCCATGTCGGCGGCGTAGCCGACCGCAACTGAATAAGTTGCAATAAGTACGCCACCAACTGCTGGCCCAAGGACGACTCCGATTTGCCAACGAAGACTCATCAGAGCCGCAGCTGCTGCCATGTCTTCATGTGCAACTAACCGCGGCAAGGCGGCCTGCATGGCGGGGGCTCGTAATCCACTTGTTGCGGCAAATAGTCCGGAGACGATGTAGATCACATACAGATTGGGGGTAGCTAGCAAGGCGTTTACCAGTAAGGCGCTAGTGAAGACCAGGGAGAGTCCTTCGGTTATCCAAATGAGTTTTTTCCGGTCAAGTGAATCTGCCAAAACCCCGCCATATAAACCGAAGATGATCAATGGCACGATTTCAACAACGCCACTAATGGCCACCGCTACATAAGAATTAGTGAGCTCCTTGATTTGAAATGGGACAGCAACGTAAGTGATCATCGATCCAAAGTAGGAAATTAGCCCGGCCGCCCAAAGATTTCTAAAATCTTTGGATTTACGTAACGGCGTTAAATCAATTGCATACTTGGCCATCGGATTACCCTAGTTAAAGCTCTGTTCCGATGTGGGGAAGTCGCCCTCTCGTACCTCTGTGGCAAATTCAGTAACTGCGCCATGGATTTCGGCCCGCAAATTTCGATATGCCTTGGCTAACTTTGGCGCCTTTTTGGTGATACCCACTAAATCAGTCCATACCAATACTTGGGCATCGCAATTAACCCCAGCGCCGATTCCAATTGTTGGAATTGCCAGTTCTGCTGTGATGCGAGTGGCAAGTGTTGCTGGTATGAGTTCAAGAACAACGGCAAAAGCCCCGGCAGCTTGCAACGCCTTTGCTGCTTCCAGAATTACCTCACCATCAGTGCGACCTTGCACCTTGTAGCCACCTAATTGATGCATAGCTTGGGGTGTTAAGCCAAGGTGGCCCATTACCGGAATTCCGCAGGAAACTAATTTCTTCACTGTTTCGATCTGAGCCCCTTCTAACTTAACCGCCATTGCGCCCGCTTCTTTAAAAAAGCGGGTTGCCGTTGCCAGGGCTAACGCTGGGGATGCTTCATAAGAACCAAAGGGTAAATCAGCAACAACCATGGCCCGCTTTGCACCGCGAACGACCGCACGGGTAAGTGGTATCAACTCATCAACGGTGACGGGGATGGTGTTTTCGCCACCCAAGAAGTTATTGCCAGCGCTATCGCCAACTAGCAAAACCGGAATGCCAGCCTCATCAAATATCTCAGCGGTCATTGCTTCATAGGAAGTGAGCATGGCCCACTTTTCGCCGCGCGCTTTGGCCGCGGCCAGATCCAAGATTGTGATGCGTCGGTGCGTTGCACCGCCATAAAGGCTTTCCCCAGATTTAATTGTCATTGCATCCTCTCCTCGAAGCCACCTGCGTGGTCCCCGGGTACTAGCGATAAGGGTACTTCGTTACACTTGAAAAATGAAGTTAAGGGTGGCGCTAGCCCAGATCAATCCAACCGTTGGAGATCTTGTGGGCAATCTCGAGCTGATCCGTACTAGCGTTGCGAAAGCAACTGTGGCTGGTGCACATTTATTGGTCTTTCCGGAAATGATCGTTACCGGATATCCAGTTGAGGATTTAGCGCTGCGCCAATCCTTTCAAGCCGCCAGTATCACCGCCGTTGCAGAGATCGCAGCAACAATTACTGGCGATTTAGTGGCAATTGTTGGCTACTTGGACCAGGGCCCAAAGAATGCGGTTGCCGTAATTTATGATGGAAAAATTCAAGCTCGCTATTTCAAGCGCCAGCTTCCAAATTACGGTGTCTTTGATGAATTTAGAAACTTTGTGCCGGGGGATCAGAGCCTAGTAGTGCGAATACATGGAGTTGATGTGGCAATCGCAATTTGCGAAGATATTTGGCACTCGGTGGATGCAATTGCAGCGCGCACCCCTGGCTTGTTGGTTGTTCCTAATGGCTCACCATATGAACGCAATAAAGATGATGTGCGGCTAGCCTTGGTGCAAAAGAGGGCTAAAGAAATTGGCGCGCCAGTTGCTTATGTCAACATGACCGGTGGCCAGGACGACTTAGTTTTTGATGGCGACACAATTGTGGTTGGCGCAGCTGGCGCAGTTATTGCCCGAACCGCGCAGTTTGAAGATCAGGTAGTTGTGATCGACATTGATTGTTTGGCGGATACATCATCGCCGGATTTTGTTATCTCAAAAGATGCAACCCAACTTGTCGACAGCTGCGAATCAACAGTAGCTAAACGCCTGTCAGATGAGGCAGAGATGTGGCAAGCACTAGTTATTGGGTTGCGGGATTACGTTTTAAAGAATGGGTTTAAATCGGTAGTTGTAGGACTTTCCGGCGGAATTGATTCCGCACTTGTTGCCGCTATCGCAATTGATGCATTAGGTGCCGAGCGGGTTTATGGCGCTGCTATGCCAAGTAAGTACTCGTCAGCTCATTCGGTCGAAGATGCCCAAGCGTTGGCTGATGCAACCGGGATTCACTTTCGAATTACCCCGATTGCGCCAATGGTTGCCGCCTTCCTGAGCAATTTAACTTTGCAAGGTTTGGCGGAAGAAAATTTGCAGGCGCGCGTTCGCGGAACATCACTTATGGGTATCTCTAACCAAGAAGGCCATCTGGTACTGGCAACTGGAAATAAGAGCGAGCTGGCCGTTGGCTACTCAACCCTTTATGGCGATGCCGTTGGTGGTTTTGCCCCAATCAAGGATATTTATAAAACCGATGTCTGGGCTTTAGCTACTTGGCGAAATGAGGTTGCGGCAGAACGTGGTGAGGTGGCACCAATTCCGGAGCGCTCCATATCTAAAGAGCCAAGTGCTGAACTGCGCCTAGATCAAAAGGACTCTGACTCATTGCCCAATTACCAATTGCTAGATCAAGTGTTGCGTTCCTACGTTGACGAGGATCGCGGATATGCGGCATTAATTGAAGATGGCTTTGATCCAGAACTTGTTCGTCGAGTGATTTCATTGGTGGATCGGGCTGAATTTAAGCGCCGGCAATATCCACCTGGTACCAAGGTTTCCGTCCGTGCCTTTGGCAAGGATCGTCGCTTGCCAATGACTTCCCGCTGGAATGAAAGCTGATTCCTGCGACTACTTGTTTCTGCAAATGATTGGCAACTCGCAAAAGCCTAGTCATTGAGTAGAATCAAGAGATGCAATCCATCATCAACTGGTTTTTTACTCGCAACCGAGTTGTTGATTTCTGCCTTGCCACCTCTTGCAGTTGCTGACCCGACTCTTTTTCAGGTATTTTCAACAAATTAATTTTTAAAATACAAATAAAACAAGAAATTAAAACTTCCAATTAAAAACAAATCGAGGGGATTAATGTGAAGGTATATAACAACATTACGGAAATTTTTGGAAACACACCACTGGTTCGCATTAACAAGATTATGGATGGTGCTGGCGCAAATGTTTTTGCAAAGCTTGAGTTTTATAATCCAAGTGCGACCGTAAAGGATCGACTTGGTATTGCAATGATCGATGCCGCCGAAGCAAGTGGTGAACTAAAGCCTGGTGGCACAATTGTTGAAGCAACTTCTGGAAACACCGGTATCTCACTTGCGATGGTTGCGGCGGCTCGTGGCTATAAGGCGATCTTGACGATGCCAGAATCTGTCTCGAAGGAACGACGCAAGTTGATCCGAGCCTACGGCGCCGAACTTGTGTTAACGCCTGCGGCCGAAGGTATGAGAGGCGCAGTTGCTGCCTCCGAAAAGTTGGGCGACTCCGGCGCCGTTTTGGTGCGCCAATTTGAAAATGTGGTTGGCCCAGCAATTCACCGAAAAACTACTGGCGAAGAGATTTGGCGCGACACCGATGGCACCGTCGCCGCACTCGTTGCCGGAATCGGAACCGGCGGAACGATTACCGGAGCCGGGCAACTCTTGAAGGAAAAAAATCCGGCGATTAAAGTTTTCGGGGTAGAGCCAGCGGCTTCGCCAATTTTAAATGGCGGCGAACCTGGGGGTCACCCAATTCAAGGAATTGGCGCAAACTTTATTCCTAAAATTTTAGATCGTACGGTTTACGATGAAGTTCTTGATGCGACCGCCGCCGATGCAATTAAGTATGCCCGTCGGGCAGCGGCCGAAGAAGGAATTCTAGCGGGCATTTCATCAGGTGCGGCATTGTGGGCGGCAGCAGAAGTAGCAAAACGTGCCGAGTTTGCCGGCAAGAATATTGTTGTGATTATTCCATCATTTGGTGAGCGCTATTTGTCAACAGTTCTTTACGAAGATTTAGTTGACTAATGCCAATCATCAATCGCATAAAAGAAGATCTCGACAATGCGCTGCGCCACGATCCGGCAGCCCGTAATAGATTAGAGATCGCGCTGGCATATCCAGGGGTACATGCGATCTGGGGACACCGAATTTCGCATTTCCTTTGGAATCGTGGTTTGAAACTAGTTGCACGTATTAATTCCAACTTAATTCGATCTGCAACTGGAATCGAAATTCACCCAGCTGCCCAGATTGGTCAACGTTTTTTTATTGATCATGGAATGGGTGTTGTTATTGGAGCGACATCAATTATTGGCGACGATGTCATGTTGTATCACGATGTAACTTTAGGAGCTCGTGGTATTGGAACTGGCAAGCGCCACCCAACAATTGAAAATGATGTAGTTATTGGCGCAGGTGCTCGTATTCTTGGAAATGTGCGGGTCGGAGAAGGTTCACGAATTAGTGCCAATGCCGTCATCACCCGTGATTTACCCGCCAAAAGCATCTTGGACACGGCTGATTTTTTTGTAATTTAGCCTGCTGGCCAGATCAGTTAACACGGCTGTAACCTGCATTTGTAAGAATAGTGACTATGAGCGCAGATAGAAGTAAGCAGCAGGAGTTTGTCCTGCGTACTCTAGAAGAGCGAAATATCCGTTTTGTCCGGCTGTGGTTTACCGATGTTCTTGGTTTCTTAAAATCTGTTGCAATTGCGCCAGCTGAACTCGAAAACGCTTTTGAAGAAGGTATTG
>JAYVQU010000041.1:0-57813 GCA_043776875.1 Actinomycetes bacterium
ATTACTTACAGATTCAAGCAACCTACCCGTTGACTCGAGCGAGCAGCTCTTAAACGCCAACTGCGTGGTCTTGCTTCAGGCGGGGTTTACCTAGCCAACTGCATTGCTGCAATTGCTGGTGGTCTCTTACACCACCGTTTCACCCTTACCAATATTGCTATTGGCGGTTTGCTTTCTGTTGCACTATTCCCGCGGATCGCTCCGGGTGGGAGTTACCCACCGCCTTGCTCTGCGAAGTCCGGACTTTCCTCGGTGTAGTTAGCGAACTAGCTGCAACGCGGTGATCCGGGCGACTCTTCTTGGCTTAAGGATACGCCGATTTACAGTAGTTAGGAAATTATTTTTCTTCCGGAGCAGCGATTATACGGCCTGCATGGGCAATAGCGCTCGGATCGCGCTTTGATTTAACTAAGCTCGCGATAGTCGAAACAGCAAGGATCAAAGCAATCACAAGTAAGCTGCCAACGGTAGGGATCTTTGGAATCTGCGACCAAATTTCATGCAGATAAGTCATGATTAATTTGATACCAATGAACATCAAAATTATCGAAAGTCCAAGTGAAAGATAAATCAACTTGTCCAGTAGGCCCTTGAGCAAGAAGTACAGGGCACGTAAACCAAGAAGTGCAAAAGCATTGGCTGCAAAGACCAAGAATGGTTCCTGAGTTACGCCAAATGTTGCGGGAATACTATCAAGTGCAAATAGCAGATCAGTCGATGCGATCGCAATCATCACCAAGAACATTGGGGTGGCAAGGCGCTTACCGTTGATGCGGGTAAAGATTTTGGAGCCATCAAATTCATCGGTCATGGCTATTCGTTTTCTGATGCTACGGACCAAAAAGTTATCTTCTGGTGTCGGGTCTTCATCCCAATGCTTGAATAAGCCAACTCCAGTCCAAATTAAAATCGCGCCGAAGATGACAAATGTGAAGCTAAATGAGGCAAGTGCGGCAGCACCAACGGCGATAAAAATTCCACGTAGTACCAGCGCGAGTAGCACTCCAAACATCAAGACCCGCTGGTGGAAAATGGATGGGACTTTGAATTGGGCCAAAATAATAACAAAGACAAATAGGTTGTCTACTGAGAGAGATTTTTCAACAAGATAGGCCGCAAAGTACTCGGTTCCAAATTGTGATCCGGCGCTTTGCCAGACCCAGATGCCAAATGCGATTGAGACCGCGATGTAGAAGATGGACCAGCTGGCGGCCTCTTTGAACTTAACTTCATGCGGCTTGCGGCTGACGGTCAGCAGATCGATCGCGATCAGGGCCAGGATAGCGCCGATCGTAATGAACCAAGTAGTGAGTGAGACATTCATGAGTTAGACCTATTCGTTAAAGGGACCAATTGCCAAGGTCTTCCTCAACCACGTTGTGGTCGCAACTCCGGGATATTGCTATCCGTATTGACGAAGGTGCTTTTGCGAGGTACTCCCCTTAACTGCACCCAACTTTAGAGTAGGCGCGGAGCGTGTGCAAATTGAGGTTGAAGTATGGAGTGGGTGGGTTGCCAGGTAGCGTAGAAGTGGGTTGCCAGGTAGCGTAGAAGTTGGTTGCCAGGTAGCGTAGAAGTTGGTTGTGAGGTAGTGTAGAAGTTGGTTGTGAGGTAGCGTAGAGTCAGACAAAATGGAGGAATTAATGAGTTACAGCCGTCGCATCGTAGATGACTTACTTGATGATCTTTTGCCAGAACTACCAGCGATACTCCTTGATGGCCCCAAGGGGGTTGGTAAAACAGAAACCGCCCTTCAACGAGCAAAGACTGTTTTTAGATTGGATGTTGCTGCTCAATTACAGGTTGTACAAGCGTCAACAGAATCTGCGCTCCGGCAACCCGCGCCAATATTATTTGATGAATGGCAGAATTTGCCAGAAATTTGGGGTGCAGTAAAAAATGCGGCAGATTCGCAAACAGGCCCCAGCGGTCCATTCCTGCTTACAGGTTCCGCATATGTACCTGCGGTTGTCACTCATACAGGGGCAGGACGAATTTATGACATTCGGATGCGCCCGATGACACTTCCCGAACGCGGAATAGAGAACCCAACCGTTAGTTTAGGTTCCTTACTAAAAGGAGAAAGTGTTATCGATTTCCAAACCACTGCAATCAAGTTAGAAGATTATGTGGAAGAAATTTTAGCTTCAGGGTTGCCAGGAATTCGCAGGCTCTCAAGCAAGGGCCGATCAGCACAACTTGAATCCTACTTAAGAACGATCGTCCAAAAAGATATGGAGGAAGCCGGACAGAAAATACGAAAGCCTGAAACAGTGTTGGCATGGCTTAAAGCTTATGCGGGTGCGACATCCACAACCGCAAACTGGAATAAAATCCTTCTCGCAGCATCACCTGGACAGGACTCAAAACCGGCAAAAACGACTGTCATGCCATACGTTGAAACTCTCACTTCGTTAAGAATATTAGATGAATTACCGGGCTGGACACTAAGCAATAACCCACTCAAGCGATTAACCGAGAAGCCAAAACACCATCTTGCAGATCCCGCCTTGGCTGCAAAATTATTAGGTTTGACTAAAACGAAATTGCTCACTGGCGAAGATGGGGATGTTGTCGTCCTTCGCAACGGCGGAATACTTGGCGCACTCTTCGAGTCTCTGGTGACAATGTCTGTTCGGGTATTTGCACAACCAGCCAATGCTAAAGTTTTTCATCTCCGCACAGCAGATGACAGACAAGAGGTTGATCTAATCGTAGAGTCAGAGGATGGCGCAATCCTTGCCATCGAAGTTAAGCTTGCAGCTGATGTCGATAGTAATGATGTTCGGCACTTACTCTGGTTGAGAGAACAGATTCCTGATCGAGTGGTAGATCTAGTAATTGTGACAACCGGAGACACGGCTTATCGCCGCCCAGATGGAGTCGCAGTTGTGCCGCTGGCACTTTTAGGAAGCTAATAATTATCCAAATGCGGCATGTAAAGAAGATAATCTCTTTTTTGTCAGCTGGCGGGGCTTGCCTGTCGTTTATGAAAATTTCGGAAGGCCGATGGGGGTGGCGCAATTGAGGTTGAACTCCGGGCGAGAATGGGTAAGAGCTTAATAATGGAAACTGGACGCGAAGTTGTTTACTCGAAAAGTGGTGGGGCAGCGGCAAGTCAGCCATTGGCGGTAAGTGCGGCTATTGAAATTTTGCAGCAGGGTGGCAGCTTTATTGATGCGGCGATCGCTTTAAGTGCGGTGATTTGCGTTGTGGAACCAGGTGCTTCACACCTTGGCGGAGATGCCTTTCTAATAACTCATCACGCGGCAAGTCACAACAACCTTTCCTTTAACGGAAGTGGCGAAGCACCACATGGTGCGACACCAAGTGCCTACACAGGCGGGATTCCATTACACGGCTACAAATCGGGCACGGTGCCGGGTTTGGTTTCGACCTGGTTTGAAGCACATAATCGGTACGGCGCTTTGCCAATGGAACTACTTCTTGCTGCTGCCATTGATTATGCCGAAAATGGTTTTGCCGCAACTGACGGGTTTGTTCGTAGAATTGCTAATCACCTTGCAATTGCGTCAGATACTAAAGTTTTTGAAAGTATGGGGATAGACGCACAAGTTAAAGTTGGCGAGCTCGTAGTTCAAAAAGACTTGGCACAGTCGCTGCGCGAGATTGCGACCTCTGGGCGGGTAGCGTTTTATGAAGGTGAGATAGCTGCAAAATTAATTGCTGGCAGCCAAGGTTGGTTTAACGCAACCGACCTTGAAAACCACACAACTCGAGTTTTGGCTCCGCTATCAATCAACTACCGAGATTTCACCATTTATGGTCAACCTACACCAACCCAAGGCATGATTTTAATGGAAGAGTTATTAATTAATGAACGTTTTGATATCGCCACATTGAGCGAAGCGGATCGAATTCACATTGGTGTCGAATCTAAAAAGGCTGATTTTGCCGATCGAAATGCAATTTTGGCTGATCCCGAATTTATCGAAGTTAAGGTAGACAAAATCTTATCGACCCAAAATATCGATGCCCGTTGTGGTCAAATTACTATGGACCAGGCCAACATTGATATTGCTCCAGTATCAGAAGGAAGCGATACAACTTACTTCTTAGTTTCCGATTCCGATGGAAATGCGGTTTCGTGGATCCAATCTGTTTTCCATGGCTTCGGAAGTTCGTGGGTAATTCCGGGTACCGGCATACTTCTTAACAATCGACTGACTGGTTTTTCACTCGATCGGCAATCTCCCAATATTGTGGCGCCAGGTAAGCGCCCAGCCCATACTTTAAATGCTTTTACCGCGACAAAGCCAGATGGCTCCTTGTACTTAGTTAGTGGCACGCCGGGTGCAAATATTCAGGTGCAAACAAATTTGCAGTTAATTACAAATATAATTGATTTGAAAATGAATGTGCAGCAAGCGGTGGAGGCACCACGTTGGCAACATTTGCAGGCAGTCGGCCAAAGCTCTGAGGAAGAAACAGGGTCGGGTGTTTTAGAGATTGAAGATCGGATTTCGATTGAAGTGTTTGATGAATTAACTGCCAAGGGCCATGAGGTTAAACCGCTAACTGCTTGGGGACATGGATCGGCAGCGCAGTTGTTAGCGGTTTTAGCTGATGGAAGTTACGCCTTTGGATCGGATCCAAGGTGCGATGGGATTGCGCGCGGCATTTAAAGCGAAGCTAAAGCCTCATCCAAAACACTTAAGGCATCTTTTAACAACTCATCGGTAATCACCAGTGGTGGCAAGAAACGCACCACGTTGACATAAGTACCGGCGGTTAGAACAAGCACGCCTTGGCTATGGCAGTACTTAGTAATTGCGTTCATTGCCGCCGAGTTAGGAATTTTGGTTCCGGGCACAACTAACTCAATTGCTTGCATTGCACCCCGGCCACGGACTTCTCCGATCACCGGGTACTTAGCTTGCATGGTGCGCAGGGCATCACCCAGAATTTGGCCGATGTGATTTGCCCGGGCAACTAGATTTTCTTGCTCAATTGTTTCTATGGCCCCAAGGGCGGCGGCACAGGCAATTGGATTTCCGCCGTAGGTTCCGCCAAGACCGGCAACATGAACTGAGTCCATAATTTCGGCGCGGCCGGTAACGGCGGCAAGAGGTAATCCGCCAGCAATGCCCTTTGCGGTCACGACCATATCGGGAACCACATTTTCCTGCTCCACCGCAAACATGTGTCCGGTACGGGCAAAACCAGTTTGTACTTCATCGGCAATGAAAATAATACCGTTTTCAGTTGCGTACTTTGAAAGTGCGGGCAAGAAACCCTTAGGTGGAACTACAAATCCACCTTCACCTTGAATAGGTTCGATCAGGATTGCGGCAACATTGTGTGCGCCAATTTCTTTATCGATTTTTTCGATAACCATTTCAATTGCATCCTCGGTAATTGTTGCTTGATTGCCGACCCAGTGGAATGCATAAGGCATTGGCACTCGATAAATTTCGGGCGCGAAAGGCCCAAAGCCTTCCTTATATGGCATGTTTTTTGCAGTAAGGGCCATAGTTAAGTTGGTACGGCCGTGGTAGCTGTGTTCGAAAACAACAATTGCTTGCCGCTTTGTATAGTGGCGGGCAATCTTTACCGCGTTTTCAATGGCTTCGGCACCAGAGTTAACAAGAATAGATTTTTTCTTGAAAGTTCCAGGAGTCATTGCATTCAATTTTTCGCATACTTCGATGTAGCCCAAGTATGGCGCAACCGTAAAACAGGTATGGGTAAAGGCTTGCACCGCTTCGATTACGCGATCAACTACGCGCGGTGCCGAGTTTCCAACATTTGTAACTCCGATACCTGAACCAAGATCAATGATCTGGTTGCCATCGATATCTAAAAGAATTGCATCGCTTGCCCGCTCGATTACGACCGGCATTGCCATGCCTAGTCCCCCAGATGTCGCCTCGCTGCGGCGCTGTAGCGCGGCTAGAGATTTTGGTCCCGGGATAGCGGTAACCAACCGACGCTCTTGAGTTAATGCGGTAAGTGTTGTCATGGGTAAAGTCTAAGCCATTATTTCCTAGTTGCTGGCCGAGAAGTTAGGCTAAGCACATGAACTCGAAGTTAAGAGATAGCGCACCTTTATTAGATGCATACTTGAACTACTTCGAGCGCGCGCGAACCGCCTTTACGATTCCCGGGCATAAACAGAAGGCGCACCGGTTAGATGAGGGTCTGGGCGCAGTAGTTGATTCCGATACACCTTTATATGGTGGCTTAGATGAGATCAAGTTAACTCAGGGGACGTTAAAGAAAGCGGAAGCGTTAGCGGCAACACTGTGGGGCGCAGATTACGCTCGCTTTTCCACTGGTGGATCAACCCATGCCAATCAAGGGATCATTTTGGCACTTGGAAAACCGGGGGACAAGGTTGCGCTTTCGCGAACCGCACACCGATCGGTGTTAAGCGCGTTAGTTCTTACCGGATTAGAACCTATTTGGCTAGCTCCCGAAATTGACACGGCAACTGGAGTTCCAATTGGAATCCCCGTTTCAGAACTAGAACGCGTGATTGTGCAAAAGCCAATTGCGCTGTTGCTGACCGAGCCAGGTTATTTGGGAACACTTTCGGATCTGGCAGCGTTAATTGCAAAGGCGCATGCACATTCGATTCCAGTAATTATCGATGCGGCTTGGGGAGCACACTTTGGTTTTAACAAAGCGTTGCCGGCACATGCATTGCAACTGGGAGCGGATGCTTTAATAACAAGTGTTCACAAGGCGCTACCTGGCTACAGTGCATCGGCACTTTTGCTGGCGCAGGGAAAGCTGCTCAACCTGGCTCGGATTGAACAGAGCTTTGAGACCACCCACACCACATCCCCCGCTGGTGCGCCATTGGCATCAATCGATGGTTGCCGCGCGCTGCTGCAAACTCAAGGTGAACAATTAACTGGCCAGTTAGTGACCTTAGTTAATTCATTTAAAGAATCGGTGCAAAAACATTTTGCTGTGCCAATTTTCTTGAATGCAACTGATTTTCCGGTCGGACGATTTGATCCGGCAAAGATTGTGCTCCGGACAAATGTGCTTGGTATTTCCGGGGTTGATATTGAACGAGCGTTAGAAAGGGCCAATATTCGAGTTGAAATGGCGGATCAAGACACCATCGTATTTTTAGCAACGCTGGCAGACAATGCCCAGGATTTCAAAGAGCTCACGGATGTTCTACTTCCGATTTTAGAAAAATTAAAGTCAACTCCACGGCCAACCCAGACCGCGCTTAGCTGGTCGGTGGCGCCACAAGTGGGAATGTCCATTCGCGATGCTTACTTTGCCGACACGGAAAATATTGCGGCTAGTGATGCGATTGGGCGAATTAGCGCAGATCTAATCGCCCCTTATCCGCCAGGTGTAGCAGTTGCTGCGCCGGGGGAAGTATTGACTGAGCAAATCCTGGTTGGATTAGCGGCTAACCAAAAAGCTGGCGTTCGAATCGCGTATGCCAGCGATCCAACCCTTGCAACTTATCGAGTAATTAAATCGCTGCCTTGAAGGGCTAGTTGGTTTTTCCGACTAGTTAATTTTCCGGAAAGTGACAAGCGACTTGGTGATTGCCCGTTGATATAAGTAACGGTTCAGTAGTTGTACATACCTCTTGTGCCTTCCAGCAACGAGTACGGAAACGGCATCCGGAAGGTGGGTTTGCCGGGCTTGGCACATCACCGGTCAAGACAATACGAGTGGTCTTGCGAATTCGCTCCTGCTTTGGATTTGCTAAGGGCACTGCAGAAATCAATGCCTTGGTATAAGGGTGTTTTGGATTATTGAAGATCTGTTCTCGGGTTCCGATTTCCACAATTTTTCCAAGATACATTACGGCAACCCGGGCCGAAATGTGTGAAACTACGGAAAGATCGTGGGCGACAAATAGATAGCTAAAACCAAATTTGACCCGAAGATCATCGAGCAAGTTAAGAATCTGGGCTTGAACTGATACATCCAAAGCTGAAACCGGTTCATCGAGAACAACAAGTTTTGGCCGTGTCACCAAAGCTCGAGCAATTCCAACGCGCTGGCGCTGTCCACCGGAAAACTCATGTGGGTAACGATTTCCGAACTCACGGGATAATCCGCAAAGTTCGATCATTTCATCGACGGCCGGATCTGAATCATCCCTAGCCATGCCATGAACGATAAGTGGTTCGGCAACAATTTGACGAACGGTCATTCGGGGGTTAAGGGAGGCATATGGATCTTGAAAAACGATCTGCATATCTTTTCGAACAGTACGTATCTCTTGCCGTGACATCGCATGGATTTCTTTACCATCAAAGAAAATTTCGCCGGATGTCTGATCCAGTAAACGTAAAATAAGTCGTGCGGTTGTGGATTTGCCGCAGCCAGATTCACCGACTAAGCCAAGGGTTTCACCGGCAGCGATTTCAAAGGAGATTCCATCAACTGCATGAATCTGACCAACAGTTCGTTTGAACATTCCTCGTTGGATTGGAAACTTCTTTTCCAGGTTTGAAACCCGCAACAATGGTTGGGTCATACGAGCGCCTTAATAAAGTTAGCTTCCTTGACCCGATGGCACCGAACTAAACGTCCTTCGGTAAAAGTTTCAAGTTCTGGAACTTCGGTGTGGCACTTATCAATTACAAACTCGCATCGCGGAGCAAATGCACAACCCATTGGTGGACGTGACATCACGGGAGGGGACCCAGGAATTGTGTATAGCCGATCCGCTGCCACAGCATCCATCTGTGGGATCGACTTCATCAAGCCCCAGGTGTAAGGCATTAATGGCCGCTCAAAGAGATCATCAACTGGGGCTTCTTCAACAATACGGCCACCGTACATAACTGCAACCCGATCACATATTCCGGCAACGACTCCAAGATCGTGGGTAATGAGCAAGACTGCCACATTTAGTTCGCGGGCCGATTTTTCCAGAATTTCAAGAATTTGAGCCTGAATAGTTACATCTAAAGCAGTTGTTGGTTCATCAGCAATTAGCAACTCTGGGTTACAAGAAAGTGCCATCGCGATCATGGCGCGCTGGCGCATGCCGCCGGAAAATTGGTGTGGGTAATCATCTACTCGTTGCTGCGGATTTGGAACTCCTACCAGATCCAGCATTTCAATTGAACGAAGCTTCGCCGCTTTTGCGGAAATACGTTCATGCACACGAATCATTTCCGAAATTTGATGGCCTATCGTATATACCGGATTCAATGAAGTCATTGGGTCTTGGAAGATCATAGAAATTTCGCCACCACGAATTTCGCGAAGTTCTCGATCTGGTGTAGTCAGCAGATCAATGCCCTTCCAAAGAATGCGACCCTTTGGATAAACTGCAGGTGGTTTTGGGACAAGTCCCAAAATACTCATGGCGGTTACCGACTTACCTGAACCTGACTCACCAACCAGGCCAACAATCTCACCTGGGTTAAGCGATAAGGAAGCCCCATTTATCGCCTTAACAACGCCATCGCTGGTGTTGAAGTGAACGTGTAGATCTTCAATGTGAAGTAATGGTTGGCTCACTTAACTCCTCGTAACTTAGGATCAAGTGCATCCCGGAGGCCATCGCCAATTAGCACGATCGAAAGCGTGAGTAAAACAAGAATTGAACCAGGGATAAAGAAAACAAATGGTTTATCGGTTAAGTAGTTTCTAGAGCTTGAAATCATTACACCCAAAGAAGGGGTAGGTTCGCGGAAACCTACTCCAAGGAAGGCATAAACGGATTCGCTTAAAATCGCGCCAGCAACCGAAAATGCCAGAACGACAATGATTGGTGGAATCGCATTTGGGCCAATGTGACGCAAAATAATACGCGTGGTGGTTGCACCAGTAGCGCGTGCCGCCTCTACATACTCCAAAGACTTAACTTGCATAACGGAGGCTCGGAACAAGCGTGTTGTTGAGTACCAACCAGTGAAAACCAACGCTGCGACGATAACCCAAAATGATGAGCCAAATACGGTGATAATTGCAAAACCAATCAGCACAAATGGAATTACCTGCCAAGTGTCGATGAATCGGCTGATCAAAGTATCTACCCAGCCACCGAAGTAACCAGCCATACCGCCGAGAGTCACACCGACAAAAACCGAAATAACTGTTACAACAATTGCCACCGTCAAGGAAAGTCGAATCCCAAAAGTAGCGCGGGTAAAGATGTCTCGACCAAGGTCATCGGTTCCGAACCAGTGACCCTTTTGACCGGGTCCAACCAAAATATCTGGGCCTAGATCATCGTATTTCCAACCGCTTACAAACGGTCCAATAATTCCAGCAAGAATTAGCACTACCAGAATTGCTAGACCCAGGATCGAAATTTTGTTGCCAAAGAAACGCTGACGAACATCCTGCCAATAAGACAGCGAGACCGGAATCTGTTCTTCCATAGCCACTAGTGCACCGCCTTTGCATCAATCTTGATGCGTGGATCGATCAAGGCATAACTAAGGTCCACAATTAAGTTAACAAATGCGCCGAATGCGATAACGACAATCGCTAGCCCCAAAACAACAGGCGCATCTTGCGACAGGGCAGAATCTGCAATCGTTGAACCCATGCCCGGTAATGAGAAGACTTTTTCGGTTTGAACGGCAACACCAAAAATCGCAATTAAAGATGTTCCATAAACAGTAACTACCGGGATCAGGGCATTGCGCAAAGCATGATGAAACCACACTCGGCGGGCAGAGAGCCCTTTAGCAAAAGCGGTTCGAATGTAATCAGCGCGCAAAACTTCTAGCAAAGAGGATCGCAACATACGGGCAATAAATGCGGCATCAACAACAGCTACAACCAGGGCGGGCAAAATCAAGCCCTTCCAGCTATCTGTTGGGATTACCCCCAACGCCCAACTTTGCGGCCAGGGCTTAAAGAAATTGAGCCAATCCCAATGCATCTGGAATGGCAGAACGCCAAAGAGATACTGCGCTAAAAGCCCGGAAACAAAGACCGGAATACCTTGAATACCTACCGAAAATACGGTTCCGATGCGATCGGCAAGTGAGCCGCGCTTAATCGCGCTAGTTAGGCCGACCGCTAACGCAATAATTAATTGAAATAGTGCTCCCCAGAATAAGAGTCTGGCACTTGTTGAAAGCCCATCATGCAAAATTGTGTTTACGGATTTATCATTCTTGTACGAGTAACCAAGATCGCCACGGAAAAGATTTCCCCAAAAGCGAAAATACTGAACATAAGTCGGCTTGTCCAGACCATACTTTCGTTCAATATTGTCAAGAATCTCTGGCGGCAGAGATTTTTCACCACTTTTAAGGGAAATTGGATCACCAGGAATAATGAAGAAGAGTGCAAACATCAAGGTCACGGCAGCCCAAACAACAATAAGGCTTTGCAATAGCCGCTTGAATGTGTAGGTAAACATTTCTCTCAATCTTAGTGGAATAACTTTGCAGGGTTAAATCGAAGTGAGGGGCTCTCTTTCGAGAGCCCCTCACTCAAAGTGCTAAAAAATTAGCCCTTTACGATCTGATCGTAAACAACCATTCCAAGTGGAGTGATTGGGAAGGTAGTTGTGCTTGGTGCAAGCACAACTGCGACTCCACGGTTTACAGTTGGAACTATAACAACATCCTTTTTCAGAGCTTGCATCTCGGCACGACGATACTGGCTCTGTGCAAACGACTTGTTAGTTGTTGAACGTGCTGAATCAACCAGTGCATCAAATGCGGCACTGCGGTAACGCTCTAAGTTGTCGCCATCAATTGTCTTTGAGTGGAGCAATGGGTACAAGAAGTTGTCAGCAATTGGGTAGTCCGCGAACCAACCCGCACGAATAATCTGACCCTTACCAGAACGCATCTTTGAGAAGTAGGTTCCATCAGCTGGATATGGATCTAGCTTGGCCGGAATACCTATCTCCTTAAGGTTTGCAACGATGATTGAGGCGACCTTGTCCCAACCAGCGCCATCATTATAGGAAAGGCGGATTGGTGCAGGGGTCTTGTTACCAAGTGCCATCCACTTCTTGTAGTCAGCCTTGGCTCCTTCCAGATCGCGACCAGAGGTTAATCCCTGCCCTGGGCGGAAACCTGGAATCCCTGGTGGAAGTAGACCTGATGCAGGCTTACGTATACCTTGGTAGATTACCGTTGAAATCTGATCCTTATCGATTGCCCGGGCAATTGCAGAACGAAGGTACTTATTCTTTGTTCCGCCAACAATTGGATCTTCCCAGTTGAAGCCCCAGTAATCAGTTCCAAGAACAGTCTTTACTCCCTTAGTTCCCCACTTAGTGAGCAACTCTGTGTAACGACCGGCTGGAATTGGACCGTTGTCACACTGTCCAGATGCAAATGCGTTGTATGCAGCGTTTACATCAGAGAAAATCTTGAAAGTAACCTTCGAAAGCGAAGGAGCCTTTCCACCGAAGTTAGGATTTGGCACAATTACAACATCACCACCTGCGCGCTTTGTAATTGCCTTGTCCAACATGAATGGGCCATTTCCAACTAATTTTGTGCCATCTTCTTCAACCTTGTCAGATGCACCAATCATTGAAGTTGGAATTGGTGAAAATACTGAGTGGCTGACAATTGCTGGCCAGTCTGCAGTTGGACTTTCCATCTTTACGGTCAGAATCATTGCCTTGTCATCTGCAACTACGGATGCGGCTGGGAAAACTCCTTTACCGGTTGAGTATGCATTCATCCCCAAGATGAAGTCACCGTGATAAGCAACCTCTGAAGCAAGCTTTGAATCCAATGCGCGCTTCCAGCCATTTACAAATGATGATGGAAGAACTGCTTCGCCATTAGAGAACTTCAAGTTCTTCTTAAAGGTAAAGACCCAAGTTTTTGCGCCATCTTTTGTTGCCCACTTAGAGGCAACTTCACCGTAAAGGTTTCCATTTTCATCGGTGTCGGTCAGACCATCAAATAGCATTGTTGCTGTGTTTGCACCAACTAGTGTTGATGTCAGAGCTGGATCAATATGATCCGGCTCGCCTGCGGAAAAGTTCTGGCAATCAATATATGCCGGGGCAGCAGCGTGGGCTGAAACCACTGTTCCACCGACTGCAAGGGTAAGCGCCGCCAGCATTGCTGCGCTCTTTCCTAGTGTCTGTATCTTCATAAAAAACCATCCTTTAAATAATCTGCTCCGACCGGGGTCAGGGCATTGGATTGGAGGGCAGATTTGCACTCCGAGTTGGTCTAACAGTATGCGCAATATTCGATTTTCCCAAGAGTTATAGGTCACAATCATGATACAAAAGTGGCTTTCCTTAGTAAAAAGCCGACCAGGGCTAATGCAGGTGGGCTTGTTCGTTTAAAGATCGCAGTGCTCGAAGGCCATCACTTGGCCAAATAGAGATCGTTGTGATGGAACACGGCGATACATCAATATGAAATATTGATTGCGCAGGTGCGCCTACAACAGCCTTTGCGGCAGATTTAATGGTTCCATTATGCGTAATCACAGCAACTCGCTGCCCGGGGTATTTGACAGCTATCTGATCAAGGGCAGCATCAACGCGCAGCGCGACATTGTCATAGGACTCCCCTTGTGGCGGAGCAAAACCAGTTGATGAGATCCATTCTTGATAATCAGCTGGATACTTCGCTTTTACCTCATCAATCGATAATCCATCCCAAATTCCAAAGGAGCATTCGATCCAGGCAGCTTCAAATACAATTGGCAATCCAGTTATCCGCGAAAGCGCTTCGGCGGTCTGAGTTGTTCTTCGCAACGGTGAGGCGAGGATTACCTCAGGATTTAATTTTGCCACCGCTTGCGCAACTTTCTCGGCTTGTTCTAACCCAGTATGCGTCAGTTCTGGATTGAGCGGGCCATCACCGGAAAACTTTTTTAATGGTGTTAAAACCGTTTCGCCATGGCGGACTAGGAAAATCGTCGTTGCAATTTCCGAACTTAACAGGCGCTCGGTTAAATAATTTTGCTGCTGATAAATAACTTCGCCACCACCGGCTTCTTGATCCAGCGCTTTGTTTGCCAGTCGATCGGCATGAGAATTTTCATCACGCGGAATCCAGGAATACGTAACCAGAGAAGGATTGTGGGCAGATCGGGCATTTTGCGCCAAGGTGCGCATGTCAGCATGCTTTATCTGCCAACGACCTGACATTTGTTCGACTACCAACTTGCTATCCATCTTTACAGCTATCGTTGCGGTGGCATCGATTTCATTAATGGCGATTAACCCAGCGATCAACCCACCGTATTCAGCAACATTGTTTGTGGCAACGCCAATAAAATTAAACAGTTCGGCAATAATTTTACCGTTTTCGGTAATTACCGCACCATAGCCCGATGGTCCAGGATTGCCGCGCGAGCCACCATCGGCGGTTAGCGAAAAGTGTCTCGCCATTTATTTAGGCTCCACGCACCAAGATGCATTGACACTCTTCACAGCGCACAACCTCATCCTCGGCAATTTCCGCCATTCGCTTTAATTCCACGGTGTTGATGGAAAGGTTGCACCCCGTGCAAACGCCGGCAACAAGTGCGGCAGCGCCATTTCCACCAGAGGACGCCCGAACCTTTTCGTATAAATCGATAAAGGTTTTTTCAATTCCGCTAACGGTTTCGGCGCGATCTTTTATAATTCGCTCGAGCCCGTTATTAATGGTGGCCAGTGCATTCTCTTTCCTAATTTCCAAGTCAGTTATGACCGCCAAATGTGTTGCTTCCTCACTCTTTAGGGATGTGTTGCGTTCATTAATTGCATCTACCCGCATCATGATTTCTAATTCAACCTCTTCTAGTTCGGCCCGACGCGCTCCCAAAGTTCCGAGTTCATGTTGTAACTGCTCTAACTCTTTCGGGGTGGCATTACCTGCATTTAGACGGGTTTCATCACGAATAATGCGAGAAACAACCTGCTCGACATCGGCTTCCGCCCGCAGAAGTTCACGTTTGACATCGCTTAATTCAGTTTCGGCGGCAATGCGTAGATCGCGGGCGTTGTTGGCCTTTACATTTGTGCTCATTAGCTCGGCTAATTCCGGCAGGTGGGCTGCTTTGTGGCGAAGTGATGCGGTTTGCTGATCAAAACGCGCGATATCAAGTATGGAACGCTGGTCACTAGCAGATGCCTTCATTCTAACCTGTACCCCCACTGAGCTTGTTTACTATGGCTTGAGTTTAGGTGAGTCCTTAGTTAATGCCAAATAGCAGCGAACGAACTCGGTTCAAGCATCAGGAAGTAGGTTGGTAAGCAAATATTTGAACAAGCCCAATTAGATGGAGCTTCAGTTTTCCAGCATTACTACGTAATAGTTTTGCCGATGATGAAACAGATGATTTGCCGGCCAATGACTATCACACTAGGGCCAGTGGCTAAGGCTACTAAGTAGCTAAAATATTCTGGAATGAATCAAAACTTATTTACGATATCCAAAAACGTGGGCGGCGAGGGTTTCGAACCCCCGACATCCTCGGTGTAAACGAGGCGCTCTACCACTGAGCTAGCCACCCGGCTATAGCAGAGTCGAATCTTAACTTACGACTCTGCAATTTACTAAATCCTGCTTATAGAGCAGCTATTGCTGCCTTGTAATCAGAGTTTTCACGCAATGCCCGACCATTTTTTACTTCCCAACGAAGGATGCCTGCTTTGTCGATTAAAAAGCTTCCACGTAATGCACAACCTTTTGACTCCTCAAATACACCATATGCCTTTGCAACGCCGCCATGCGGCCAGAAATCTGCTAATACCGGAAATTTGTAACCCTCCTTATCTGCAAATGCGCGTTGTGCATACATTTGATCGCATGAGATTGCCAACAGTTGCACCTCATCATTTTGGAAAGCAGCAAGGTCATCGCGGATTGCACAAAGTTCCCCGGTGCAACCTCCGCTAAACGAGAAGGGATAGAACATCAACAATACATTTTTATTTCCCTTAAAGGATGAGAGTGAAACTTTTTCGCCATGTTGATTCACTAGTTCAAAATCTGGGGCACTTTGGCCAATTGTTAATGTCATTGCAGAAACTTATCGTTTACCAGACTTGCGCGCCACTAGGTGTGTAGCACTCCAATCCTTTGCCAGCGCAATTGTGGAGGTTTGGCTAAGTCCTGCAATTAATGCCGCATCTTGAATTTCACTTGGTTCAACATGTTCATCGCGACCGGCCTTTGGTGTAATTAACCAGATAGAACCTTTCTCGGTTAAAAAAGTTAGGGCATCCATTAGCTCGTCAACCAAATCTCCATCACCGTCTCGCCACCATAAAATCACTGCATCCACTACATCGCTAGCGACACCTGCCAGAAATTCGGTGCCAGTTATGGACATCATTTGATCTCGAAGTGTGGAATCACAGTCGTTGTCATAGCCGACCTCCAAAACGAGGTCGCCTTTGACTAATCCCAACCGTGTAGGCACAGGGTAAGTTCACCCAATGCCAGCCCCAAGCGCAAGAGGAAAACTCGCATTTTATGGCTCCTTAATTTCCACTTAAGGGTATTATGGGCGAGAATAGGAACATGAGCGAAAACTTCGAGGCGCCCGATCACAATATCGAACAGCTAATTGATACCGATCCTTCCGAATCTGCCGAATGGCGTGCCTCCTTCGACG
Source organism: Actinomycetes bacterium (assembly GCA_043776875.1). Classification (GTDB taxonomy): domain Bacteria; phylum Actinomycetota; class Actinomycetes; order Nanopelagicales; family Nanopelagicaceae; genus Planktophila. The sequence continues at coordinate 16,522 of JAYVQU010000041.1, forward strand.
CCACACTCAAAGCGGCCGGTCCGGTTCGTGCGCGTTATCTAATGCTCAACCTTTTACAGCATGCACGAGATAAAAATGTTGGAATCTCCGCGCTTCGAACTACCGATTACATCAACACAATTGCGCCAGAGCATGAAGCACCTTTCCCAGGAAATGTAGATTTAGAACGTAAAATTCGCAGAATAAATCGTTGGAACGCTGCAATGCTGGTGCACCGCGCGCAACGCCCTGGTGTTGGAGTCGGTGGACATATTTCAACCTATGCATCATCTGCTGCGTTATATGAGGTTGGGTTTAATCATTTCTTCCGCGGGCAAGATCACCCCGGTGGTGGCGATCAAATTTTTTTCCAAGGCCATGCCAGCCCTGGAATGTATGCGCGTGCATTTTTAGAAGGTCGACTAACAGAGGATCAGTTAGATGGTTTCCGGCAAGAACTTTCACATCCTGGTGGTGGTCTTTCTTCTTATCCGCATCCACGTTTGATGCCAGATTTTTGGCAGTTCCCTACAGTGTCAATGGGACTTGGTCCACTTAACGCAATTTATCAAGCTCGGTATAACCGATATCTACATAATCGCGGAATTAAAGACACGAGTGATCAAAATGTTTGGGCATTCTTGGGTGATGGCGAAGTTGACGAAGTAGAGTCGTTAGGCGCTATTGGCCTTGCGACCCGGGAAAAGTTAGACAACCTCACCTTTGTTGTCAACTGTAATTTGCAGCGCCTTGATGGACCTGTACGTGGCAATGGAAAAATTATTCAAGAACTGGAAGCAATATTTGGTGGCGCTGGCTGGAATGTAATAAAAGTTGTTTGGGGACGTGGTTGGGATCCGCTGCTTGCTCAGGACCGAGAAGGTGCATTGGTTAAACTGATGAACGAGACCCTCGATGGAGATTATCAAACTTTTAAGGCTGAATCAGGAAAGTATGTGCGCGATAACTTCTTTGGTCGGGATCCTCGTACTGCTGCCATGGTGGCTAATTGGAGTGATGATCAAATTTGGAATCTAAATCGTGGTGGCCATGATTACCATAAGTTATTTGCTGCTTATACCGCTGCGGTACAAAAGAATGGTCGCCCAACGGTTATTTTGGCTAAGACAGTAAAGGGTTGGACGCTTGGCTCGCACTTTGAAGGGCGCAACTCGACTCACCAAATGAAGAAGATGACACTGGAAGATATTCAAAAATTCCGCGATACTTTGCATCTCGATATTCCAGATGAGAAGTTAGACAAGTACTTACCTCCTTATTACAAGCCGGCTCCTGATTCACCGGAGGTAAAGTACGTTGCCGAACGTCGAGCAGAGTTAGGCGGATCAATTCCGCGACGACGGGCACTATCAAGGCCGTTAACAATGCCGGCCGATTCTGTCTATGAATCAGTCCGGCGCGGTTCCGGGCAGCAGGAAATCGCTACGACAATGGCATTTGTTCGGATGTTGAAGGATCTAGTAAAAGATCCCGGACTTGGTGCCCGCATCGTTCCTATCATTCCGGATGAGGCACGCACCTTTGGTATGGATTCACTTTTCCCCACTATGAAAATTTACTCCCCGCATGGGCAACGGTACATTGCAGTTGATCGTGAATTAATGCTTTCTTACAAGGAATCAGTTTCCGGGATAATCCTGCACGAAGGTATTAACGAAGCAGGGTCGGTGGCATCATTTACCGCAGTTGGTTCATCGTATTCAACACATGATGAACCGATGATTCCGATCTACATCTTCTATTCCATGTTTGGTTTCCAACGCACCGGCGATGCCTTCTGGGCCGCGGCCGATCAATTGGTGCGCGGTTTTGTGGTTGGTGCAACCGCCGGTCGCACAACTCTAAATGGTGAAGGTTTGCAGCATGAAGATGGTCACTCATTACTTCTGGCAGCGACAAATCCAGCTGTAGTTGCTTATGACCCAGCCTTTGCCTTTGAACTTGGTCATATAGTTAAAGATGGTTTGCGTCGTATGTATGGGGAAGACAGTGAGAATATTTACTACTACCTAACCGTTTACAACGAGCCATATCTGCATCCAGCCGAGCCGGAAAATCTAGATGTGGCAGGTTTGCTCAAGGGTATTTACTTGTACTCGCCAGCAAAGAGTTCACGCAAGAAGAATGCTCAGATTCTGGCTTCCGGTGTCGGAGTCAATTGGGCGATGAAGGCGCAACAACTTCTTGCCGATGACTGGGGCGTGCACGCATCTGTCTGGTCGGTAACTTCCTGGAATGAACTTCGCCGTGATGGCTTAAGTACTGACCGACATAACTTATTAAATCCAAGTGATACCCAGCAGGCCTACATCACCAAGAAGCTGGTAGCGGCAAAGGGACCGGTGGTGGCGGTCAGCGATTACATGCGGGCGGTACAGGATCAAATTGCACCTTGGGTTAAGCAGCCATTCTATTCTCTAGGTACTGATGGCTTTGGCTTATCCGATACCCGCGGGGCACTTCGTCGCCACTTTAAAGTTGATGCCGAATCAATCGCGGTTGCGGTGTTGCAGCAACTTTGTCAGCAAGGTGATATCCGACAAAGTGTTGTCAGCGCGGCTATGACAAAGTATCGTATCCACGATGTCAGCGCTGCAGATGCTGGCAATACCGAAGGATCGGGTTGATCGCTAGAATTCCAATCACAGATATCTCCCCCGCGGTTTACTTCGGGGGAGAATTTGTGCCGGTCAAATCAATTGCTAAAGAAATAATTCCAGTTGCCGCAACCATCACAATTGAAGGTCATGAAACTCTTACGGCAGAGGTGTGTTTATTTAATGCAAAGGATAAATTGGTTGACTGCGCACCATTGACACAGACATGGCCCGGAACAGATCGTTATGAAGGATCCTTTAAGGTGCCGGAAACTGGTGACTACTACTTCATTATTAAGGCTTCCAGTACTTCGCAGTATCGAACCGTATCGAGTGAATCACAAGCCTTTCCAGTTCGCGCTGATCGAGATCGCGCACTATTTGGTGCTTGGTATGAGTTCTTTCCCCGCAGCGAGGGCGCAATTCGAAGCGTTGATGGTTCGGTAATAAGTGGCACCTTTGCCACCGCGACTAATCGGTTAGCTGGTGTTGCTGCAATGGGTTTTGATGTGCTTTATTTGCCACCTGTGCATCCAATTGGGTTCGCCCACCGAAAGGGTAGGAACAACAGTTTGGCAGCCAAAGAAGGTGATTGCGGAGTTCCCTGGGCAATCGGTAATGCTAATGGCGGACATGATGCGATAGCGCCAGAGCTGGGAACTATGCAGGATTTTGTCGATTTCGTGAAAGCGGCAAATATTCATGGCCTTGAAGTTGCCATGGATTTAGCACTACAAACATCACCGGATCATCCGTGGGTGAAAAGTAATCCAGAATGGTTTAACAAGCGGGCCGATGGCACCATTGCCTACGCAGAAAACCCGCCAAAGAAGTATCAAGATATTTATCCGATTAACTTTGATGATGATTATGAGGGTATTCGCAATGAAGTTCTTCGGATCATTCGGCTTTGGGTCGCAAAGGGCGTAAAAATATTTCGGGTAGATAATCCGCACACTAAGCCAATTAACTTTTGGCAAGATCTATTGGCGCTCGTGCAGAAAGAGAGTCCGGAGGTGCTTTTTTTAGCCGAAGCCTTTACCCGTCCGGCGATGATGCAAGCACTAGGTAAAGCCGGTTTTCATCAGTCTTATACCTACTTCACTTGGCGCACTAGTAAATGGGAGCTGACTGAATACGGGCGCGAGGTGGCGCAAGGTACAAGTGCTTTTTCTCGCCCTAACTTCTGGGTAAATACCCCAGATATTAACCCCTTTCATTTACGCAGTGGAAATCCGGCAATATTTGCACTTCGTGCAGTGCTGGCCGCAACCCTTTCCCCATCGTGGGGAATGTATGCCGGATATGAGCTGTATGAACATCGCGCATTCAAAGAAGATGGCGAAGAGTATCTAGATTCGGAAAAGTATGAAATTAAGGTTCGTGACTGGGAAGGGGCGGCAAAGAAAGGTTTAACCCTGGCACCTTTCATCGCGCAATTAAATTCAATTCGCAAAGCCCATCCGGCTTTGCAGCGACTACGTAATTTAACTTTCCATGACACCGATTCGGAAGCGATCATTGCTTATTCAAAAAGGGAAGGAAAAGATTTAATCCTGGTAGTTGTAAACCTTGATCCAAGTTTTTCTCACGGTACAACAGTTCATTGGAATATGCCGGCACTCGGAGTTGCAGATGGCAACTTTGAAGTTCAGGATTTGCTTGCTAACAAGAGCTTGATCTGGAATCCACATACAGTTATTCAATTAGACCCAACCCTCCCGCTCGGCAAAGTGGCCTATCTGGCACAACTCCGGCTGTAACTAATGGCTACATTTTTAAATCCTCACTCATCCCTTGGCGAATTGGATCTTCATCTGATTGGCGAGGGTCGCCATGAACAGTTATGGAAGGTATTGGGAGCTCAGGTTAAGCGTGATCAGGCGGGAGCATTGCTGGGTACCGCTTTTTCAGTCTGGGCGCCAAATGCACAAGCGGTCGCTCTAATTGGTGATCACAACTATTGGAGTCGAAATGCGCACCAGCTGCATCGGGTGGGAACTACTGGATTATGGGAGATTTTTGTTGCCGATCTTGGCCCTGGTACAAAATATAAGTTTGCGATTTGTGGAATCGATAGCGCTTGGATTGATCATGCCGATCCCATGGCTCGCGCAACGGAGACTCCGCCACTGACCGCTTCCATTGTAGAAGAGTCCACCTATCAATGGAATGATTTAGAGTGGATTCAAAAGCGGGATCAGTTTCAACCTTGGAAATCGGCGATCTCGGTGTATGAAGTACACCTTGGTTCTTGGCGCTTAGGTTTGAGTTATCGCGAACTGGCAATTGAACTAGTTGATTATGTGCTGCAGCTAGGTTTTACCCATGTTGAGTTTTTGCCGGTAACTGAACATCCTTACGGGCCTTCTTGGGGCTATCAAGTTACCTCTTTTTTTGCACCAACTTCTCGTTTTGGAGCACCAGATGAGCTCAAGTTCTTAGTTGATGCGCTACATAATGCAGGCATCGGAGTGATTCTGGATTGGGTGCCAGCACATTTTCCAAGGGATGAATGGGCGCTAGCAAACTTTGATGGAACCGCATTATATGAACATGCAGATCCACGCTTAGGCGAACATCCTGATTGGGGCACGCTCATCTTTAATTTTGGGCGCACTGAGGTGCGCAACTTCCTTGTTGCTAGTGCTTTGTATTGGTTAACCGAGTTTCATATCGATGGTTTGCGAGTGGATGCGGTTGCTTCGATGTTGTACTTGGATTATTCACGTGAAGCAGGTCAGTGGCTACCAAATATAAATGGCGGGCGTGAGAATTTAGAGGCGGTGGCACTCTTACAAGAGGCCACATCAACTGCTTATAAGACCCATCCTGGAATCATGATGATCGCCGAAGAATCAACTGCGTGGTCCGGAGTGACTCGTGAAACTGTAACTGGCGGGCTGGGTTTTGGTTTTAAATGGAACATGGGCTGGATGCATGACACCTTGAAGTACTTGCAGCATGAACCAATTCATCGCATGTATCACCACAATGAGATTACCTTCTCAATTTTGTATGCTTGGAGTGAAAATTATTTGCTGCCACTTTCCCATGATGAGGTTGTGCATGGCAAAGGCCAGTTAGTAAATAAGTTCCCGGGTGACCGTTGGCAAAAACTGGCAACACTACGCGCTCTTTACGGTTTCATGTGGGCTCACCCAGGTAAGAAGTTATTGTTCATGGGATGTGAGTTCGCGCAAAATGATGAGTGGAGCGAAAGCGCTGGATTGCAATGGCATTTAACGCAGTATCCAGAACACAACGGAGTCCAAAAAGTCATCTCAGAATTAAATTCAATTTATAAGCGAACACCTGCTTTGTGGGAGAAAGATACCAACCCGGGCGGATTTGGTTGGTTAGTTGGCAACGATGGCGCCGCTAATGTTGTTGCTTTCACCCGTTGGGATGATCATGCAATGCCTTTGGTAAGTGTTACCAATTTCTCTTCTGTCCCACACGAGCATTATCAACTACCTTTTCCAAGAAGTGGAAGATGGTCTGAAGTGATGAACACCGATGATGTGGCCTACGGCGGAAGCGGGATTCATAATACAGAAATTGTTGTGGGTGATTCAGCAACTGCAACGGTTCGAATCCCACCACTTGCAACTATCTGGTTTAAGCGTGCTTAAGAACTTTAGCGTACAAGGGCACTGTTAATAACATCAATGCAGGAATAGCCAAAGCGAAAGTTAATGAGGTTAATTGCGCGGTCCAGGCAATCACCCAGCGCATAATGAAAACCAGAATTATGTTGATGACACCAATTTGCCCAATTACAACGGCGGAAGGGTGTTTTGAGCGGGCATTTGCTGCATTCATAAAGGCTGGCCCTAAAAATGAGGATCCGACTCCGGCAATGGAAAATCCTAAACTTAAAATAATAATTACTGCGCCCCGGTTATCGGTTCCGATAGCGTTAACTAATGAAATCGATGCCAAGAAGGCTAACGCGGCGGCGACTGAACCCAGCTTTGCTAGTTTTTCAATCGAATGCTTTGCAAATAGATGATGTACGGTGAGTCGTCCAACGATCATTGCCAGCGTGAAAAGAATATAAGGCAGGGTATTTAACCCACCGACGATATTCATATCCTCTTTAACAAAGATTGAAGTCCAATCTCCGATTGAAAACTCAAGCATGATTGCACAAATGAGACCTGCAGAAACTGCGGTATCGATCTCAAAACTACGGAAGAGATCGGAAAACTTGTAATCTTTCTCAGGATTTGCATTTGCTTTTACCAAAAAATGCGTCATGGCATTGATCACATAGATCATTGCGACAAATACCGCAATTGAAAGTATTGTTACATGCAAGGCTAAAGAAATTCGGTCTACAAGGAAACCGGCAACAATTGAAGTCGTCAGTGCGCCAGTACTCCAAACTCCACTGAGCTGAGTAATGACTTGCCTCATATTTCGGTCTTGGAAAGAAAATCCTTGCGAATTAATAGATATGTGGAATGCCGATATTGCTCCACCCAACAAAATATTTACAATTAAAAAAAGAAATGTGGACTGTGTCTGAACCAAGGTAATCATTGAGAGAGTCAATGCAATGGTGGCTAGTTGCAACACTATTTTCACACCGTACTTATGGACCAGGTGTCCAACACTCATCAAACTAATAAATGAGCCGATCGCTGCCGTACTTATAAGTGAGCCAAACTCGCCATTAGAAAGTCCGAGATTGGCTTTCACTTCGGCAAAACGTGGTAACCAGGACATGATCATGAAACCAAAGAGAAAAAAGAGTAGCCGCAGAAGTTTTAGCTCTCTTTCTTGGGTGAGCATCAAAAGAGCGCACTCGCTAACACTTTCCGAGCTGTGGCCAGACGTGGATCGGATTGATCTACTAGCGCAAATAGCTCCAGCAAGTGATTTTTGATTTTGATTCGATCATCACCAGAGGTTGCTTTAACAATGTGCAATAAGCGGGTAAAGGCTGCTTCTACCCCACCATTTACCATCTCTAAATCTGCGGCCTTCAACTGCAAATTAATATCCATCGGATTTTTTGTTGACTCTGCGATCACGATATTTAAATCTAGGCCTTCGGTGCGCTGTAAAAGTTGGGTCTGTGCTAAACCTAATTTTGCTAAGTTCTCATTTGGTTTTCTGGAAAGCCACTTTTTATAAGCGATTTCTGCCGCTACATAGTCGCCAGCTTCCAATGCGTTCATCGCCTCTTCTTCCTCAGCTTCGATCTGTTCTGCTGGCGCTTGGCCGACACCTTGATCGGAGGCAAGGGTTAAGACTTTGTCTAGCACCATCCGAAGTTGTGCTTCTGGATATGCTTGCTCAAAGAGTGGCACCATTTGTTCAGCAATGACTGCCACCGCAAACGGAACACTCTTAGTCTGAAATGCCTGTGCAATTTGTGGATCGGTGTCAATATTGACTCGGGCTAAGCTCCAACTTCCTTTATATGAACTTTCTAATTTCCCAAGTGTTGTCAACATTTCAGTTGACGCTGGGTTGGCCGCTGACCACATCAAGACAATTACTGGTCGCATTAATGAAAGTGGCAAAATTTCAGTACTTAAGTTTTCGACGGTAACGGCTATACCAGGAAGAGGTATCGCAGGATCTACCTTTGGCTTTGCTAATGAACTCAAATCAAAGGCCTGCCCAAAATTAGGTGGCAAACTCATGTGTTCATTCTAGCTATTGAAAAACTATGTCTACACCTGAATCTCGACGTGATGGCAAAATTTGTGCGCAATAATTATCAGTTGCCACTTCGAGACCTACGTCATATCCAGCTTTTTCACTTAAATACCAGCGATTTTCCAGGATTTCATGGAACATCTGAGCGCGCTCAACCCGACCTTGCATCTGAACTGGAACTCTTGCAATGGTGGGATCAAATACTTCGGCCAGCCAATTCTTGGCCAATTCTTGAGTAGTCAATCCCGAAGATTTTTCACGAGAACGATAACGATCAAAAGATGCTAATAGACGCTTTGCTTGCAACTCTTCGGTTTCCAGTCTCATAAGTTCGCGCAATCGTTGGGCGTGATAACCAGCTGCCACAAGTTTTGGTTGAAACGAGATCATGTGCGTATCGCCATCGATTGTCATGGAAACCTCTTCCACCGCAAATCCAAGATCGTGTAGCGAGCGCATTGCACCTTCCACTGCATGACGATCCTTAGGATCTAGCAGTTGACGATCATTTAGCGCCGCCCAAATTCTTCGATACCGTCGTATCACCGCTTCCGATGCACGAATTGGTTCCATACCTGGATTAAGAACTCCTGATAGCGATAAGTCCTCAAGTTCGGCCGCCACATTGAAGTGCACAATATCTAAATCATGTTCCCGTTGTCCGTTGCTTAAACTTTTTTGAAACTCACCGGTTTCAGCATCGACTAGATAAGCGGCAAAACCTTCGGCATCACGACGAAACAGCGTATTTGATAATGAGCAATCACCCCACCAAAAACCAAGTAGATGCAACCGAACCAGTAAAAGTGCTAGCGCGCTGGCCATGGTGGTAATTTCATGGGCCGTTACCGCACCTGATAGTAAAACTCGGTAGGGTAATGAATAAGGCAAAAATCTGGTAACTATTGCGCATGGAAGTTCTTCGCCATTAACATCTGTGCGACCTTCTACTACTGCAATCTGCTCCACGCATGGCGCGCCAAAGTGAGATAGTTCGCGCAGAATCTTGTACTCGCGATTAGCAAACTCGGAAACGGTCTCCTTCACCGCATACACCTCGGCATCTGGGTCGTCACTGGCTCGCACCAAACGCACCACATGGCGGGAGATACCGCGCTTTTCAGCCAATGCCGGATCCTCTGGCCATTGCTCTAGGGGTATATGCCAAGGCAGGCCAGTAATTGCGGCGATCTCTTCGCCTAAGCCCGTAATCCGCAGCGCCATACTTGCTATCCTCTCGCATAATTGTGACGGGGACATGAACAGTACGTCACATTGAACAGTGTTGTGGGCACTTTAGGATGTACTCATGGCTATTTCACCACGAATAAAGCAGGTCGCCACTGGTCCGGCAAAAGCAAAAAAGGTTGCTTTTGAGTTCGGAAAACTAGGGGCACCAATAAATCAATCGCATCCGTTTTACTTTGGATTTATCGCAACCTTGGGCGTCTTAACCGCGATTGTATTAATGCAGGCATTAGCTAGCGCGAGCCAGATATTTGTGCTCATTCTCATCGCGCTTTTTTTGGCAACTGGGCTAAATCCAGCGGTAGAGGCACTTCGGCGGCGAAAGTTTTCCAGAAATGCCGCGGTTACCGTAATTTTCTCATCAGTTATTCTCTTTGTCATCTTTTTCTCGCTAGTTGTAGTTCCTCCTATAGTTACTCAAGGAACTGCGCTCATCACTAATGCACCACAACTTTTGCAGGATTTGATGAAGAACGAGACCATTTATAAACTAAATGATCAATTTGGTTTGATAGACGCTTTGCAAAGAAAGTTAAACTCAGTTACATCTGACGGGACTTTGCTGATTTCGGCATTTGGTGGGGTAATCGGTGTTGGCAAGTCAGTCCTGTCGGGTTTTTTCACCGCACTCACCATTTTAGTGCTCACTCTTTACTTCATAACATCTTTACCGCAAGCAATCAACCTAGGGCTTTCCATAGTCCCTGCCAGTCGGCGCGATCGAGTTAGACTCTTAACAAATGCGGTAATTGAGCGGGTTGGATTATTTGTTGGCAGCCAAATTTTGATCGCTGCGATGGCAGGAGTCTTTGTTATAATCCTGGCAATCACATTAGGCCTGCCATCCCCAATTGCGCTTGGCATGATCGTCCTGGTTGTTGCATTGATCCCTCTGATTGGCCACTTTATTGGTTCAGGCATCGTCACGCTAATCGCTTTAACACAATCGCCATTGATTGGCGTGATCGCTTTCATTTCCTATGTTGTATATGTGCAAATCGAGAATTACATAGTGACCCCTAGAATTATGAAGCGAACATTATCGGTACCGGGAGCGGTAACAATTATTTCCGCCCTCATCGGATCATCACTTTTAGGATTAGTGGGTGGATTACTAGCAGTCCCAGTGGCGGCATCAATTATTTTAATCCTCGATGAGGTGGTAATTCCAAGAGCCAATGAAGCTTAGAACTCAAGCGGAAGTGGCTGGCGCTCGCCCGTGACAATAGTGTTGATTTCAGATAAAACCCGATGCACTGATGGTTCGCCCACCCAGAGATGCTTTGCATCGTCAACTGCAATAATTTTTAAAATAGGAATAATTGCAAACCGCTCGCGGGCGGCAGCTGGTTTCAGAAAATAATCAAACTCTGGAACAAGTGCGATTATTGGTCGGGCATCATTATTCCAGTACAAAAGCGCTTCCTCGCTGGTTGTTTTAAGTGGTGGACTTAGCAAAATCAATCCTTTATGCCGCGAATCCTTGGCATGCCGGAGCGCTAAGTCAGTTCCAAATGACCAACCCACAACCCAAAGATTTTCTAACTTCAAAGTGTCGAAGCAGTAATTGAGCATCGCCTCGACATCAAAGCGTTCTGCCCCGCCGTTATCAAAAGTTCCACTGCTACGGCCTGCTTCACTGATGGTGCCACGGGTATTAAATCTAACGACGCTTATTCCGGCCATTGCCGGTAATCGGTTAGCTGCCTTTTTAAGGATATGGCTATCCATCATTCCGCCAGCAGTAGGGAGTGGATGTAAACATAAAATTGACCCTTTGGACTCGCCTACTGGGGCAGCGATTTCACCAACTAAAGAAGCACCATCAACAGTTGTGACATGAAACCGGGTGCGCAGCGATAAGAATTTACTTCCTGGACCAACCCGCTGCTTCATGCTTCAAATCCTATCGACACCCAGCTAGGCTTGCCGACATGGCCCGTTCCTTTAATTCACATAACCCGGTGAGCGGTGAAGTCATCGGAACCTATCCAATTCATTCTGCGAAAGAGGTAGCAGAGGTAGTTGCACATGCGCGTACCGCAAGTACGCAATGGGTAAAACTTGGTTTCAGCGGACGTAAGAAAGTGTTGCTGGCATGGAGCACCTTCATCATTAATAATGTTAATCAGGTGGCGCAAATCATTTCTCGCGAAACCGGTAAGCCACTCAGCGATGCAAAACTGGAGGCCAGCATTGCGGTTAGCCATATCGGTTGGGCAGCGCGACATGCGGAAGAGATTATGCGCACCGCTTATCGCGCACCCGGAGCATTGATGGCAAATATGGCGGCTACCGTCGAGCGCTCCCCATTAGGAGTCGTTGGGGTTATCGGTCCTTGGAACTACCCAATTTTTACTCCAGTTGGCACAATCTCTTACGCCCTAGCAGCTGGAAACACCGTTGTTTTTAAGCCAAGTGAGTTCACTCCTGGCGTCGGCCTTTGGTTGGAGGAGAGTTTTAGCACCGTTGCCCCCTTTGCTGATATTTTCACAACTATTACCGGTTTGGCAGAAACCGGTGCTGCGCTATGTACCAGCGCGATCGACAAACTTTCATTTACCGGATCCACAAAGACCGCAAAGTTGGTTGCTGCAGCATGCGCCACCAATATGACGCCGGTGATTTTGGAATGTGGCGGAAAAGATCCAGTCATCGTCGCATCGGATGCGCACATCGACCGTGCAGTTGATGCAACTATTTGGTCTGCCATGGCCAATGCTGGTCAGTCATGCATTGGTGCCGAACGGGTTTATGTTGATCAGAAAGTTGCTGATCTCTTCATCGCCAAAGCGGTCGCACTTGCCCAGACTTTGCAGGCCGGTGCACCTGGCGCTGGTAACTATGGTCCAGCCACAAAGCCGTCTCAAATAAAGGTAATCACCGCTCATATTAAATCCGCAATTAAAGATGGTGGCAGTTTTGCTTTAGGAAGTGAAAAGTCGGTGCAAGCACCCTTTGTGCAGCCAGTAATTCTGGTTGATGTGCCGGAAAATTCAACTGCAGTTCGGGAAGAAACTTTCGGACCCATCATTATTATTAATCGGGTAGCGAATATACAAGAAGCCATCGAGCTTTCCAATGCTTCTCGATATGGACTCGGTGCAAGTGTTTGGTCAAAGCGAGCAGGCAAGAAAATTGCATCGCAATTGCATTGTGGAATGGTTGCAATTAATTCAACATTTTCCTTTGCCACAATTGCCAGTGTGCCATTTGGAGGTGTGAAAGAGAGTGGGTACGGAAGAGTTCATGGCCCAGAAGGTTTGTTGGAATATACCTATGCGCGCACCGTTGTCCGAACCCGATTTAACCTTCCGCTGAACTTATTAAGCTTCAAACGTCGACCACAGGAAGACAAAATAGTAATTGAAGCTACCAAGTTGCTCAAAGGTAGATTGGGTTAATTCTTACCGTTACTGAAAACTTAAAATAATTTAAAAACGTGGCGCATTGCGGGTGCGTTGAGTATTAGGACCACGCTTATTCTTTTTCGCCCAACACGCATTATGCCAATGGCGACGACCATCCTCATCATATTCAAGCCAGGCAACTATGTGCGGAGTTGCCAGTGGAATTAACTGATCGCAACCTGGGCATCTATAAGGCTTGGTTGAACCCGATCCGGTCAGTCTTCGTACGACATAACTCCCGTCGCTATGTTCTTCAACACTCTCACCCATGGATGCAATGTTAATTTCCGACGGCGTTTCCGGCTTTTGTCGCTTTTTTGGATAATTTCTACGCGGGCTCACAGGTGTATTTTCGCATAGTAAAGTACCCAGATGAGCCTCATCGAAGTCAAAGGCCTAAAAAAGAGCTACCGTCAAATTCACGCAGTGAATGGCGTGGATCTTGATATTGCGCAGGGCGAGATCTTTTCCCTGCTTGGCCCCAACGGTGCGGGTAAAACCACAACGGTTGAGATCCTGGAAGGCTTACGTACTCGTGATAGCGGATCAGTCTCTGTTTTGGGCTTTGATCCGCAAAGTAAGGGTCATGCGGCTCGCCTATGGCGCAACCGGATCGGAATCGTTTTGCAAGGCTCAGCCGATGCTGGCGATTTAACAGTCGTAGAAACAATCGATCACTTCCGCGGTTACTACTCAAATCCGCGCGATGTTGATGAGGTTATAGCTAGCGTTGGATTAATAGAAAAACAGGGCGCACTCATCCGTAACTTATCCGGGGGTCAGCGCCGTCGCTTAGATGTGGCGCTTGGACTTATCGGCAATCCGGAACTTCTCTTTCTCGATGAACCAACCACCGGATTTGATCCAGAAGCGCGCCGAATTTTTTGGGCCTTAATTCAACAACTTCGAAAAGATGGCACAACCATACTCTTAACAACACATTACTTAGATGAGGCAGAGGCATTGGCTGATCGAGTTGGCGTAATCAACCGCGGTGTGATCATTGAAGTTTCAACGCCGGCAGAACTGGGAGGGAGATCAACTGCGCAGGCAACGGTGCAGTGGCGCGATGGATCAACAATGAAATCGGAAAAATCTGATAACCCAACCGCACTTGTCTGGAAACTGTCAACACAATTTGGTGGCGAGATACCTGAGCTAATCGTTACCCGACCATCTTTGGAAGATATCTATCTGGAAATGATCGGGGGCGTTGATGAATAAGGTTCCCAGCGCCTTGCACATAGGAGTTCGTCGCGGTGGTCTGGAGATCAGACAGTTTGCCCGCCAAAGAGAGTCGGTCGTATTCACCCTACTATTTCCAGTTATTTTATTGGCAATTTTTGGTTCGGTATTTAAAGATACAATCGCACCTGGCGTCACCTTTTCGCAATACTTTGTCGCTGGCATGATTGCATCAGGACTTGTCAATACTGGTTTTCAAGCCTTGGCAATTACGATTCCAATGGAACGAGATTTTGGTACCTTAAAGCGGCTTCGTGGAACTCCAATGCCAGTATCAAGTTACTTCATCGGAAAAGCTATTTTGGTCTTTGTTAGCATGCTTATCCAAATTCTCCTACTATTAGGATTTGGCCTCTTGTTCTTTGGCCTTGAGATGCCTACGGAGATTAGCAAGTGGGTTACCTTCACCTGGCTAGTTCTCTTGGGGAGTGCTTGCTCAACTGCACTTGGAATCGCATTCTCTATTGTTCCAAAAAGTGGAAGAGGGGCTTCCGCCGTTGTCTCCCCCATCGTGATTATTCTTCAATTCTTTAGTGGAGTTTTCTTTGTCTTCACGCAACTACCTGCCTGGATGCAACAAATAGCGGCAATTTTCCCGCTGAAATGGCTCACCCAAGGCATGCGCTCAGTTTTTCTGCCAGAATCATTTGCAACCCAAGAGGTTGCTAAATCATGGGAAAATGAAAGAACCTTTTTGATATTGGTGCTCTGGTTAATCATCGGTGTATTTTTCTCGGTTAGAAAATTTAAGTGGGACCGTGATTAGGTCGGCGTTAGTAGCGACACTGGTTTTAGCTTTGCTAACGCCAGTGGCTAGCTCGACAGTGACTAGTACTGCATCGACCATTTCGGTTGCCAAGGAAAAGTCAAAAGTAATCCCTTCCCCAGCTCCAATGTGGCCGCCAAAGGGCTTTAAGAAAAGTAGTGACGGAAACACCTTTGCCAAGCTTCCAACGGCGAAAGAACTGGTGGGGCTGGCATCTAGTGACAAAGTACTTATTAAAGCGTTGGCAAGCACCGATGATGGCGTTCCAGTCTGTGAAAAGTTTTCCTGTGGCGCAGTACAGGTCGTATCTTTGATTGGATGCAAATGGTGGGTGATTACCGCTGATGTAAAAGGTATAACATCAATAGAAGATAAGACGCAAAAGATATTTGGCCAGGTTCGAACAACTTTTTCTAGGACCGGCCCTAAAAAGTATGCAACGATTTTAATTACCAGCAAAGAGCCCATAGAACTGCTGCACTCAGTTGGAAATATCAAGGCGGAGTGTCGTCGTGATGTACCAACCGAAAAGGTACCAAGTACCTCTTATACGATTACTCCTTAGCGATTAGCTCCGGGAACCCACAACTGATCTCCAATTTTCTTATTTGCATCACGCGCCAATACAAACAGCAAATCGGAGCACCGATTTAAATATTTTGCGGTCAATGGATTCACCCCGTCACCAAAAGCGTGGATTGCGGCCCAAGTGCGACGTTCGGCGCGACGAACTACGGTGCGCGCAACATGAAGATGTGCCGCTGCCGGTGTACCTGAAGGAAGAACGAAGGATCGCAATGACACTAAACCTGCATTGTATTTATCGATCTGCGCTTCTAAATATGTAATTTGGGATTCCAATACTCGAAGTGGTGCAAAGGTTGGTGCATCAACTACAGGGGTACAAAGATCAGCGCCGACATCAAATAGATCATTTTGAATTCGCAATAAGAGCGTACGAACATCATCGACTAACTCATCTGAGGAGAGTACTACGCCAATCGTTGAATTAGCTTCATCGACCGTGGCATATGCCTCAAGACGTGGATCATTTTTTGAGGTACGACTCATATCTCCAAGTGATGTTGTGCCATCATCGCCAGTCTTTGTATAAATGCGCGTTAAATTAACCATGTCCCTACCCTATAAGTAGACTCCAGCCATGGCATCTCACGACCGTTTTCGCATAGTTGGCGGCATCGCCTTGCGTGGGGAGGTAACTGTCACTGGTGCCAAAAACTCGGTTTTGAAGTTAATGGCTGCATCTTTGCTAGCAACTGGCACAACAACTATTCGCAATGTGCCAGATATAGCTGATGTAGCGATCATGGCCGAGCTGTTGACCCGGCTTGGGTGCACCATTGAGCGCGGCGCGGACACGGTAACAATTAAGGTGCCAGTAACGCCGTCCCATCGCGCAGATTATGAGTTGGTGCGAAAAATGCGCGCAACTATCAATGTGCTTGGTCCACTTGTTGCGCGCGTACATGAGGCAGAAGTTGCGTTGCCTGGTGGGGATGCAATTGGATCACGCGGGCTTGATTATCATATTAAGGGTCTGGAAGTACTTGGTGCTACAGCTCATATTGAGCATGGCTATGTTATTGCCAAGGCGCCACATGGTTTAACCGGTGCGTCAGTAGAACTAGATTTTCCAAGTGTTGGTGCTACCGAAAATATTATGACGGCAGCGGTTTTGGCAAACGGTGTAACCACAATTGATAACGCCGCGCGCGAACCTGACATAGTTGATTTAGGTGAGTTTTTAATTTCAATGGGTGCAAAGATTGTAGGTCTTGGTTCACCGATAATAACGATTACTGGTGTTGAAAAATTGAATCCTACTGATCACACAACTATCGCCGACCGAATAGTTACTGGCACTTGGGCGTTTGCGGCGGCAATGACGCGTGGTGACATTACTATCCGCGGTGCGCGCCCCGAACATCTTGAACTTCCATTAGAAAAATTAACATCGGCTGGTGCAGTTGTTACTACTACCGCCGATGGAATTCGAGTGCGCATGAATGTTCGCCCACAAGCTATTGACGTTGCAACACTTCCCTACCCAGGATTTCCCACTGATTTGATGCCAATGGTGATCGCACTAAATGCGGTTGCCGATGGCCATTCATTAGTAACGGAAAATGTCTTTGAATCTCGATTCATGTTTGTAAATGAACTCAGCAGATTAGGTGCACGCATTCATGTAGATGGGCATCACGCATCGATAACGGGTGTAGAGGAGCTATCCGGAGCCCCAGTTGAAGCTCACGATATCCGTGCTGGTGCTGGTTTAATTTTGGCTGCTTTAGTTGCCGAAGGCGAGTCAACGGTGGATCAGGCTTTTCACATAGATCGCGGATATCCAAACTTTGCCGAACAGTTGCAAAGTCTAGGCGCAGAAGTGACCAGAGAATGAGCCCGCAGGCACCCGAACGCAACCTTGCCCTGGAATTAATTCGGGTAACTGAAACTGCAGCTCTTGCCGCCAGCCCATGGGTTGGGCGTGGTCAAAAGGATTTAGCTGATGGTGCAGCCGTTAAAGCCATGCGCGAGATGATCAACACCGTTGATATGCGCGGAGTAGTTGTAATCGGTGAAGGCGAAAAAGATAATGCACCGATGTTACATAATGGCGAAGAAGTTGGAAATCAAGATGGGCCGTTATGTGATGTGGCGGTTGATCCTATTGATGGCACTTCTCTGACTGCAAATGGCATGAACGGTGCTATTAGCGTTATTGCCCTGGCCCCGCGGGGTTCGATGTTTGATCCATCGAGTGCTTTTTATATGAACAAAATTGTTACTGGACCGCAGGCTGCTTCGGTGATTAATATCAGCGCAACCGTCGCAGAAAATATAAGTGCGGTCGCCAAAGCTAAAGGACTTAAGGTTAGTGATATCACAGTCGTAGTGCTTAACCGTCCCCGTCATGAAAAACTGATTTCAGAAATTCGGGCGGCGGGTGCACGGATTCGCCTGATTCAAGATGGTGATATCGCTGCTGCAATTGAAACTGCACGGCCTGATACCGGCGTTGATTTACTGATGGGAATTGGCGGCACTCCCGAAGGTGTTATTACTGCAGCTGCCATGATTTGCCTTGGCGGATCCATTCAAGGCCAACTTCATATTGATGGAAAGAGTTCAGGCCCAGTTCTGACAACGCGCGATTTAGTTAATTCTGATGATGTTTTCTTGGCGGCTACCGGGATTACCGACGGTGAATTGGTTCATGGAATTAGGTACACCCCTACTGGGGCGCTCAGTCAATCAATTGTGATGCGTGGAAAATCGCGAACCGTTCGGATCATTAATACCGAACATTATTTACATGATCAAAATTAACCAACTGATTCAGTCAGAATTGAAACTCGATTATTTGCCACAGACAAGAACCCACCACTGACTTTAAACTCAGTGGTGCTGCCATCGCCGCCCTTAATGCTGACTTGACCATCGACTAGTACTCCAAACAACGGCGCATGATCGGTCAAAATTCCGATGTCGCCTTCTACGGTACGGGCAGAAACCGATACCGCCTCTCCGGACCACACACGCTGCGTTGGAGATACAAGTTCGACTTTAAGTGTCATGCTTTATTTACTTTGCAAAAGTTGCTGCTAGTTCAGCCGCCCGGCGCTCTACATCAGCAAGACCACCACACATAAAGAAGGCCTGCTCTGGAATATGATCGTACTTTCCATCGGCAAGTGCTTCGAAAGCTGTGATCGTCTCTGAAAGTGGAACAAAAGAGCCTTCAATTCCGGTAAACACCTTTGCCACAAATGTGTTCTGTGACAAGAAGCGCTGGATCCGACGAGCACGGCCAACTAGGACCCGGTCATCTTCGGAAAGTTCATCGATACCAAGAATCGCGATGATGTCCTGCAGGTCCTTGTAACGCTGAAGGATCTGCTTGATTCGGTTAGCGACCCGGAAGTGGTGCTCGCCGATGTAGCGTGGATCCAAGATGCGGGAAGTTGAGTCAAGTGGATCTACCGCTGGATAGATACCAAGCTCTGAGATCGGACGAGATAACACTGTTGTTGCATCTAAGTGCGCGAAAGTTGTGTGCGGGGCTGGGTCGGTAATATCGTCGGCAGGTACGTAGATTGCCTGCATCGATGTAATTGAGTGACCACGGGTTGATGTGATGCGCTCCTGCAGTTGACCCATTTCATCAGCAAGTGTTGGCTGGTAACCCACCGCAGATGGCATACGTCCTAGCAGCGTTGAAACTTCTGATCCAGCTTGGGTAAAACGGAAGATGTTATCGATGAACAACAGCACATCCTGCTTCTGCACATCACGGAAGTACTCGGCCATGGTTAGCGCGGAGAGTGCAACCCGCAAACGGGTGCCAGGTGGTTCATCCATTTGACCGAAGACCAAAGCGGTCTTATTAATAACACCGGTTTCAGTCATTTCCAGGAACAAGTCATTACCCTCACGAGTGCGCTCACCAACACCGGCAAATACCGAAACACCACCGAAGTTTTCCGCTACTCGGTAAATCATTTCCTGAATCAAAACGGTCTTACCAACACCTGCGCCGCCAAATAGACCGATCTTTCCACCCTTTACATACGGGGTAAGCAGATCGATGACTTTGATCCCGGTCTCAAACATCTCCGTTTTTGACTCCAACTGATCAAAAGCTGGTGCATCACGGTGAATTGGCCAACGCTCTTTGATGTCGAGGGAGGAGGTTGGCACATCTAGTGATTCACCAAGGGTGTTGAACACGTGACCCTTTGTGACATCACCAACCGGAACTGAGATCGCTGCTCCAGTATCGGAAACTTCTGCGCCCCGGACCATACCGTCGGTTGGCTGCATCGAGATTGCTCGCACCAGATTATCGCCAATGTGTTGGGCAACCTCAAGGGTCAAGGTACGAGTAGTACCTGACAAGGTTGTCTGGACTTGAAGGGCATTAAAGATCGCTGGCATGGAATCGGCTGGAAATTCAATATCCACCACCGGTCCGATAACGCGAGCTACCCGGCCATTTTTTGAGTTCGACATCATTCACTCCCTGCACTAGCTGAGGCCAACGCGTCTGCGCCGCCAACAATTTCACTGATCTCTTGGGTGATTTCGGCCTGACGAGCCGCGTTCGCAAGTCGCGTTAACGCCTTGATTAGATCATCAGCGTTGTCAGTTGCTGATTTCATTGCGCGACGACGAGCTGCATGCTCTGAAGCTGCAGATTGCAACATCGCATTAAATACTCGAGCCTGAATATAGCGAGGCAAAAGTGCATTGAGCACTACCCCGGAATTAGGTTCGAATTCATACATGGGTAGCAAACCAGCAGGTGCTGGCGTATCGGTTTCAACTACTTCCAATGGAAGCATGCGCTTGGCCATAGCATTTTGGGTAAGCATCGATTTGAACTCAGTGAAGATAATGTGAATCTCATCAACACCATGGACATCTACTTGAGCATCAAGAATGAAGGCTTCAATTAAGGCATCCGCAACTTCACGGGCATCTTCATAAGTTGGATTATCGGAAAAACCAGTCCATTGCCCAGCAATCTCGCGACTACGGTAACGGTAGTAGTTAACTGCTTTACGACCAACTAGATAAGACTTTGTGGCAAGTCCGCGCTCCTTTAGAAGTACAGCTAACTGCTCGCCTTCCTTTATTGCATTATTTGAGTAAGCACCAGCCATTCCACGGTCTGCCGAAATAATTAAAACCGCTGCCCGTTTTGGGTTTTCCGATGCAGTAGTCAGCGGATGCTTTGTTGATGAGAAGGTGGCAACTGCAGATACCGCACGAGTTAACTCATTTGCATAAGGAGTTGAAGCTTTGACCCGTAGCTGCGCCTTAACGATTCGAGAAGTAGAAATTAACTCCATTGCCTTCGTAATCTTTTTGGTCGCTTTAACCGATCGCATACGTCTGCGATAAATGCGAAGTTGGGCACCCATAAGTTACTTCTTTACTGCCGGCTGGACGTACTTAGTAACTTGCTCTGCTTCTTCACCTTCGAGTGCTTCTGCTGGCGCATCATTGATGATACCTGCAGCAGATGATTTGAATAATTTCTTAAATGCCAAAACCACTTCCTCCATCTTGGCAATGGTGTCATCTTCAAGTAGTTTAGTTTCGGAAATTACGGCAAAGATCTCTTTGCGTTCCCGACCAATAAAGTCAAGTAGCTCTGCTTCGAAGCGACGAATATCCACAACTGCAACATCATCCAGCTTGCCAGATGTACCCGCCCAGATTGAAACGATCTGACGCTCCAATGAGTACGGTGAGTACTGACCCTGCTTGAGCAGTTCAACCATACGAGCACCGCGCTCAAGCTGCGCCTTTGATGCCGCATCTAGATCTGAACCAAAAGCCGCAAAAGCTTCAAGTTCGCGGAACTGTGCCAGGTCAAGCCGCAAACGACCAGCGATCTTCTTCATCGCCTTAGTCTGAGCAGAACCACCAACACGAGAAACCGAAACACCAACGTTGATCGCTGGGCGAACACCGGCGTTAAACAAATCTGTTTCCAAGAAGCACTGTCCATCCGTAATCGAAATTACGTTGGTCGGAATAAATGCCGAAACATCATTTCCCTTAGTTTCAATGATTGGCAATCCGGTCATGGAACCGCCACCTAATTCATCGGAAAGTTTTGCGCAACGTTCTAGTAAACGTGAGTGCAAATAGAAAATATCACCTGGGTAGGCTTCCCGACCTGGTGGACGACGAAGTAGCAAGGAGACTGAACGATAAGCCTCAGCTTGCTTTGATAAATCATCAAACACGATGAGAACGTGCTCGCCGTTATACATCCAGTGCTGACCAATTGCCGAACCTGTGTAAGGAGCTAAGTACTTAAAACCTGCTGGATCTGATGCTGGCGAGGCAACGATTGTTGTGTACTCCATTGCGCCAGCTTCTTCGAGTGCTCCTTTTACGGATGCAATTGTTGAACCCTTCTGGCCAATAGCAACGTAAATACACTTAACCTGCTTCTTCTTATCCCCTGATTTCCAGTTTTCTTTCTGGTTAATAATTGTGTCAATCGCAACCGCAGTCTTTCCAGTCTGACGGTCACCAATAATCAACTGGCGCTGTCCGCGACCAATCGCGGTCATTGCATCAATTGCCTTAATACCTGTAGCAAGTGGTTCTTTAACTGGCTGGCGCTGAACTACAGAGGGAGCCTGTACTTCAAGGGCGCGACGCGCATCAGCTTTGATCTCACCTTTGCCATCAATTGGTTTTCCAAGGGCGTCAACGACCCGGCCGAGGAAACCATCGCCAACCGGTACCGAAAGAATTTCACCGGTACGACGAACTGATGTTCCTTCTTCAATTCCAGTTGTTCCACCCAAGATAACAACACCGATTTCACGGACGTCGAGGTTGAGCGCAAGACCAAGTGTGCCATTTTCAAACTGTAACAACTCATTTGCCATGGTCGATGGCAACCCTTCGACACGAGCGATGCCATCGCCGGCTTGGGTAACGGTTCCGACTTCGTCGCGAGCTGCAACGCCTGGATCGTATGACTTAACGAAGTTCGCTAAGGCACCCGCAATCTCTTCCGGATTGATCTTTAGGTCTGCCATGTGTTTCTCCCTTTATTTGCTTCCAGCCAAGGCGCGTGCGGCCCCAGCCAAACGATTTGAAACTGATCCATCAACAATCTCATCTGCGAACTTCACGGAAAGGCCACCTAGCACTGATGGATCAATTTCAATGTTGATTCGAACAGGTTGTCCAACTTTGTTTGTTAGTGCAGTCGTTAGCCGATCTAGTTGTGCTTGACTCATTGGTGCAGCTACTTTAACCAATGCGATTACTCGATTACGGCGAGCAGCGAGTGCCCATTGATAGTCCGCGAATGCGGCTTCGATGCTGCGGCCTCGCCAAGCATTAACCATTTGAGAAATCAGTTTTACCGTTGAACCAGATGCGCCCTTGAGAATGTCGGCAACCAAAGTCAGTTTTGCATTCGTAGCATCTGATGTCAGTGCTTTGCGAAGCTCGGATGAACCAGCAAAGGCTGCTGCTGCCGTGAAAATTTCAGCTTCTACCCGGTCGAGTTCACCGGCAATATTGGCAGTTGATGCTTCTGCTTCAATTGCTAATTGTTCTACAACTAATACCAGATCCTTTGGTGCCGACCAGCGCAGAACTGAAAGTTCAGTAACTAACCCAAGTGAAGTTGCGCCAATCTTTGTTCCGAAAAGGTCAGAGATAAATGTTGCTTTTGCCTTTCCATCACGCGCCGGATCAGTTAGTGCACGACGTATCGAAATACTTGATCCCAAAACATCTGCTATAAAGAAAAGTTCAGCGCTCAACGTTGATGCTTTATCGGCGTCAACGCCTTTCAAGGCAGCATCAAGTGCTATGCGTGCAGCCACAAGTGACTTGCGACTGCTGCCTCCGAAGTGAGCTCTCATCTATTTTTTTCCTTTTTCTTCATTCTTCTACTTGTTAGTTTTTTCTAAATCTTCTAAGAAACGATCAACGATTCGTGATTGACGAGCTTGATCATCAAGTGCCTCACCAACAATCTTCGAAGCGAGTTCAACAGCTAAAGCACCGACTTCATTGCGAAGTGAGGTAACAGCTTGCTGGCGTTCTGCTTCGATAGCTGCAATTGCGGTCGCGGTGATACGCGCGGCTTCTTCCTGTGCTTTCGCACGAAGTTCATCAATAATGGCTACGCCTTGAACGCGAGCTTCTTCACGAAGAGTCTGTGCTTCTGCCTGTGCATGTGAAAGTTGCTCGTTGTACTGAACTAGTGCACGTTGTGCCGCTAACTGCGCCTTCTCAGCACGTTCGATGCCACCTTGAATTGCATTGGTACGCGCTTCGAATGCCTTTTCAAACATTGGTACTACGAACTTTCGCAGTGTTAGGAATAGCAGGGTAAAGGCGATCGCGCCGACCACTAATTCAGCGGTATGAGGTATCAGCGGGTTGATCTTTTCTACCTCAGCTAATTTCAGATATTGCATTTGTTGTCCTTAATTTTCAATAATCAAATTGTCGAAGGATTTAGAGAACGAATGCGAGAACGAGGCCGAAGAGTGCGAGCGCTTCAGCAAGGGCAAATCCAAGGAACGCGATTGGCTGTAGCACGCTACGTGCTTCTGGTTGACGTGCAACACCGTTGATGTATGCGGCGAAGATAAGTCCAGTTGCGATACCGGGACCAATTGCTGCAAGGCCAAAACCAACAAGGTTTAGTGTACCTGTCATTTTTTTCTCCTTATTTCCGATTAGTGCTCGTCGGCAAGGGCGCCGGCGATGTATAGAGCTGCTAGCAGCGTAAAGATGTACGCCTGCAAGCATTGAACCATGAATTCAAAGAAGGTCAACACAATGCCAATGCCGAAGGCAAATGGGCTGATCAACTTCAAACCAATTACACCTTGGAGTAGATGCTCTCCACCCAAGATAAACACGAGCAACAACAAGTGGCCCGCAAACATATTTGCAAAAAGACGCAGAGCAAGCGTTAATGGACGTACCACAAAGAAAGTAAGAATTTCTAGCGGGGTAATCAAGATATACGCAGCCTTTGGAACGCCCGGCATAAACATAATTTCTTTGAAGTACTTAAATGCACCTTGTTTGCGAATACCTAC
Source organism: Actinomycetes bacterium (assembly GCA_043776875.1). Taxonomy (GTDB): domain Bacteria; phylum Actinomycetota; class Actinomycetes; order Nanopelagicales; family Nanopelagicaceae; genus Planktophila. The sequence continues at coordinate 41,090 of JAYVQU010000041.1, forward strand.
ATAATGAAAAACTAAGTAAGTCGAGAGCGCCAAAATATATGGAAATGATACCCGAGACATCGTCGGAAACTGAATTAACGGAATAATTCCAAATAGATTGTTAACGAGGATGAATGTGAACAAAGTGAATAAGTACGGCACAAATCGTAAAAAGTCGCGCCCGATAACTTCTTTGGCAAGGTTTTCGCGAACAAATGAATACACAGATTCACCCGCAAATTGGAACTTGCTTGGGACGATCGCTGCCTTGCGAGCAGACAAAATGAAAAATGCTGAAATCAAAATGACGGAAAGAAAAACTAAAAAAATTGGCTTTGTTGTGTAAACATTGTCACCAAAAATAGGCGGGAGTTCAAAATCATTGCTACTAGGTGGGACGAATCCTTCACCTTCAGCAGCAGAACGCATTAGCACGCGCACGCAAACTCCTCTATTTGTGACGTAATGGTAAGACGGGGCAACCTTATGGGAGATGGGTTATTAATGAGAAATCGAAATAGGGGGTTTGTAGGTGTATCGGGTCACTCGCGTCCAAAGCGTAACCAGACTAAGTAGATCGCCCCGCTGATTCCGACAAGCAGACCGATTAAGGTAAAAATCCCCTGATCGAGCCATTGGTCGAGCCCATAACCGATGCCACCCCAAAAAACGAGTCCGGATAGGAGGTAGCCAAAGATCGACCACATTGCATTCTCTTCACCTCTTGCCATCAGCTACTCCTTTGGATTACTGGGGATTGGATTACTGGGGATTGGATTACTGGGGAGAGGTAAATGTAAACGAAGTTTCATAAAACTGGCAATCTCACCCCACAACCAAGCGATTGTCAGCGCAATAGCGGTGATCCCAAAGGTGATGCGGTCAACTGTGCTTCGATCGGTGAACTTGGTGATCGCCCACAGCAGTGCTCCAAGGGCAAAAAGTTTTGCAAAGTATGAAAAAAGCACCATCGCCATAGTTGAAATTGGATCTAAGTTTCGTGTCATTCTGGATACTGCAATGTGAATAACAAAAAAGACAATGACCACAAATTGGGCAAGTAGTGCACCCCAAAAACCACTGAGACCTTTGACAATAGATGAAACTGCAATTGCAATTAGACTCACAATTAAGGTTGGAAAAAATGCTCCGCGCAGAATCTGTGATTCATTACTTTGTTGGCTCATACTTTGACCTCCTTTCTAATTTTCATAACACCGATACTTGTTGCTGCTAAAATCAAAACCGTGATTAAGGCAACCCACCAAGGAGCGAAAGCCAGTACCGTTACTGGAAATGCAATCGTTGCAGTCCATAAATACAAAATTAGTGCGGTCTTGTTTGTTGAATTTCCAGCGCCGAGCAATCGATGGTGCAGGTGTTGATTGTCGGGAGCAAATGGCGATTTCCCGGCTTTAACTCGTCGTCCAACTGCAAGTAATAAGTCCAAAAACGGAATCGCAAGGACTGCAAATGGAAGTAGCAAGGGCAACAATGTTGGCCCAAGTGATTCGGCAGAAATTGCATTCGGATCTACTTGCCCGGTTAATGTGATTGCAGCCGCAGAAAGCAATAAGCCTAATAGCATTGAGCCGCTATCGCCCATAAATATCTTCGCTGGGCTGATGTTGTGGGGTAAGAAACCTAGGCAAATACCAATCAATACCGCAGTTATCAGTGATGGCGTACCGGCACGACTAAAGCCATATTCAACCGCTAACAGGTAGGCAAAAGCAAAGAAGGCAATCCCGGAAATTGCTACTATCCCGGTAGCCAAACCATCCATTCCATCAATAAAGTTAACGGCATTAATCACCACCAAAACAATTAAAACGGTAACAAGTTGGCCAATGCTAGGTGGCAAAGTTATGACGCCATTTATTGGCAGCCACAAAATTTGGATTCCATATACCAACAGAATTCCAGCAACGAAAACTTGACCGGCTAGTTTGGTTAAAGCATCGAGTTCAAAACGATCATCGGCCATTCCTAATAAAACAATTGCGGTTGCAGCCAGAAAAATTCCTTGGGCTTCCTGTCCAAATGATTTCCCAACCAAGGGCAGGTGATTAACGATCATAAATGTCAGCGCCATCGCCAGCCACATGGCAACTCCACCCCAACGCGCAGTTGGGACGCTGTGAATATCTCGATCACGGATTTTCGCAACCGCACCAAAGCGAATTGCCTGTGCCCGAACAAGTGGAGTAATTAAATAACACAGCGCTGCGCAAATCAGCAGGGTAATTAAGTACTCGCGCATGGAATGCGCTTACGCCTGGTAAATAGGAAAACGAGCGGTAAGTGCATGCACCTCAGTCTTAATTGCAGCATGCGCTGCCGCATCATCGGTCTTGATTGCACACGAAATTAAAGAAGCGATCTGCTTCATCTCCACTACGCCCATTCCTTGTGTTGTTGTTGCAGGTGAACCAACCCGAATACCACTAGTAATGCCTGGCTTTTCTAGATCGTAAGGAATTGAGTTCTTATTGATAACAATTCCGGCCGCGCCACAACGCGCATCGGCTACCTTGCCAGTTACACCAGTGCTGCGAATATCAATTAATGCCAAGTGAGTTTGGGTTCCGCCAGAGACTGCCCGCATGCCTTCGGATTCCAGGGCGGCCGCCAACGCCTTTGCATTAGCAATTACATCCTTTGCATACTTTTGATATGCCGGGGTTGCGCACTCAGCGAGGGCAACTGCTTTGCCGGCAACGGCCGACATAATCGGACCACCCTGAATTCCAGGAAATACCGCTTTATCAATAGCTGCCGCATGTGCTGCCTTAGCCAAAATCATTCCTCCACGAGGTCCACGTAATACTTTGTGTGTCGTAAATGAGACTACATCTGCATATGGAACTGGTGAAGGAATTGCTTTTCCAGCAACCAAACCGATGAAATGCGCGGCATCGACCCACATGATTGCGCCGACCTCATCACAAATTGCACGAATCTTTTCAAAATCAATCAGTGATGGATAGGCAGTTGCACCTGAGCAAATCATCTTTGGCTTAGTTTTGTTAGCCTGATCACGAAGTTGATCGTAATCGATTAATTCATTATCAGATCGAACCCCGTACGACTCGACCTTAAACCACTTACCGGAAAAGTTAACTGGTGAACCATGGGTGAGGTGACCTCCGTGTGGCAATGACATCGCAAGTATGGTGTCCCCGGGCTTGGTAAATGCTTGATACACCGCGATGTTTGCCGAAGCTCCTGAATGCGGTTGCACATTTGCATGTTCTGCCCCAAACAAAGATTTTGCGCGTTCAATTGCCAGGTATTCTGCTTTATCCACCTCCTCGCAGCCCCCGTAATATCGTTTTCCTGGATAACCTTCCGCGTATTTGTTGGAAAGTGTGGAACCTAGCGTTGCCAGCACTGCGCGTGAGGTGAAGTTTTCCGATGCGATCAATTGCAGATTACTCTGTTGCCGTTTGAGTTCGGAAAGTAGAACCGCAGCAATTTCTGGATCTTGCAAGTTTAAGCGATCGAAATCAGAGCCATAAAAAGTTTCAGACATACTTGAATTCTATCTCCCTAGCCCACTAGCTGGTGGTCGCCGCTAGATTCCAGTTGCTCCCGGTACGATCCTTTGGATCTCGGCTAGCGAGATTGCGCCTTCGCGCAGCAAGCGAACACCGGTTTCATCTGCCTCTAGCACCGTAGAAATTGGGCCTTTGCGCAACTTTCCATTGTTAAACTTCAGCGCTAAATCAGAGTCAAGCACAAATATGTCAACCAGGGATTGCGCTGTCGGCATGCCTTTGCGAGCTGCGCTGGTAATTGCCAAAGGTCCAGTTTGCATAGCTAGAGCTTTGGCAAACTTGGCGCGTGGAATTCGCAAGCTGACTCGATCTAATTGATTTGCATCGCCTAGATTCCAAGTAAGGCTAAGTTGCGGTCGCAGGTTGAGTGAGAGCATTCCTGGCCAAAACTTTTTCATTAATCCTTTAATTTCTGGTGTAACCTCACGAATAATGCCCTCAGTTGTTTTTACACTTCCAACAATTACCTGCGCGGCTGTGAACAAGGGATCACCTCGAAGCACATGCATTGCACGTACCGCTTCAACGCGGAAGGCATCGCAAGCAAATGCATAACTGCTTTCCATTGGAATTGCGATAATGAAACCGTCAGCAATTGCTTTAGCAGCTTTATTTACATGACGAGTTAGCTCACCCTTTTTCAGATCTACCTCTTTTGCCATGGCTACCTCCTCACCGCACTAATCCAACGTGGCCGCCCTACTAGGTCATCATGGCGGGCAACTTCAAAAAAATCTACATCCAAGAGTTCGGCAATTGCCGCACCTTGATCTTCCGCATGTTCGATTACTAAAACACCACCTGGTTTTAATAATCGCGCAGCCGCTGCGATAAAGAGCTGTGGCACCTCCAAACCGGTTGGTCCACCGAATAAGGCAATATGTGGCTCAAATGCGGCGACATCCCGCGGCAGGCTTTGTGAATTTGGTATATATGGTGGGTTAGCAATAACTACATCGCACTTGATTCCGGGTAAGGCATCAACCACATCACCTGCAACGACTCGAACATTTTCGGCAATAACTGAGATGTTTTTCTTAAGCCAGAACAAGGCGGCTGGGCTTTTTTCGACCGCAATCACTCGTGTTGTGGGCGCTTCCGTTGCAATAGCAAGTGCTAACGCACCGGATCCTGCGCCCAGATCAATCACACTAGCGGGTGCTGGCAAACTCTTAATATGTTGTAGCACCGCTTCCACCAATAACTCTGATTCTGGTCGCGGCACCAATACACCTGGGCCAACTTCAATTTCTAAGTGTCGAAAGGGTGCGGTGCCGGTTAAGTACTGCAACGGCTCAAAGTTGAGTCGACGATCTAACAGCGCAAAGAATTGTTCTTCCAGTACATCTTGATCGGCAAGTCCAAGCAATGGTGCTGCTACCAGTACCGGGTTGTGCAGATCCATCCGTGAGCGACCCATCACATGAGCCAACAAATGTTCGGCATCAACTTCGGAAATTCCAGACTCACTCAATTGCGATTTCGCAGCTCGCAAAACTGCTTTGATCTCCATCGTTAGTTGGCGTTTGCCAAACGGGCAGCTTTATCGGCATCCAGCAAAGTTTGAATCAGTTCATCGAGATCGCCATTTAGCACGGCATCCAAGTTATTCGCTTTGTAATTAACGCGGTGATCGCTAATGCGATTTTCCGGAAAATTGTAGGTGCGGATTCGCTCGGAACGATCCACGGTACGAACCTGACTCTTGCGTTCGGCAGAGGCAGCCGCTTCCGCTTTTTCTTGGGCATCGGCTAGCAAGCGGGACCGCAAAATGCGTAGCGCGGACTCTTTGTTTTGCAGTTGACTTTTTTCATTTTGGCAAGAAACTACAATTCCAGTTGGCACGTGGGTCAATCGCACCGCCGAGTCAGTGGTATTAACGGATTGACCGCCCGGGCCAGAGGAGCGGAAAACATCTACCCGGACATCGTTCATATTTAAATCCACATCGATCTCTTCGGCTTCTGGCAAAATCAAAACTCCGGCAGCAGAGGTATGGATGCGACCCTGGCTTTCGGTTTCTGGTACCCGCTGCACCCGATGTACTCCTCCCTCAAATTTAAGGCGGGCGTAAGGTGACTCGCCCAGGGCGGCAGTTCCTTTTGATTTAATCACTACCGAAATATCTTTATATCCACCCATTTCACTTTCGGTGGCATCAATTATTTCAACTTTCCAATTATGCTTTTCGGCATAACGCAGGTACATGCGCAGCAAATCACCAGCAAACAAGGCCGACTCATCGCCGCCAGCGCCGGCTTTAACCTCCAAAATCACATCGCGATCATCATTTGGGTCACGGGGAAGGAGCAACTCTTCTAACTTTTCGGCAGCAGCATCCCGCGCAATTTCGAGTGCCGGAATTTCAGATGCAAACTCAGAATCAACTTCAAGCAATTCTGCTGCTGCAATCAAATCTTCTTCGGCTGATTTCCAGGCTTTGAAACCGGCAACAACTGGTCCAAGTTGGGCGTAGCGTCGCCCTAGTTTGCGAGCGTTAGCTTGATCATCATGAATAGCGGGATCAGCCATTTTTGTTTCAAGTTCGGCATACTCGCGCACCATTTCATGGGCTGATGCAAAGCGATCATTGCTCACGGGACTGCTCCTTATCTACGGCGTATCTACGGCGTATCTACTGGGTATCTACTGGGTATCTACTGCGGACTAGATTGCGAAATAAAAAAACCGCGACCGCAACCGTTAAGGCTGCGCTGCGGTTTCTTTAGAAAGCTAGTTAGCTGCGGCAGCCTCATCCTTGTTAACAGACTTACCGAAGCGTTGTTCGAACTTGGCAACGCGACCACCAGTATCAAGGATGCGCTGCTTACCTGTGTAGAACGGGTGACATACCGAGCAAACTTCAACATAGATTGAACCGCTAGCAACTGTTGAACGAGTCACAAACTTCTCGCCACAACCACAGGTTACCTGGGTCGCTTTGTACTCTGGGTGAATCTCTGCTTTCATAGTTTTCCCTTATTTGAGTTTGGGTCCTCATTTTCCTGTATCGCTATTAGCTAGAAATAAGGTGAACCAAACGGATCGGTTAATAGGTAAAGGGTAACGGTCAATCCGATATTCGAGAAATCCTAAGAAATAGCGGCCGGATATTGCAGGTATCGCCCGCAAATGCGACAAAGCAGCGCCCAATTCATGCTGACCACCAATTGCGATGAAACCGGGTTGGAGCTTCTCGATGAATACAGGATTGATTCACGCCAGGCCAAGTATTAAAATCAATGAGATTTCGCTCATATGCAAACCGAAGATCCGATTGGTGATTACCGTGAGTCTCATGCTTTGCATTTTATGACGGGGGTTAGCGCTACAAAACTGAAACTTTAGTTTTCGTTTCCGCCAGTTGTCTTCTGAATCTGCATCAAGAATTCAACATTGGATTTGGTGCCCTTCATCTTCTCCAGCAGAAGTTCCAGCGCTGCCTGTGGCTCGAGTGCGTGCAATACCCGACGAAGCTTCCAGACAATATTGAGTTCCTCCGAACCCATCAGGATCTCTTCCTTACGTGTGCCTGAAGCAACCACATTAACCGCCGGGAAGATGCGCTTATCGGCCAATCTGCGATCAAGGATTAACTCCATGTTGCCAGTTCCCTTGAACTCTTCAAAGATAACTTCATCCATGCGCGAACCGGTATCGACAAGTGCGGTTGCCAGAATTGTTAACGAGCCGCCATCTTCAATATTACGAGCGGCACCAAAGAACTTCTTTGGTGGATAAAGCGCTGCTGAATCAACACCTCCGGACAGAATCCGGCCGGAAGCTGGGGCTGAGATGTTGTAGGCACGACCAAGACGGGTGATTGAGTCCAGCAATACAACTACATCGTGTCCGAGTTCGACCAGTCGCTTGGCGCGTTCAATGGCAAGTTCGGCAATTGTTGTGTGGTCATCAGCTGGTCGATCAAAGGTGGAGGCAATAACTTCACCCTTGACAGAGCGCTGCATATCGGTAACTTCTTCTGGACGCTCATCAACTAGCACAACCATCAAGTGACACTCGGGGTTGTTTGTAGTGATTGCATTAGCAATTGCCTGCAGCACCATGGTCTTTCCAGCCTTCGGCGGGGAAACGATCAGACCACGCTGGCCCTTACCAATTGGTGAAATCAGATCTATCACTCGCGTTGTCAAAATATTTGGTTCGGTTTCAAGACGTAAACGCTCTTGTGGGTAAAGTGGAGTTAGTTTTCCGAACTCCACCCGATTACGTGCTTCTTCTGGTGTAAAACCATTTACCGTTTCCAGCGTAATAAGAGCGTTGAACTTTTCTTTGCGCTCACCTTCACGTGGTTGGCGAACTTGACCGGTAACTACATCCCCTTTGCGAAGACCGTTTCGACGTACCTGTTGCAATGAAACATAGACATCGTTTGGTCCTGGCAGGTAACCACCTGTGCGGATAAATGCATAGCTTTCGAGAATATCTAGTAAGCCTCCTACTGGAACGAGCACATCATCCTCGCCCAGGACCGGTTCCCGCTCTTCCCGGGGCGCCCGATCACGGTTGCGATCACGGTTGCGATCACGTCCGCGGCTTTGGCGGTCATTGCGATCAAGTCGATCATTACGATCGCGATTTCCACGATCATTGTTTGAAGTTGGCGCGGAGTCATCGGCACTCTCTTCATCTGAATCCTGATTGTTGTTTGTTGGCTTCGACTCCTTCTTTCGGTTGTTACGGGCGTCGCGCCGCGCTTCCCGTTCGGCCTTGGCCGCTTCCCGATTCTTCGCCTGTAAGTCGGCGATCGCTTCTACGAGCGTATTCTTTTTCATCTTTGTTGCGCCAGCAACACCTAATTGAGTTGCGACCGTCTTCAACTTAGGAAGGGTCATTGCAGCAAGCTCTGGACTATTAGAACGAACTAGTTCAATCTCTGTTGTCATCTGTATCTTTTCGCTATTGGTTCTAGGGTTTAAAACCTGAGGTGGATTTCTTGCGGTGATTATCTGATGTGTTACTGGCTACTAGATGAGCCGTTCAGATGTGGATAGATTAGCAGGGCGGAGCGGTAAATCGCAAAATTACCCGGAAATTACCCCAACGCCGGTACGGGAGATTCCCAATGAAATCATGTGAAACTTCTCACCTGCTGCTCTTTCCAGTTCAGCCACCTCCGAATCGGCGCCAGTATGAAGCACCAAGACAGTTGGACCTGCCCCCGAAATAATGGCGGCAACTCCAGCTTTGCGAAGTATTGTCATGAGTGCAAAAGAGTGTGGCATTGCAGCTTGGCGATAGCTCTGATGTAGATAATCCTGGGTTGCGCCAAGCAAAAGATCTGGACGATGTTGAAGTGCCTGAATCAAAACCGCGGTGTTGGAAGAGTTTCGAACCGCATCAGTAAATGGAATTGTCTCGGGCAACATTTTGCGCGCTTTAGCGGTTGAAAATTGTGTTACTGGTACAAATGCCAGAACGCGAATTCGTGGATCAACTTCAATGTTGAGTGATTGTGCAATTACTTTACCTCGCTGGTCTTCTTGCCAAGCCAGATTTGCATTACCGAAAATTGCTGCCGAAACATTATCTGGGTGGCCTTCCATTTCATTAGCAATATTCAACATATCTTCCAGTGACATGCGTTCCTGACCGCCAAGAACTAATCCCCTAGCCAGAGCTAGCCCGCCAACAATTGCCGCGGCCGATGACCCAAGTCCGCGCCCATGCGGAATAACATTCAACTGGCGCAATGCGATTCCACGAGGGCGGCCTCCAAGAAAATCGAAACCTTTGGACATCGCCTTAATAACTAAGTTCTTATCTGTGGTTGGAACATTTTCCGCACCCTCACCGGTTACATCAATATCAACACCGGGCTCATCCAAGATCTGCGCTATGTAACGGTCATACATGTTTAATGCTAAGCCAAGACAATCAAAGCCAGGTCCCAAGTTGGCACTTGATGCCGGAACTTGAATCTGCAGCGGTTGCGCTTTAAAAGTTGGTTTCATAATATTTACCCAAGTCCCAATGCTTTCGCTGCAATCTTGGCATTGACCGGAACAATCACGGGCGCCTTGGCAGCTTCAAGTGCGTATGGGATGTCTTTTAGTCCGTGTCCGGTGACGGTAATGACGATGGTCTTGCCGTGCGGCAATTTACCAGCTTTTTTGTACTTCAATAATCCAGCCAGCCCGGCCGCAGATGATGGCTCCACAAAGATGCCCTCTTTCGCAGCAATTAACCGATATGCCGCCAGAATTTCACGATCGGTTACCGAATCAATTACGCCACCTGAGGTATCACGAGCATCAATTGCCTGATGCCAAGAAGCAGGGTTACCAATTCGAATCGCGGTGGCAATTGTTTCTGGGTTTTTAACTATTTTGCCCTTCACAATTGGCGCAGCGCCGGCGGCTTGAAAACCGTACATCATTGGCAGTTTCTTAGACATAGAGTCTTCGTAGTACTCCTTATAACCCTTCCAATAGGCGGTTATATTCCCGGCATTTCCAACAGGTAATGCATGAATATCTGGTGCATCGCCTAAAAGATCTACCACCTCAAAACTTGCGGTTTTTTGTCCCTCAATCCGGAATGGATTAACTGAGTTGACCAATGCGACTGGATAGTTTTCCGATAACTCGCGCGCCAAAGTTAAGCAATCATCAAAGTTTCCATTGACCTGCAAAATAGTTGAATCGTGAATTACCGCCTGGGCCAGTTTTCCCATTGCAATTTTGCCTTGTGGAATTAGGACTGCAGGTCGCATTCCAGCTTTGACTGCATAAGCTGCCGCCGAAGCCGATGTATTTCCAGTTGAGGCACAGATAACCGCTTTAACGCCAGCTTCGGCAGCTTTTGAGATCGCCATTGTCATTCCGCGATCTTTAAAGGAACCAGTTGGATTCAAACCTTCATACTTGATCCACACATTGTTGGCTAAAATTTCCGATAAGTTGCTGGCAAAAATAAGTGGAGTTCCACCTTCACCCAAGGAAATAATTGGTGTCTTGGCACTAACGGGAAGTCGGTGGCGGTACTCCTCGATCACGCCGCGCCATTGCTTGGTACCTGGTTGTTTTACTTTATTACGAGGAAAAATTGTCATTAGGAAGCTGCTCCTTCTACCCGGATCACACTTTCAACTTGACGGACGATTTCCATCCGCTTTAATTTCTCAATACAGGCATCTAAAGCATCTTCCGATGCCGCGTGGGTAACAACAATCAATTCGGCATCATCGCCTAGGCCTGATTGGCGAACTGTTTGAATCGAAACATTTTCACTAGCAAAAGTTGAAGCAATCGCGGCTAAAACACCTGATTTATCAGCTACTTGGAGTCGCACAAAGAACTGCGACTTAACCGCGCCAATAGGTGCAATGTCTAGATCGGCGTAATCTGATTCGCCATACCCAACAGTTGAATAAGCAGCATGACGCGTAACTGCAACTAAGTCACCCAAAATTGCGGAAGCCGTAGGCGCACCACCTGCACCACGACCGTAAAACATCAACTCTCCAGCGGCTTCCGACTCAACATAAACCGCGTTAAACGCGTTGCGCACAGAAGCTAGCGGATGTGACATCGACAAAATGACAGGATGCACACGAACCGAAATCTCATCTTTGACGGTTAATTCGGCAATTGCTAATAACTTGATAACGCTGTTCATAGACTTTGCCGCAACAACATCTGCTGATGAAATCTGAGCGATACCTTCGGTATACACCTCATCAATAGTTACGGTGCTATGAAAAGCCAAACTGGCTAATAGCGCCGCCTTTGCGGCCGCGTCATGGCCTTCAATATCGGCGGTCGGATCAGTTTCGGCATAACCAAGTGCTTGTGCTTCTTTCAGCACATCGTCAAAGGCTCGGCCTTCTTCATGCATCTTGGTAAGAATGTAATTTGTGGTGCCGTTAACGATTCCCATTACCCGCGTTATCTGATCACCAGCTAAGGATTCACGCATCGAACGAATAATTGGAATTGCACCAGCAACGGCTGCCTCGTAATACAGATCAACTTTGGCGGCATCGGCGGCATTAAATAATTCATGACCATGAGTTGCCAGCAGGGCTTTGTTTGCCGTAATTACCGATTTTTTATTTTTGATTGCTTCTAGAATTAAGGAGCGGGCGGGTTCGATCCCTCCCATTACTTCAATCACGATATTTATTTCGGGATCACTAACAATGGAGTGAAGATCAGTTGTAATCAGCGAAGCAGCCACACCACTGCGCTCACCTAATGTGCGAACTCCAACCTTGCTCAAAATAAGACGGGCACCTGATCGCTGCGATAGTTCTTGCTGATCATCTTGCAACAAGCGCGCCACTTGACTACCGACAACACCGCAGCCAAGCATGCCAATTGAGATGGTCTTAACGCCGGAATTCATAAGTTTATTCTTTCACAGATGGCTGGAACGGCGTTAAATATCGAGACCGAGTAAATCAGCCTCGGTTTCGCGACGCACAATTACTCGCCCCATTCCATCTTTTACAGCGACAACTGGCGGTCTTGGAACATGGTTGTAATTACTGGCCATGCTGCGCCCATATGCACCAGTCGCTGGAACCGCCAATAAATCTCCGGGCACAATGTCACCCGGCAAATCAATTTCACGGATAACGATGTCGCCAGTTTCACAATGCTTTCCAACCAAACGACTAGCAACCTTTTCTGCCTGGCTAGTTCGATTAGCTAAAACTGTTGTGTATTCGGCCCCATATAAAGCTGGTCTGATGTTCTCGCTCATGCCGCCATCTATCGAGACATATCGCCGATGTGATCCATTCTCAAGGGTCACATCTTTAACTGTTCCAACTTCATACAAAGTGAACATGGTTGGACCAACAATTGCCCGCCCTGGTTCAATAGAAATCTTTGGAACTTGTAGGTTATGAGTGGCGCAATTTTTCTTAACAGCAGTTGCCAGGGCTGCCATAGCATCGGCTGGAATAATGTTTTCATCCCCCGGTAAATATGCAATTCCATATCCTCCGCCAAGATCGAGTTCAGGCAGTTCGCAATTAAACTCATCACGATACTTGGCAAGCAATGCAATTAAACGCTGGGCCGAGAGTTGGAAAGATTCAAAGCCAAAAATCTGGGAACCAATATGGGCATGAAATCCGCGAAGTTCGAGGCTGGCATGTGAGCGAACCGCGGTGATAGCGGCCCAGGCGGCGCCACTTGCAATTGAAAAACCAAACTTCACATCTTCGTGGGCAGTTGCAATTGATTCGTGGGTGTGCGCCTCAATACCAGGGGTAAGTCGCAGTAATACCTTTTGCACCTTTCCATTTTTTACCGCAGCGCCAGCCACCCGCTCGATTTCATTTAAAGAATCAAGAACGATTATGCCTACGCCGACTTGAACGGACTTTTCGATTTCAGCTACCGACTTGTTATTGCCATGAAACTCTATTTTTACCGGGTCAATTTCACCAGCGAGGGCTACTGCTAGTTCTCCACCCGTGCACACATCGATGCCGATTCCGCAATCGCTTATCCAACGGGCAACTTCGGTACATATGAAAGCCTTGGCCGCGTAATAAACCGTGCCAGAGTTTGCGCCAAAGGCATCGTTAAGTGCCTGGTTCCAAGCTAATGCGCGGGCGCGAAAATCAGTTTCATCAATGAAGAATGTCGGCGTTCCAAAATCCTTGGCTAAATTTTTTGCAGTTATTCCAGAAATGGAAAGTTGCTCACCGGTTGTAACAGCTGCCGACCACATGGTTTACATCCGCTCCGGTGCGCTAACACCTAATAGATCTAGGCCATTATTAATAACCTGCTTGGTAGCAGTACACAGTAATAGCCGGGCGGTGTGCAGCGCAGATATTTTCTCTTCCCCCAAAGGAAGTACCCGACAATCATTGTAAAAGCCGTGATAAGTACCAGCTAACGCTTCCAAGTAACGTGCGACTCGATGCGGTTCGCGCAGTTGCGCCGAAGCCTGCACAACACGTGGAAACTCGGCTAAAGCGGCCAGCAATTCATTTTCCCGATCATGCCCTAATTGGCTGGGATCAAAATCATTTAGGTCAAGGCAAACGCCAAGATCTTGGGCATTACGCAAAACTGCGGCGATCCGCGCATGGGCATATTGAACATAATAAACCGGGTTCTCATTGGTATTGCGCTTTAAAACATCAATATCCATCACCATTGGGGTATCCACTGGGTAGCGAATTAATGTGTAGCGGGCGGCATCAACGCCAACCTTTTCCACCAGCTCTTCTAGCGTAATAATTGTGCCGGCGCGCTTAGACAATTTTACCTCTTCGCCACCTTCCATAATCTTTACTAGCTGACCAATTAAGACATGAATGTTGTATTCGGGATCATCGCCAGCACAGGCAGCAGTTGCCTTTAACCGATTACTATATCCATGGTGGTCTGCCCCTAACATGTAAATACAGATATCAAATCCGCGTTCGCGCTTGTTAATGTAATACGCGGTATCAGATGCAAAGTAGGTAAGGGAGCCATCACTTTTTCGCAGGACGCGATCTTTATCATCACCAAAATCTGTTGTCCGAAGCCATAGCGCACCTTCGGTTTCAAATACCTGACCTTGTCTCCTAAGTTTCGCAATGCCGTGTTCGACCGCGCCCTGCTCGTGCAATGAACGTTCGGAAAACCACACATCGAAGCAAGTGTTAAAAGTATTCAATACCCGCTGTTGATCCTTTAGTTGAAGTTTGTAGGCAGCCTCACGAAAAGCCACAAACCGATCAGGTTCTGACAGCTCTTTAATTGCTGGGTTATCACTTACAATATCCCTTGCTAAATCTTTAATATATTCGCCTTGATAGCCATTGTCCGGAACTGGATTTCCAAGTGCGACCGCTTCCACCGATTGCCCAAATAAATCCATCTGATTTCCACGATCATTGATGTAAAACTCGCGCGTCACCTGTGCGCCGGCAGCGGCTAAAATCCGACCTAAAGCATCACCAACCGCGGCCCAACGGGTATGCCCCAGGTGTAACGGCCCAGTTGGGTTAGCGCTAATAAACTCCAAGTTAATCTTGGTACCTACCAGCGCAGTGTCCTTTCCGAAATCACTTCTTGCTTTTAGAATCGTTTCAACTAGGGCGGCTTGGCTGGCTCGATTCAAGGTAATGTTTATAAAACCAGGGCCAGCAATTTCGACCTCTGTAATACCTGAAGTACCTTCGAGTTGATCGGCGATAATTTGGGCAACTTCGCGCGGATTTTTGCCGGCGGCCTTTGCTAATTGCAATGCGATTGAGGTGGCATAGTCGCCATGTTCGCGATCTTTCGGACGCTCCAACTTGATGGCTACTGGGATCTCCCCAATTAGGGCATTGGCCTGGATTGCTCGGGCGATCGCAGCCTTGATGGCGCGCTCTAGTTGCTCAATTTGGGAGGCCATTGGGCAAGGTTAGTGCAAGATTAGCGCGAGACCGGGCGGGCGTTATCAAATCGTTAGATTTAACGGTGAGATTTATTAGAATTTACAGTGACCTTTCCTCTTTTTTCCACTAGTTTTACTTAAGGTTGTGCCACCTCAATTAGGCGAAACTATCGCCTTGGGCACACCTCTTTTTTGAAAGGTACGATATATGAAGAAGCGTCGACTCGCGATTGTTGCTGCACTGTCAGCATTTGCAATAGTTCTAACAGGTTGCTCAAGTGCATCAAAGGATTCAGCTGAAGGTTTTGTTGGTGTGATTCTTCCTGATGCCGCATCATCAAACCGCTGGGAAACTGCTGACCGCGGATTCCTACAAGCAGCATTTGATGCAGCTGGAGTTAAAGTTGATATTCAAAACGCAAACGGTGACAAGGAACAATTTGCCACAATTGCCGACCAGATGCTTACCGCAGGTGCAAAGGTTCTTATCCTGGTAAACCTAGATTCAGATTCAGCTAAGGCTGTTCAGGACAAAGCCGCAGCACAGGGTGTAAAGACGATCGACTACGATCGACTAACACTTAATGGTTCAGCTTCATACTACGTATCATTTGATAACGAAGCAGTTGGTCGTCTTCAGGGTGAAGGCATCAAGGCATGTCTTGATGCAGCCGGAAAGACAAAGGCACGTATCGTTTACTTGAACGGTTCACCAACCGACAACAACGCAACTCTTTTCAAGGCTGGTTATGACTCAGTGCTACGTCCATTGATTGATTCAAAGGCCTACACACTCGTTGATGACCAAGCTGTCCCAGATTGGGATAATGCAAAGGGTGGAGTAATTTTCGAACAGCAGCTATCAAAGGCTGGCGGAAAGCTTGATGCAGTTGTTTCAGCTAACGAAGGTCTTGGACTTGCAGCAGTAGCTGTTCTCAAGAAGAACAAGTTAAACGGCAAGGTCTGTGTATCTGGTCAAGATGCAACTGTTGATGGATTGCGTGCGATCCTTACTGGAGACTTGTCAAACACCGTTTACAAGGCAATCAAGGCTGAGGCAGAAGGCGCTGCAGCACTTGCAATCGCACTTCTACGCGGTGAAGCACCAACTACAGCTACTGGATCTGTAAACAATGGATCCATAGATGTTCCTTCAGTGCTATTGGTTCCAGTTGGTATCACAAAGGCAAACGTCAAGGATGTTATTGCTGATGGATTCCAGACACGCGAAGCAGTTTGCGCAGGAATTGAAGAGCTCTGCACAGCTAACGGAGTTTAACCTCCGCTTAGCAAAGAAGTAAAAGTAGTAAGTTGCGGCTCGGGGTGAAAACTTCGAGCCGCAACTTCTTTACCTGACAATTAACTACCTTCGAGGGCAAAAGAGTTTAAAAAGAAACTAGGAGATCATGACAACACCACTACTGTCCTTACGCGGCGTTAATAAATCTTTTGGACCAGTTCATGTTCTAAAGAATGTTAATTTTGATGTTCAAGCTGGAAAGGTCACCGCACTTGTTGGTGATAATGGCGCTGGAAAGAGCACGCTAATCAAGTGCATCGCCGGCATCTATACCCCAGAAACCGGAGATTTTCTTTTTGACGGACACAAGGTTGTTATTCACGGTCCACGTGATGCCACCGCGCTTGGAATTGAAATTGTGTATCAAGATTTAGCTCTTTGTGACAATTTGGATATTGTCCATAATATGTTTTTAGGTCGCGAACAAAAACGCGGACCGGTGCTCAATGAAACTTCCATGGAAGCCCTAGCACGCAAGACGTTAGATGGATTAAGTGTTCGCACCGTAAAATCAATTCGCCAAA
>JAYVQU010000042.1:0-5403 GCA_043776875.1 Actinomycetes bacterium
TCCACCGCAATAACGCTACCCGTGGTGCGTGAGGATTCATCTCCGAGGAAAAAGGAGACCGAGTGGGCAACATCAACGCTACGAACTCGTGCTTTCAAGAGATTTCTTGAGGCATAAAAATCTTCTAGCTCTTCAGGTTTTACTCCATGAGCCTCCGCACGTTGCTCGCGAATTCCCCCCGCCCAAAGTTTGCTGTTATCAAAAACCGCATCTGGATTTACTGCATTTGCTCGAATACCGACGGAGCCACCTTCCAAGGCCGCAATGCGCATCAATTGGAGCATTCCTGCCTTACTTGCAGAATATCCTCCAAAACCAGCTCCAGGCGCGAAAGTGTTCTTGCTTGCCACGTAGACAAGGGATCCCCCCATATTTTGTTTGCGCATAACTTTCATAGCTTCCTTGGTTAGCAAGAAGGCGCTGGTTAAATTAATATCTAAACCTTCGCGCCATTTTGTGGCGTCAAGTTCCTCAAGATTTCCAGATACTCCAATACCGGCATTGAGTACGACTCCATCCAAGCCACCAAAATTCAAAACAGCGCTCCGAACAGTGTCAACCACCGCCTTCTCATCTCTTTGATCTCCTATAAATACAGATGGCTCTGGGTACTTTTCAATCTTAAATTGAGAAACCACCTCCGCAAGGCCCACTGGATCTAGATCAGCCAAAACCAAACTCGCACCCTGCCGAGCTAGCTCAAGTGCGATGCCTCGACCGATTCCACTTCCCGCACCGGTGATGATAAAGATATTTCCCGTGAACTTCTTAGGCGCTGGTTTATTCTTAAGTTTGAATAGCTCCATCGGCCAATAATCAAAACCGAAAATCTCGGCGTCAGAAATTCTATGCGTCTTCCCAAAGCAATCCACAATCCGTGCGCCAACGCTATGAGTGTGAAAGGAGATGTCAGCCAGCATCCGATTCTCTGCCAAAGATGATCCCGTCGTTACTGCTCCAACTTTTGGAACTAAAATAACTCGCGGATCATTACCGTGGCTGGAGTAACCAGGAGGCAAAAGGTGTTTATTTGATTCGAAATAACCTTCATATTGAGCGCGAAATTCATCAATTCCTGAAGTTGGTTCTGCCAGAGTGACCATCGCAGATCTCGGTCGTATGCGTAGCATGTGATCTGCACTAGAGACGCCTGCATCTAGGACAGCTACTAAATCTGGGCGAGTTGCAATTTCAGATAGCCTTGAATCAGTCCGCAGAAGTTGCTTACGACCTATCTTTCCTCGGATAGAAAGAAGTAAGGAGACTAGCTCCTCTTGCGGAATCTCCGCATGAACAAAGGCGGACTCGGTTCGCGTTGAGAGCGAATTGAGATATGACTCCGCTTGCGCCACCGCTACTTCTGTCTTAGTTAAGCACTTCGCGGAATCTTCGTCCCAAACAATTAGTCCATGGTGGGCCAAAATTACCCCATCATAATCCTGCAACTCACCCACAGCCTTTGACAATTCGAAGCCTGGACGCATCCACTCTACGTAAGCAAAACCTTCACCCAGCGCTTCACGAACCACGCGTTCGCCGTTTGCGTGATTCGTTAAAGCGCAAATTGCATCTGCGTGCACATGGTCTATGTGTTTTGCTGGTAAAAATGCGTGCAACAAAGTTTCGATTGAGGGGCGTCGTGCGGTGGGATCCACCAAAGCGCGAGTGACATAATCAACCATTAAGTCGTCATCTAGCGCGTCAAATTCTCGCAGAGCTAAGAGTTCTTCTAAGTACAACGCTGGATAATCCGCGTTTTCACCAAACTTCATATCCGCGCCAGAGCCCTTAACCCACATAACATCTCGTACCCGACCTAGATAGTCGGTTATTCTCCCCTTGCTTGAAGTATTGCCTCCACCGTAAACAACAAGAGACTGATCGGCGCCGAGTCTTTTTGACCTTGCGACCAACTCTTCGAGTGGCAAATATTCGTTCATGGAAGCTGACCCTTCTTGTAATCGTAGACACGCTTTTCTGTTACGAGGACAGTTATATATTTATGCGGGGTTACATCAAAGGCTGGGTTGTAAGTAGGAGTTCCGACTGGTGCAGTGGGTATGCCCGCAATTTCTGTTACTTCCTCATCTTTTCGCATCTCGATGTGAATATCACTGCCTTTTTCTACCGACCGATCCACCGTTGATTCCGGTGCCACCACTAGGAAGGGAATATTCGCCACATCGCATGCTAAGGCGACCCCCAAAGAGCCAATTTTGTTGGCCGCATCGCCATTAGCGACAACCCGATCTGCTCCGATAAGGGCCGCATCAATGAGACCGGTAGTGATAGCCATTGCAGCAGCGCCATCGGGTAGCAATCGGAAAGGAATTCCCTCACGCATCAATTCCCAAGCAGTCAGGCGAGCGCCCTGCAATAACGGGCGGGTTTCGTCAGCGAATACTTCTTTAATCTTCCCACGGCTATGTAATTCGCGAATAACGCCCAGCGCCGTGCCCCATCCAGTAGTTGCGAGGGAGCCGGTGTTGCAATGAGTCAATAAGGTAAGTGGGCGATCACCGATTTTGGCCAGTAGCCAATCTGCGCCAAGTCGGGCCATCTCGCGATTAGCTAAATAATCAGCGTGCGCTAAGTTTTGCGCGGCACGTAGTACAGCCTCTCGCCCTTCTTCCTGCATGCCTTCAACTTGCCCAACTCCCCATGCTAAATTTACTGCGGTAGGGCGAGCAGTGCGTATCCGATTTATTTCGGCTAACTTTCTAGGATCACTCCAACTTTCACGTAGCCCTTGATCCAATGCCACGACAACTCCATATGCTCCGGCTACTCCAAGGGCGGGTGCACCTCGCACCGCTAGTCGTTGAATTGCATCAATAACCTCATCGACCGTACTTAGCGATAAATACTTTTCGGCAGTCGGAAGAAGAGTTTGATCAAGAATTACAATGTGCCCATCTACCCATTCAATGGTTCTAATTGCAGAGGTCACGCTTGTAACTTACCCCATTTTTCATTTTCGTAAAATGAGCCTAAGTCTCTCCTCGCCATAACCATTGGAAAAACTAACTCACCATGGCCCCGCCGTCGACGGATATCAAAGAACCGGTAACCCACTCGCTTTCATCCGATAGTAAATACCGCGCGGCGCTACCTAAATCCTCTGGCTTGCCTAAATGTCGCACTCCTGGACTCTCTTGAAAAGGCTTTCCAGTAATTGCCTCTCGCTCAGCAAATTGCCCTCGATTAATGTCAGTGGCAACGCCACCAACCAGAATTGCATTCACACGAATGTTGAGATCTCGAAGTTCGTGTGCCATCGAAGTCGTCATCGAGTTGACCCCGCCTTTAGAAGATATGTAATGAACCTGACGATCTCCTCCACGATAGGAAGAGACCGTGCTGATATTTACAATTGAACCCTTTCCTTGGTCGCGCATATGACGAGCGACTGCTTGGGAAAGAAAGAATGGACCTGAGAGATTCACGCCGAGGTGTCGATCCCAATTTTCTGGTGTGATATCAAAAAAGCTCGAGAAGTGACATATTCCCGCATTGTTTACCAAACCATCGATCTGCTTGTGATTGCGAACCACCACTTCGACCGCATCAACTACTTCTTCGCGCAAACCAACATCAACAAGGTATGCAAACGCTTTTCCACCGCCAGATTCAATTTCGGTGATTACTTTGCTGGCATGAGCGGCTTCATCGAACTCACCATTGCCTGGATGAAAGATGACAACCGTTGCGCCGGCTCGCCCAAGCACACGTGAAATTCCCGCACCAATTCCGCGCCCTCCGCCAGTGACAATTACCACCTTGGACTTTAAAGTATTTTCATTCATAGAAACGCCTCCGCCGCAAATTAATCAAATAGCCAAGTTACTGCATATGCCAGACTTCATGGAAGACGTGCGCGTTTTCTCCACGCGCAGTTCCATAATCAATAATGCCTTCCATGGAAGTTGCCCAGCGCGATTGAACTTGTTCAATTTCACGCTTCTCATCATCCCCTAGAACCACATCCTCAAGTTCGTAATATCCAACGATCACTAATTTACTTCGGAAAAGAGTGTAATTCTTGAGGCCGGACTTATTTAGTGCAACCAACATCTCTGGCCAAATAGTGTCGTGGCGCTCTTGATACTCATTTTCTTTGCCCTGATATATCTGAAATGAAAAACATTTTCTCTGCATTTCAGAAACTTATCAGCAATTAACTAAATCTCTAATGAAATTCGTTTACGGCATTCCTAGGAACTGAAAGAGGAAATAGAACAGAGCCCCACTTAAGGCTGCAGCAGGAAGAGTTAAAACCCAAGCAGTGACTATGTTGCTAACAGTCCTCCAGCGAACCCATCTTGGGCCACGTGTGGCACCAGATCCGATAATGGAGGATGTGATGGTATGTGTTGTGCTGATTGGAGCTTTCAAATGAATCGCCATAAAAAAGAGCACCGTTGATGCCACCGTCTGTGAAGCTACGCCACGAATTGGATCGATCTCAACCATGCGCTTGCCCAATGTCTTCATAATGCGCCACCCGCCAGAGTAAGTGCCCAAACTGATTGCTGATGCGGCAGCAATCTTGACCCATACTGGAATCGAATCTCCGGTGTGCATTCCTCCAACAACTAAAGAGAGAGTTATTACACCCATTGTCTTTTGTGCGTCCTGAAGGCCATGCCCCAAAGACATTGCGCCAGCTGCAAAGACCTGTGCGACTTTAAAGCCTTTGCCAACTTTTGATTTATTGGCGTTACGAAAGATCCATTGAAGTAGCAAGGTCAAAGCAAAGGCTGCACTAATTCCGATGAGTGGCGAAATCACCATAGGGATTGCTACTTTATCCATCACGCCGGACCAGTAGACGAGTTCACCCGATGCAAGTGCCGCACCAACTAACCCGCCAATAAGTGCGTGCGACGAAGATGAAGGTAAGCCAAGCCACCATGTCAAAAGGTTCCAGCTGATAGCACCTAACAGTGCGGCCATCACAACAACTAATCCAGAAGTACTACTCTGTACATCGATTATTCCCTTGCCAACAGTTTTGGCAACACCCTCACTTAAGAACGCTCCGGCCATATTTCCTACCGCGGCAATGATTAGCGCGGTGCGCACTCTTACAGCTTTCGTCGCGACGGTAGTCGCTATGGCATTCGCAGCATCATGAAAGCCATTTGTGTAATCAAAAACCAAGGCAATTAATACGATAAGAATTACTAGTACGTGTGCCGTTGTCACGGATTAAGATTCCTTGAGGGCGATTGTTCGAATAGTTCGGGCCACTCGCGCCATTTCGTCCAGAGAATCTTCAAAGTTATCGATTACACCATTAATACGAAGAATCGTCATTGCATCGAAATTTCCACTAAACAACATTGAGGTGATGCGACGGTGAATGCGGTCGCCTTCATCTTCAATTCGATCGGCTTCAAG
>JAYVQU010000043.1:0-56382 GCA_043776875.1 Actinomycetes bacterium
GCACTAACGAGTTGCGCCTCTACTTCCGTGTCAACACCAACACAAACTGTTATGCCAATGAAGACGGTATCGATGTTTTATGTTGGCGATACCCCAACCGGACTCAAATTATTTAGTGAGAAATACTCTTTTCGAGTCGCCCTTGATTTGGCCACGGAGGCTCTCTCCTTGCTAATTTCTGGAAAAGCAACACCATTGGACCTGGACTACACAAACCTCTGGGGAGCTGGCACCGCTCTCAATGTTTATACAAAGGATGGCTCCACCGGAATTATCGATCTCAAGATGGGCAAACTCAATGTTGGCGCCGAGGCAGAAGCTCGCGCCATCGATCAGTTGCTCTGGACCATTTCAGCGATAGATCCCAACATCACGGGAATACTTCTTCTTGTAGATGGCCAACCTGTTGAATCACTTGCCGGGCATGTCGATACGTCAAAGAAGATTATGAAGCAGAAGAGTTACGAAGTTCTTAACTCTTTGCAGATTTCTTCGCTCGCCCAAGGCGACACTGTCTCCAATCCGGTAATCATTTCCGGTGAAGCATGTACCTTTGAAGCAAACGTGCTGTGGACCCTACGAAAAGATGGCAAGATACTAAAAAGTAAACCCACAACCGCCAAATCCGCCTGCCCCGATCGTTCCACTTGGAGCGTTGAACTTGGCAATTTGGAGCCAGGAAATTATTCATTCACCGTGGAAGAGTTCTCAGCCAAAGATGGGTCCCTGTCTGCAAGAGATGACAAGAGCTTCACGGTGGTGACCAAATAACGGTTGGGTGAGTAATAGATTTCTCGAAGTCAAAGTGAACTATTGACAAAGGTTTGCTAGTAGATTGATACTAAATGCACTTCTCCGCTAAATCGACTACGGCCCTTGATGAGAAACTTTTCAAAGGGTTAAGTGCCTATCACAGTCGCGACTTATTTATGAATGAAATAAGTAAGAAAAATTAAATAAATCAAACAATCGGAGATTGTATGAAAATGATAAAATCCAAAGGTAATTACATAATTTCCAGCGCGTTATTTACTGCAGCTGCGGGAGTTTTTCTTCTGATCACATCAAACGCAGTTTTCAATAGCGACAATTTTCTGCACTTCACAATGCATTTCATTATGGCTATCGTAATTCTGCTTCTTGCATTTGTGCGGTTCCGCAGGTCACCTAAACCAACCCGAATCGGGCGTGTAGGTAGGGTTGTCTTGGTTTCTGGATTAGTGTTATTTGGAGTAGCGACTGTAATAGAGGCTATCGGTGCATTTGGATACCTGGGTAACGCCCATGCCAACGAAGTCTTAACAACCTTCCACAATGCTTCCTACTTCCTAGAACTTCCAGGCATGTTCATAACCTTGATCGGCGTGGCGCTTGGGTTGATCTCGTTACTACAACGCAAAAAACCCCACATTATTTAACCCACGAACTGTTCGAGGTATCCGCTCCGAACCCCGGCGGTCAGCCACGGCCTGACTTACCTCGTGAGCATTGTTCTGCTCGGTGAACTTCTCGACATTATCGGCCGCTATTTGTCACTTGTCATCGCAGTACATGTCCCGATGTAGATTCCGAATCGTTAAATCAGCTATCGGTGTGAATCCAGGCGGATAATTTAATCTCCAGTGATCAGCGTTCATGCCACAGTCCCGGGCGATATAGCCAAGAAAGGATTTGCTCTTGGAGCAACTCTTCGGTCAAATTAGTGGGCGCAACCTGATCCTCAAGTGCCATCGTGTGTTAAACCCGACCCAGGCTCTGTTTTGCGCGACGACGAGCTTGTTGGTTTACCTGTGTGTCTAACTGATTTCGCGGCAGCAAGACATATACCAGATCGCAGTCGAGTGCATTTGCCGCACGCCGCAGCGAATTTAGGGCATTACAATGCAGGTAAAAAAGCATTTATCAAGCACTGTGGTGCATGTTCAAGCGGGATTTTAAGAATTTGATGTTCAGATTTTTGGATCCGTTTAATGCCAAGGCACCCTTTTTCTAGCTGCCTTTGAACATGTAATTGCAGCCGCGTTGGGCTACGCCCTGGGAGAACTTGCAAAATGATACATTTCCGATACAGTTACATACCATGAAGGGAGAAACTTCAATCGCCGCCCTGACGCCTGGCAAGCACATCAGAATGCTGCCTGAAGGCTCAATTTTACGTACTTCGGAGCTGCCAGGTAGTTCACCGGCCGCGCGAAACGCTGTTTCTCGTGCCGTTGCAAGAAGGGAACTGGTTTCTCTGCGTCGAGGTCTCTACTACAAGGGCAAAAAGACTCGATACGGAGTGGCGAAACCACCGCCGATTAATATTGCCCTCGAAATTCTCGGTGCGCGAGGGGTCGGACCAACTGGGGTGTCCGCTGCACGAGCCCTAGGGCTTTCTACTCAGGTTCCCGCAGTACCCGAATTGGTTACGGTAGGGCCTGTGCCTGAAAATCTAAGTGGCGTAAAAATTCATAAACGCAACAATTTAAGCCGGTACGAACTCAATTACACCGAAATTGCAGTCCTAGAGGTATTGCGCGATTGGGAGTATACAACTGACTCATCTTGGAAAGATTTGACGATCGCTATCAGAAAGAAGATTGGTACCGGGGAGATTAACTTTTCAAAATTACAAAACGCGGCATCCGGCGAATATGGAGTTGAAGTTAAGAAGAGATTCAAAGCGCTCATCGTAAACTTAGATTTTTTGGCGACGTAGATGAGCGGCATTGTGCCAATTGGAGGGGAACTGCGATCCTCGGATCCAACAACCAAAATCGAACGAGCTGCTCTAGCTAAGACTTTTAACTAATTGTTCAAAGGTGTCTAGATAACCTGGGTCATAGCCATCATCTACGCACATCACATTCCAGAGTCCAGAAGTTCGCACTTTTTCCCTGTCTGCTTTAAGTCCCAGCCAATTAGGTGATGCTGCATCAATTCCCCCTCTTCGACATGAGAGAAGCCCGATGGTATTGCGTTCCACTATTTGCCTGTTCTCCAGATCAGGAACATCAAGCCACAAAAACGGCATATCACCTATGTGGCGTGAAACCGCCTGTTCTAAAACAAACTCTCCTTCGCGAGTTAAACGATCCGCATTCTTATCCCGCCAACTCTGACTGATCTCGCTCGGCCAATCACCACTTCCCAAAAGAGCGGTTCCTACATGCTCCCGAAAAATACTCCCACGGTGGTTTCCGCCACCTGGTTTTGCTCCGGCAATGTTCCCGCGATGATTGGAAAGCCGATTCCACAATGAGGTGTTACTGGTTTGGGTAATTGCATGCGTTCCAATCCGCACAACGCGCGAAGAACCATTAGCGCGAGTCTCTCCATTCTCAAAGAAAAAGTAAACACCTTGCCGAGGCCAACCAGTAGAACCCTTGGATTCCTTTAACTTTCGGGGACCACCAATGCGTGTACTGAGTTCATCAAGCAACAAATAAAACAGTTCGGTATCTCTTTGCTGATCAGCAATCAAATTAGATCTTCCACTCTAATGCTCGATGGATACACATCGGACTCTTCTTTCCAAAAAGCTGCGAATGCAAAGCCAAGGTCCCGCGGTACTTTACTCATGGCCCCTCCTCCAACAATATGGGCTGTGACTAAAACTGCTTGCTTAACTCCTGCGCGATTCCAGCTTGTACTTCTAACAATCTGGGCATACCCGGTGGTCGATGCTGCGAATGCAACAACACTTTTAGCACCAACGCGAATTGCCTCCGCAACTAGAGCGTCCTCGAGCACACGACCAGACCAGTCAGCGGGATTTAACTTTTTCTCGTAAGTCCCAATATTTTCATCAGCGCGAACAAGTCCATATCCTCCGCTCAAAATAACAATATGAGCGTTACTTGCTACTGCTTCGGCAAGAAATGAGCCAGCAGATTGATAAAAACCTCCTGTGTAACGTAGCCATGCGGGCATCAAGGCACGTTCGTCTACTTCAGCTTTATCATGCATCCGAACTCGTGCCCGTTGCAATTCAGGTGACCATGCTAAAGGTGCATTTCCCTTCGAATTTGTGCCACCGGAAGCTTTACTTCCAGAGCAGGGCAACACGATTAAAGTTGACTGACGAACAATTGATTTCAATTTAGTAACACTGATATTTGGTTTTCTATCCTGAGCCGCAAAAGGGGAACCTAAGTTAGCGGGTTGAGTTCGACGAATTTCGGGTCGAACTGTTCTTTCCAAATCTGTTGACCCGCCATTGAGCCTGTAATAGCCAACATCAACGCGGAACAAGTCTTTGTATACCATCGCATGATTCACGGGGGCATTGGCGCACATTTTGGAAGTAATATGAGTTCGGATTGTGGATTCCTTGTACGCCTTTGTTTGTGATAACACTTGATCGATTATCACCTTCAATGCAAATGCCTGATTGTTATTCCCCCGCGAAAGGGTCTTCATCGCCTGCAATATTTCATCTCTACAAGTCATCTTATTCGCCAACCTTCTCCCTTAAGTATCGATACTTGGAGGTAGTTTTCATTGAAAACCCCAGCAACTGGATGCCTCAAAGATACATAGAGGGAGAGACAAAAAATAGTAACACTCGTAGTTTATATTTTAGGCACCTGCAGCAAAGGACCGCCTAGATCATGAATAATTGGGCGAACATGAGGATTAAGCTATGAAGAAAGGGTTTACTCAGGCCAATCGGTAGTAACCACGGGTAGAGCGAACCAAATCAGGATAACTTCTCTCGTGATGATCTGCGGAGTCAGCGCGCATTTTGAACATAATTTCTTTTGTTAAAGTACTCTCCTTGTAGACTTTTGTTTGCTTCATTACCTGTTCAATTATCTCTTTCACTGTAAATGCATCTCGGTTATGTCGCGCCTCAAGCATGCCCATCGCTTTCAATATTTCCGCTCTGGCTGTCATTTTAGTATCGCGCTCTCTTTTGACTTCACCCGCAATTTTTTAAGTACTTATAGCTACTTGCTTTGGTATCAGAGATCTTTCCACTTTGAGGAATTGGGGAATGTACGCATCGCATCCTGGAAAATCAATAACTCCAAATCATCGGTTTTTACTTTCAGCAAGTCGGCTTGCTCTTGCATCCAATTCGCATAAGCCGAGTAAGTCCTGAGATTCCATAAAAGTGAAGAAACAGGGGCTTGCGAGAAGGCTTCAGTTGCGAATTTCTCAAACCATTTAGAAATGAACGAATCATAAATTGGGGCAGGATTTGTTACTGGAGAGGAAAAAGAAATCCATTTTGTCGCAAATGCAGGTCCTAGCCATTCGATCCTATTTTTCGATAGAAACTTGTAGGCTTCAAGAAATTTTCCTTCACGTGAAAGATTATAAGACTCATCAATCTTCTTTGAAAAATTGGAACTTTCGAACATTTTCTTACCTCGATGAGAGCCGTATCCAACGACCCCATAACCCCAAATCATTACGGTCGCAAATTTGGCTTCAGTGGGATGTGTGTCATTTTCAAAAATCTGCTTAATTGAACCGCGATCTAGAAGGATTGGTAATTCATCTATGAAATCACTTAAGTGCGGGAGGTCTCGACGCCAATTTGTTTTAGCTTGTCCCCAATTGATTGGTTCTTGTTTAGTCGCACCCTCTAGCTTCCAGGTATTAACAAGTTGCCCAAGGCGGTCGGATGACATGGAACAAGAATAACTTTATGCAGGAAATAAGTTCGAAATGGATAACATTTTGCTTTACTTTTATTCGTCACTGAGATGAAACGGATTTGTCTTAGTTTGAATCGCTTTCAGTGTCATTCCAACAGGGGTCGGTGCGCCAATTTGTCGCCTGCACCTGACATACTCATTCCTTCACAATATTGAAAGCTGTAGGCGGTCAATGAAGATCATTTCTTGGAACATGGCTCACAGTAAAGCCACCACCATGGAAGCAGCTTGGGAATGGCTAGATGAGGAATCAGGTGCCGATGTACTTCTCTTGCAAGAGACCAAATGGCCCGCACACTTGTCTAACAAATGGCTAGCACACTCTTTTAACCGTAAATATGAAGAAAGATATGGGAATTGGGGCACCGCTGTTTTGTCCAGGTCAGACGTTTATTCACCATATATACCTAGTGAAGCAGACGGATTATTAAATAGCATTAAAGGTTCATATGCGCTACTGAAGCCAAACAACTCACATGACCCATGGCTCGGAAGCATCCATTCCAACCATCAAATCGTCCCCGAAAATATTGCCGAACTTGCTCGATTGGCCGCAGTACTTAAAGAATCAAAAGGCAGTAAATATCGTGAAATTGAAATTTTTGCTCACGAGTTCAAAAGAATTGCTGGCGATGCCAAATTTGTAGTCGGTGGAGATCTCAATCTGTCCTTACTCTGGGATAAAAGTACGGGCAAAAATACAAGTGAAAACATTTTTGCCAATTTGAATAATTTGGGTTTTCATAGATTAGGTCCGCTCGAGGTCGATTCCGAGATACAAACGTATTGGAAAACAAATTCAGGGCCTTTTCAATTGGATCACTTATTTTCTGACTCTGCAACTATCAAGAACTTATCAAAATTTTCAGCCCTTCCAGAGCTAGTTACTTCGCGAAAACTTAGTGACCATTCCCCGGTTGTCGTCGAATTTGAAAATATCTAAATTTATGCAATTAGCAAAGCAGTGATGGTCACTTTTTTCCACCAATGGATCATTATTAGGTTAACAAAGTAAGGAGACGTAAAGAATTTCGTCGCTCAGTATTTTAAGTAAGCAAGAATTATCTGAGGCAACTTCCAGTTCATCGAGTTGTTGAACGGCCACTTAGGAATAAGCACCTCTTGGATTCGTGCTCACTTCTCGCAATATTTACGCGATTGGATAACCTTTTTTGAGTCAACCGCTTGCGAAAGTAGAGCTCGCAGCATCGGATCGGTGTCGTACTCCAACTGAGCTTCTGTTTTTGCATTTTCCATAATTCGACCCTCACCTCCGGAATACACACTTCTTTTTTAATTTTTAGGCAGTAAGTAGGCTGCCTTTAGGATTCATGCGTAAAGTACGGTTGATGATACTAACATTGATGATAGTATCACTGATAATACTATCAAGAGGGTGGTGGGATATGGACGGATTTGTTGGAAGAAGCGGGCAGTTAAAAACACTCAATCAGAGTCTAACTAGAGTCGCGACAATTGTTGACAAACCAGGCGAGGCTCTGTTTATACGAGGCCGTCGTAGAGTTGGTAAATCTCGCCTCGTACAGCAGTTTTTGAATCAATCAGGTGTGCCATACGTTTTTTTCACGGCATCGACAAGAGAGACAGCCGAGGAGTTGGAATTATTTTCGCAGGAAGTTGTTATGTCGAACCTGCCAGGAAAATCCGCATTTGAAGATATAAAGCCAGGCACTTGGGAAAGCGCGCTAAGACTCCTCATGTCTGCCCTCCCCGAAAGTGGTCCAGCAATTCTGGTCATTGATGAGTTGCCTTATTTGATGGTTTCAGATCCCGGATTCGACGGTACCTTACAAAAAATGTTCGATGGATTTTTCAGCAATCGTAGGCTGCTATTTATAGGCATTGGCTCCGACTTGGCAATGATGGAATCCCTGACAACACACGATAAACCATTCTTCGGTAGAGCTAAGGAAATGGTGGTGCCAGCACTAACTCCGAAAGAGGTCGGTCAGATGCTTTCGCTGAATGCCGCTGATGCCTTTGACGCTTATCTAATTACAGGAGGTCTTCCACTAATTTGTAGAGAGTGGCGAAGTGGCGACTCAATGAAGGAGTTTCTAACAAGTTCACTGAATGACCCAACCTCAGCCATAATCGTAAATGGTGAACGAGCACTTTCGGCAGAGTTCCCCGCTCCCACAAACGCTAGACAAGTGCTCACTGCAATCGGAGGCACGGGTGCGAGAACCTTTTCCAAAATACAGAGAGCAGCTGCAGGTCTCAATCAAGCCGCCGTGAATCGCTCCTTGATTGAGCTCAGTAAAAAAAGAATCGTGCAATCAGATTTACCTCTTTCAACGAAAAAATCTATAGAAAAGCGCTATCGGATAACTGACCCACACTTGAAATTTTGGCTCGCATTCATTGGCAATCACATCGATGAGGTAGAGCGTGGCCGCGCAGATCGGATATTGAACCGCATTGATACTTCGTGGTCTTCTTGGCGTGGGGTGGCAATAGAACCTATTATTCGAGAATCGCTGGATCGTCTTCCGGTTGAGCAGCGGCCACACGCAACTGGAGTGGTCGGGAGTTATTGGACTAGAACCAACAATCCTGAAATTGATCTTATAGTTGCTGATAAATACCCGGTTGCCAGCAGCATATTTGGTGTCGGATCGATAAAATGGAAAGAAAATGCCCCTTTTGATGCAAAAGATTTCAGTGACCTAGTAGCTCTTCGCTCACTTTTACCCGGAGCATCGAGTGATACACCGCTGATTGTCGTTACCAGATCAGGTTGTTCAGTTCAGGGTGTCAGAGTCTACGACCCCGAGGAACTTTTATCTGGGTGGTAATAGGTTGCAGGATTTGCTCCAGACTCTTTTGCAATGTCCTACTGTTAATGTCCGAATTCGTAGCAAAGATCTCTAGAAGTTAGCTACCGCCCTTAGTTAGGTATTTGTTCCACGCCTCTACCGCTTGCTCCTTACTCATTTTGGCAACCTCGTTCTGTGATAGGCCCACTTTGCGAATGAGGTTCCTCACCAGTGTCGCGGCCAGGTCTTCAGCGGAACTCGCTGGGATGGTTTGAGGCCTCGGCGGAAGGATTCCTTTTTCAACACAACGATAGAACTCCTCCTCGTTAACTCCAAGTTGATTACGAAAGATCTCTCCAATCAACTTAGCATCGTCTAACTGACCCGATCCGTGCGAGATACGTGTATAGAGGACGTCTCCGGTTGCTAGCGTTAAGGTGTAGCGAAAGTGGTCACCTGTCTTCTTGCTTGAAGCGGCGGTTCCCTTTTTGACCCATCCTTCGATCTCGACGAACTTACGATGGTCTGCGTGTTTAAGTGGCCTCATTCGGCTTCGCTGAACACCACTTGCCGCAACTCCTCGCGATCGCCAGCAAACATGGCAATTCTCGTCACCAGTTCCTCGTTCTTCGCATGGTTCGGCGCGTAGCGCAACTCTTTTGTCCAGAGATCCGCGTAGTCGATCAGGGCGTCAAGAAAGGCTTCCTCCGCTTGGCCAAGGTCTACGCCAACTGCATGTACCGGCATGTCTTCTAGCCAGAATGCGACTTGGTCGGTAGCTACAGAACTCTTTACCAAAAACTTGGCGTCTCGGGCCAGGATGGAGTCGATCATTTCTCGGCGCAGTACCACAAGAGCCTCAGAGCGCAGCAGCACACTTACGCCACCCCGCTCAACATGTTCAAGCACTGGCTTTTGATGGTCACGAAATTCACGCGACTTGAACTGGTGGGCAAATTCAAAGTTGATCCGGGAATTGGTGCTCATGTGACATAAGGTACCAGTGGTACATCGTGTACGCAAGTAAGTCACGCCTGGCTAGTGCCAATGGCCCGGAAATGAGTGAAGCGTAGGCGGTAAATGTGGAAGAAGATCAGTAAGAAAGGCTGCCCGGGAAGGACAGCCTTTCTTTTCCAACTACGGTCAAATTCGCATTCTCTGACTAAAAACCACGGACTAACGGTGAACCTTCGCTACTCTTTTTTAATTCCAAATCTTTCGATCACGACATGTCACTTTAAATTAACTGCAACCGGATGTGTTTCCACAACCTTCGCAGACATAACATGCACCTGAAATGCGCATCTTTACGCCACATGTCATGCACAGTGGGGCGTGGGATGTGATGCCTGAGATCGCTTCAAGTAATTCAGTTGAAGATCCATACTGAGTTGCATCATTTGCTGATGCAACCGGTGCTGCATCAATCTTTACCTCTAACAACTTTGCAACTGGAGTTGAAGTTGCGGCAGATTGCGCAATTGTTTCGGTAGCCGCGGTGATATCTGGTGAGTACTCCCCTGTTTCCAAAGCGCGAGCGCGCTCTGATGATGTGTACAGCGCCATGGCACTGCGTGTTTCAAATGGTAGGTAATCAAGTGCTAAACGACGGAAGATGTAATCCATCATTGACTGTGCCATACGGATATCAACATCATCAGTCATGCCGGCTGGCTCAAAGCGCAAGTTAGTGAATTTTTCCACAAATGTTTCTAGTGGCACTCCGTATTGCAATCCGATAGATACTGCGATTGAAAAGGCATCCATAACACCTGCAAGAGTTGAACCCTGCTTGCCAAGTTTTAAGAACACTTCGCCAAGTGCGCCATCTGCATAGGCACCAGCGGTCATGTAACCCTCGGCGCCGCCTACTGCAAATGACGTCGTTCTTGCTGGACGGCTCTTTGGCAAACGCTTGCGCGTTGCTGCAGCTGGTGCGGAAGATTCGATCGCTTCCGTTGCGGCAGCGTTCTTCTTTGCCTTTCCATCAGAGAGTGGCTGACCAACTTTGCAGTTGTCGCGATATACCGCAAGTGCCTTGACCCCCATCTTCCATGCTTGGAAGTAAACCTCTTCCACCTCTTCCACAGTTGCATCCTCTGGCAGGTTAACTGTCTTGGAGATCGCACCGGAAAGAAATGGCTGACAGGCAGCCATCATGCGGACGTGGCCCATTGGCGCAATTGATCTGGCACCAAGTGCGCAATCAAAGATGTCGTAGTGCTCTAGCTTTAATCCTGGCGCATCGATGACATGGCCATGAGCGGCGATGAACTCAACGATCGCTTCAATTGTTTCTTCGACATAGCCAAGCTTGCGAAGTGCTGCTGGAACGGTCTGATTAACGATCTGCATAGATCCGCCGCCAACTAACTTCTTGAACTTGATCAAAGAGAAGTCAGGTTCGATACCAGTTGTATCGCAATCCATCATCAGACCGATTGTTCCAGTTGGTGCAAGCACTGAAATCTGAGCATTGCGCCAACCATTCTTATCGCCAGTTGCAAGTCCTGCATCCCACGCCTTATTTGCTTCACTCCAGACATCACGATCAAGGGTTGAGACCGAGGTTGCCGCAGATGATGCATATGCATGCTTGCGCATTACTCGTGCATGTGGCTTAGCGTTTTGGGCAAAGCCTGCGTAAGCTCCAACGATTCCAGCAAGCTCTGCCGAACGCTTGTAAGTGGTACCTGTCATCAATGATGTGATTGCACCAGCGAGCGCACGTCCACCTTCAGAGTCATAGGCAAGGCCTGATGCCATAAGAAGTGCACCGAGGTTTGCATAACCGATACCCAACTGGCGGTAAGCCTTTGTGGTGTCGCCGATCGCCTCAGTTGGGAAATCTGCAAAACAAATTGAGATATCCATAGAGGTGATAATTAATTCAGCAACCTTAGCGAAGGTTTTTGCATCAAAGGAGCCATCTGCTTTCAGAAACTTCATCAAGTTAATTGAGGCCAAGTTACAGGAAGAGTTATCTAGTGACATATATTCAGAGCAAGGGTTAGATGCGTTGATGCGACCAGTCTCTGGGTTTGTGTGCCAATCATTGATTGTGTCATCGTATTGAATTCCAGGATCAGCACATGCCCAAGCGGCTTGGGACATTTTGGTAAATAGCGTACGTGCATCAACGGTTTCAATAACTTCACCAGTTGCACGTGCCCGCAAACCAAACTGCTCGCCCTTTTCCACTGCACGCATGAACTCATCTGAGACCCGAACTGAGTTGTTTGCATTCTGGTACTGGACCGAAATGATGTCTTTCCCACCTAGATCCATGTCGAAGCCGGCATCGCGAAGTGCGCGAATCTTTTCCTCTTCCGAAACTTTTGTCTCGATGAACTCTTCGATATCTGGATGATCCACATCTAGCACAACCATCTTTGCCGCACGGCGGGTTGCACCACCTGATTTAATGGTTCCGGCAGATGCATCAGCACCACGCATAAATGAGACCGGCCCAGATGCAGTTCCGCCAGATTTTAATAACTCTTTGGAGGAGCGTAGACGGGAAAGGTTTAAACCAGCACCTGAGCCACCCTTAAAGATCATTCCCTCTTCGCGATACCAGTTAAGGATGCTCTCCATAGTGTCATCAACTGACAAGATGAAACATGCACTTACCTGCTGTGGCGCATTTGTTCCAACGTTAAACCAGACCGGTGAGTTATAAGCAAAGATTTGATGTAACAGCATGTAGGTAAGTTCATGTTCAAAGATGATTGCATCATTATCAGTTGCAAAGTAGCCATTTTCTTTACCTGCTTTGGTATAGGTAAGGACCACGCGGTCAATTACTTGCTTAAGCGACCATTCGCGATTATCGGCACCAACTGCGCCACGAAAATACTTTGTGGTGACGATGGTCGATGCATTTACTGACCAAAAATCTGTAAACTCAACACCGCGTTGTTCAAAAACAGTTTCGCCCGTTCGCCAATTTTGCTGCACTACATCGCGGCGTTCCCATTTAACTTCATCATATGGGTGTACGCCTTCCTTGGTGTAGATGCGTTCGATGGTCAAGCCCTTGCCCATCAGAGTGTTGTGCGCCTTGATCTTGGCTGGTCGGTTGATAACCGTTTCTGACATGTTGTACATCCCCGTCTTCTAGTTTGTTCTAATTTGTGCTAGCAGTTAATTTTTTAATTACTGATTGATTTTTTGCGCGGTTGTAAAGCGTTGTGCTGTAATACTTGAGTTTGATGCAATTGGGGAATTGCTTGAAGGCAGAGCACGCAAAAGTGCGATCTCACCTTCGAAATCTTCAAGGGAGGCAAAGTTACGATACACAGAGGCATAACGTAAGTAAGCAACCTCATCCAACTCTCGCAGTGGCGCCAGAATTGCCATGCCCACCTCTTGTGCTTCGATCTCTGCCTGACCTGTGCTTCGAAGAGTTTCTTCGACACGTTGGGCAAGTAAAACTAAATCATCCTCATTCACCGGACGTCCCTGGCAGGCTTTGCGTACGCCAATTAGCACCTTTTCCCGGCTGAAAGGCTCGGTCGCCCCGCTGCGTTTAATAATGTTGAGGAGAGCAACCTCTTGCGTTGAAAATCGCTGGCCGCACTGTGGGCACTCGCGACGGCGGCGAATCTGTGTACCCTCATCTGCTGGGCGGGAGTCGACAACGCGGGAATCTTCAAATCGGCAGAATGGGCAATTCATATCGGCGTGTCCTCCTGTCAATGCTGGTTTTTTTCAGCTACTTGATGTATTGGGTGGATCGACAAACCTACCGTGAAAACACAACTAATGGAAGTTTTTATCGATTCGACCCCTACATGTAGTAGCAACTATAAAGCATTTCTTGAGGCTTTGGCTGTTGCGTAGGTTAAAGATTACTGAACGGCGTGTCGGGCTTTACTAGCGAGATTGAACTGGGACCCGCAGCTTTTGCCCCGCCTGAAGATCAAAACCGATGAGATTATTTGCCTCACGGATCTCGTTGACCATGCCCGCCACATCCCCTGTTGCATAGGCGGCAGCCACCGACCACAAGGTTTTCCCAGGTGCCACGACCACAACTGCAAACGCAGGCGCTGAGTTTGCCGCCTCTGAGCTTGCTACCTCTTGGCCCGCGCCAGATTTCGCAGCAAAGCCAGCCACCATCACGACAGCAAGAGAAAGCACCACAAGTGTTCGTGCAAGGCGACCACGGCGTGACAATCTCAATGATTGCGCGTCGGACGGATTGGTCAAAACCCTGGAAAAGCCTTGATTTACAATGCTTTTTGGGGTTTCATACCCGGTGTTGAAGGTAACTGCACTCATTTTATTCTCCTGCTGCCTTGCCTTGGGGAATGGTTCGAACAGTTGTTCGAATAAGAGAATTAAACACCCGACCACTGACAAAAAGCAAGAAAAATTCGAACAGGTGTTTGAATTTTTGGTGAATATCTGTCACTCTATGGCATGGCAAAAAATGTGACGCAACTCCCCGACAGCTCAGCTGATGCCCATGGCCTGACCGCCCGCCAATTTATGATCCTTGGCGCAATCAAGGATGCCCTGGAAAACAATGGCTATCCCCCTACTATGCGCGAGATCGGCGTGGTTGCTGGCCTTACCAGCCCCGCCTCGGTTAAGTACCAGCTAGAGGCCTTGGAAAAGAAGGGTTTTATCCGGCGCGACCCAACCCGTGGCCGCGCCCTTGAAGTTTTGCTGCCGGATGAAAAAACCGCCGAGAACTCAACACCAGTTGCTGCCACCCGCTATGTACCTCTTGTTGGCCGCATCGCCGCCGGTGGCCCAATCACCGCCGAACAAGCGGTTGAAGAAACCTTTCCGCTGCCAGAGTCAATTGTTGGTTCCGGTGATTTATTTATGCTAAAAGTTATTGGTGAATCAATGACTGATGTCGCAATCTGTGATGGTGATTATGTTGTTGTTCGCGCGCAAAAAGATTGCAACAACGGTGAAATCGTTGCGGCAATGATCGATGGCGAAGCAACAGTTAAAACTTTCTCACGCAAAAACGGCCAGATTTGGCTGCTACCAGCAAATGATAACTTTGCACCAATTGCCGGCGATAACTGCGAGATCATCGGAAAGGTCACCGCGGTTCTTCGCTCGGTGCGGTGATCTTAGTTTGCTGGAACAGGGCTACTGTTAAAGTATGAGCAAAGTCGAGATTGCATTTCTTGGAGCTACTGAAACCGTTACTGGTAGTCGCTTTTTAATTACCTCTGATAAATCCAAAATTCTGATCGACTGCGGAATGTTTCAAGGTGTGAAATCAGATCGCCTGAAAAACTGGGAACCATTTCCAGTTCAGCCCAGCACCATTGACGCCATTGTCTTGAGCCATGCTCATCTAGACCACTCTGGATTCTTGCCGGTATTGGTTCGCGATGGTTTTAAGGGTCCGATTTATGCCACACATTACACAAAGGAATTAACCGGGGTTATCCTGCGCGACTCTGCTCATCTGCAAACCGAGGATGCGAAATATGCGGCTAAAAAAGGGTACTCCAAGCACAATCCAGCAAAAGCTTTGTATGGTGAAGAAGAGGTGGCAAAAACTTTGCCATTGTTTAGCAATGTGGAATTTCGGACCCGCAAGCAGTTAACCGAAGATGTTTTTCTAACCTTTTATCCATCTGGTCACATTCTTGGTTCAGCTTTTATCGTTCTAGAAGTTGCTGGCAAGAAGTTCCTATTCACCGGTGATTTAGGCCGAAATAATCATCCAATTTTGTCAAATCCGGATCACCCGCCGGTTCAAGATGTCGATGTGATAATTACTGAATCTACCTACGGTGATCGATTGCACGAAGTAGCCCCAGAACTGTTTGCCGATGAATTAAATGCCGCATTTACCCGGGGTGGAATTGTTTTAATTCCAGCCTTTGCGGTTGATCGTACCGAAGTGATCCTGTTAAAGTTAAAAGAATTAATTGAAAAAAATGAGATTCCCAATATACCAATTTACGTTGACTCCCCCATGGCACTAACCGTCCTAAATTACTATCGAGAGGCGGTCGAGCAAGAGTCGCCAGAAATTCGCGCCGGGCTGCACCAGAAATGGCACGACCAAGATCCCTTTGACACTGGTCAACTACACCAAATGAAAACCACTGAACAATCAATTTCGATTAATGCGGTAACTGGTAACGCAATAATAATTAGCGCAAGCGGTATGGCAACTGGCGGCCGGGTAGTTCACCACCTGCAGCAGTTATTGCCAGATCCAAGAAACACCATCATGTTAGTTGGCTTCCAGGCCGCGGGCACGCGTGGAAGATCACTAGAAGAGGGCCAAAAAGAGATCAAAATGTATGGCAAATGGATTCCAGTTAATGCACACATTACAAAAGTGGGTTCTTTTTCCGTCCATGCCGATGCCAACGAGTTAGTCGATTGGCTAAACACAATTGAAAAACCCCAACAAGTATTTGTGGTCCACGGCGAACCAGATGGACAACATGGACTGAAACTTCGACTAGAAGATCAATTTAAATGGAATGTAACTGTGCCAAAAGCTGGACAAGTTTTCCCGATAAATTAACGAAAACTATTGGCCAGTTGATGCAAAAGTGTTGCAATCGATGCTTACCGCATCGCTCAAGGCTTTGAAGTAAGCGAATTAACGCACTAAACTCGCTATATGAATACACTTTTTGATCCGTTAACTATCAGTGGCGTACAATTCCAAAATCGCGTTTGGGTATCCCCTATGTGCCAATACATGGCAAAGGATGGTTTTGTAGGCCAGTGGCACAACGTGCACCTTGGCTCCTTTGCAACGGGTGCCCCGGGGTTAATCATGGTTGAAGCAACCGGAGTTGTTCCACAAGCTCGGATCTCTATTGGTTGTCCATCAATTGACGATGAAGCACATGCGCAAGCTTTCGTGCCGATAATTGATTTTGCACATTCTCACAATGTAAAAATTGGAATTCAATTGGCCCATGCTGGACGCAAAGCCTCAACAATGTTGCCTTGGGATGACCACAAGATGGCCACGCTAGCTGAAGGTGGTTGGCAAGCCGTTTCCCCATCCCCCATTGCTTTTGCCGGCTACCCAGAGCCCCGCGAATTATCCGTTGCCGAAATCCACCAACTTACCGAGCAATTTGCGCAAGCTGCAAAGCGTGCGGTTACAGTTGGTTTTGATGTCATAGAAATTCATGCCGCCCATGGTTACTTAATGCACCAGTTCTACTCACCATTAGCAAACACTAGAAGTGATGAATATGGTGGCAGCTTTGAAAACAGAGTTAGATTCTTAAAAGAAACGGTTGCCGCGGTTAAGGCTTCGATTCCAACTACAACTCCGCTCTTTGTGCGCATTTCAGCAACTGACTGGGTTGATGATGGCTGGAACTTGATTGACTCGATTGAACTTTGCACGCAATTAAAGACACTTGGCGTTGACTTAATTGATGTATCTAGCGGGGGAAATGTTCACAATGCACCCGTTAAGGCAACACCGGGTTTCCAGGTGCCATTTGCAAAAGCTATTCGCACTGAAGCAAAGATTATGACTGCCGCAGTTGGCTTAATCACCGAACCAGAGCAAGCCCAATACATCATCGAAACCGATGAGGCTGATGCAGTATTTCTTGCCCGAGCATTTCTTCGAAATCCACGGTGGCCATTATTTGCCGCTGATAAGTTAGGTGTAGATATCACATGGCCGCTTCCAATTCAGCGCGGGCGAAGCATTTAGTTAAACAATTTGGGCACAAAATCTGAGGGTTTTAACGCCAGTGTTGGGTGGTTAGAATTACGGCATGGATCTGGACAAGGTA
This sequence comes from Actinomycetes bacterium, assembly GCA_043776875.1. GTDB lineage: Bacteria > Actinomycetota > Actinomycetes > Nanopelagicales > Nanopelagicaceae > Planktophila. The sequence continues at coordinate 17,200 of JAYVQU010000043.1, forward strand.
ATTCTGTATTATGGCTTTACGCCGATTGCAGACACCGCTGCTATGAAGCTATGGCAGAAAACTTTGTGTGAGTCGCTCGACATCAAAGGGCGAATTATTGTTTCTCAGCATGGAATAAATGGCACCCTGGGTGGCAAGATGGAAGATCTTAAAAAATATGTGAAGGCAACTCGAGCTTATCCAGGATTTAAGAAAATTGATTTCAAATGGTCTGATGGAACTGGCCAAGATTTTCCAAAGTTGAAAATAAAGATTCGACCAGAGTTAGTGGCCTTTGGTAATCCAGATGAGATCAAGGTCGATGAAAATGGCGTGGTCGGGGGCGGAATTCACTTACGCCCAGAAGAGGTCAACAAATTCGTGGAAGAGCGCGCAGGTGATCTCTTTTTCTTTGATGGTCGGAGTGCATTTGAGGCTAAAGTCGGCAAGTTTAGAGATGCGATCGTGCCAGATGTTGAAACAGCCCATGATTTCGTTGCCGAAATTGAAAGCGGTAAATACGACCACATGAAGGACAAGCCAGTGGTTACTTACTGCACTGGCGGAATTCGTTGCGAAATCTTGACTGTGGTTATGAAGAATCGTGGATTCAAAGAGGTTTACCAGATCAAGGGTGGCATCATTCGTTATGGCAACAAGTTTGGTGATGATGGGCTTTGGGAAGGTTCGCTATATACCTTCGATGATCGCTTAACTATTGATTTCAGCGACCACACAAAGTTAATTGGCAGTTGCGGCGAATGTGGTGCGAAAACTAAACAGTTTAGAAACTGTCAAAAAGCAGAGTGCCACCAGTTGATTCTGCTATGTGATCCTTGCTATGACACCCACACCGATCGTCCTTGTAATCACGAACGTGAATTCAAACGCAATCGCGAACTGATTGGTTAGTTTCTATTTTTTAGTTTGTCGCCAGTGATAAAGATACAAAGGCGCCGCAATCGCAATTGTTGTGAAGGCAGTAAGAATACTCTTAATCGCACGTAATTGGGTGGCATCCTCTTGCTGTTTTTGCAATAAGGGCGACGGCAGGTTCTCTGGCTTTGCATAATAATCGATATACATTGGATCTGGAAATGCCACATTTATAATTGAATTAACTAATGAAACGGTTGCGAAAACAACAACCAACAATGTTATGAGGCAAACCGCGTATAGGTACAGTGATCGCCAATCAATTCGGTCCTGGTGGACTTCAAATGGGGCTGCACTTTTTTTTACCGCGGCTTTCTTTTTTATCGCCATTTCTTTTCTCCCTCGGAGACCCACTTGAATTTTTTAGTTGGTTAACGTAACTTTTGAAAGCCCTTCAGGTGCATCTGGATTGTACCCCGAGGCAACTGCGAATTCGAGTGCAAAACGCTGTAGAACAAGGGCATCCACAAGTGTCGATGCAATTTCATCATCACAGTTGGAGCCGGAAAGCACTATGTCATCCCCCGTTGGGGCGCCGCCATTGCCGATCCAGAAAATGCGGTTGCTGGTCTTCCTAATTTTTGCCGTAGCTTCAGTAATCGATTGCGCAGGCATGTGCGATGGCGCGACCATGAAAACTTGGGTATCAACGGTGAGTGCCGAGATTGGGCCATGCAGATAATCAGCGGTAGAAAGCCCCTGAACTGAAATCTTGCAGGTCTCTTGAATCTTAAGCGCTGCTTCGCGAGCATTTGGATAGGCAAAACCACGACCAAGAATAACTATCTCCTTTTCACGTGAAGCTGCAGAAACCGCTTTTGACACCAAATCTTGAGTGCCAACAATTCGAGTTGCCTCACTAATGATTTGTTCACCATTAACCTTCTTGCCAGTCCATGCCGCAACTAACAAATATGAGATCAATAACTGGGCGTTGTAGGACTTAGTCGCAGCCACTGCCAGTTCTGGCCCAGCCAGTAGCGAAAAGTGATTGTGGGCGATTGTGGCCAGTGGCGAAGAATCATCGTTGGTCATCGCGATGATGTAAGCATTTGCGGCACGGGCAGCGGTAGCAAACTTAACGAGGTCCGGAGATTGTCCACTCTGACTGATAGCAACGATCAAAGTGTTAGCGTACTTGAGCTCTGCCTGATAAACAGTTACTGAAGATGGCGATGTCAGGCCAACGGGTAAGCCAATTTGAGTCTCTATTAAATACTTCAAATAATGCGCGGCGTTATCTGAAGTTCCACGTGCCAAGATTAAGACCGACTTAATCTTCTCGGTGGTTAAAATATCCTTAATCGAGTTGAAAGTTGCTCGATTATCCAGAATTGCCTTGAACACCTTTGGGGTTTCAGCTATTTCAGCAGCCATGATCGTTCCTAATTGGTTCATGTGCTTATCATTTCACATTTATTCAAGTATCCTCACATCGTGACTCCCAAAAAGAAAACTGTGCCTAAGCACGTTGAGTTGCGAGAAAAACTCCGTAGTCGATTTCAACGCATGGCTCCAAACTCACTTATCCCCTCCGCACGAGAACTAGCTAAGAGTTACAAAGTAAGTGCCATGACTGTCCGGCAAGCGTTGGTCGCACTTCAGCAGGAAGGAATGATTCACTCCGTTCCGGGACTTGGGACTTACATTTCTGATCACAAAATGTCCAAGAAACTAACTTTTGTTTCATTCAGCCAAGAAGTGAGCGAACAAGGCATGATGCCAAGTTCAAAAATAGTTGCAGCGGTAAAAACTACAGTTAAGGATCAAGTAGTTGCTGATTCATTGAATATTAAAATTGGCGATCCAGTTTACAAAGTTGAGCGAGTTAGGCTTGCAGACAAGATCCCAATGGCGCTGGAAGAATCCTACATATCTGCAGAACTGATCCCTGGCTTGCTTGATCTAGACCTTTCTCAGTCCCTTTATGAAATATTTAAGAACAGCTATGAAAAGGCTGTCACCCGGGCTGAATGCGTAGTTTCTCCCATAAATCTAAGTAAAAGGCAAGCGGATTTACTTGATACGGAAGTAAAGTCTGCAGCATTGAATTTTATTTTGGTTGCTTATGACGCTCGAGGTAGAGCTCTTGAACGTTGCAGTTCAATAAAACGTGGAGACCGTTATGATTTCAGGTACAGCATTCAAGCTGATAACTAAAGCCCTTCTTCAACGAAGTATTTAGTAAGCAAGTATGGATTTGTGATTGCAGTTCCTACACAAACAGCCCATGCTCCATTTTCAATCGCTTGGCGAACTTGTTTAGGTGATGCAAAACCACCTTCAGCAATGATCGGAACATTAGCTACTTTTGCTATACTTGAAATCAAATTTAAATTTGGTAAACCAGAGGAAGGAATCTCGGTATATCCATTGAGCGTAGTTGCTATTGCATCAAATCCAAGGGATTGTGCATGCAGTGCATTTTCCAATGAATCAATATCTGCTAACAATGGAACGTTGGTGTGCTTTCTAACTTCTCGATAAAAGGATTCCAGCGATAGACCCCCTAGCCGAGATCGCTGTGTCGCATCAACGGCCACAATGTCTGCTCCAGCTTCGACCAGCGCTAATACATCTTTAAGACTGGGAGTGATGTAAACGTCGGATTCAGTAGTAAAACTTTTTATAAGGCCTATGACCGGGATGTTTACGGCCTGAACGACGCTTGCAACATTTTCGATTCCTTGAGCCCGGATAGCCTTTGCGCCGGCTGACTCAACTGTGAGCGCTTGGGCGGTAATGAATTCAGGTGTATCCATGGCCGTTCCCGATGTAGCCTGACAGGAAACTATCAGTCCGCCTAGCAGGGAATGGAAAATCGGTGGCAAACTCGGCTCACTTTGTACCCTGTTTGTAATTAACTCAGCCCCTAACCCGCTTGACTTTCCCGAACCATACTATAGTTTTATCTTACTGGTCTAGAGCGGTGTAACACCAATCCAGATCTCCACTTAACTAGCGTCATTAAGACGGGTAAGAAGGAAATGGAATGCGTATAAAGAAGGCGTCAATCGCGCTGGTTTCAGCGCTCAGTTTGGTGGTCGGGTTGGCAGTTCTGCCAGCTGCTAACGCTGCTACCACAGTTAAAATGGTACTTTGGCCAGGACCAGAAGGCGATGCAATGCAGAAAGTTGTAGATACTTACAACGCATCACAAGGTGTAAAAGAAGGCGTAAATGTGAAGATGATTCTTTTGAGCCGCGACAACACCTTCGCAAAAGAAGCAGCTCTCATGAAGGCAAAGTCATCTGAGTATGACATTTACTTTACTGCTTCCTACTTAGTAGGCCAGCATGCACCTTATCTTTCAGATCTTAAAGATGTTAAAGATAGCCTTTATCTAAAAGCATCTATTCAATCACTGAAAGTTGCCGGCAAGCAAAAAGCATTGCCGCTTGATACAAGTTTGCACTTCATGTATTACCGTAAGGACTTGATCGGTTCACTTAGTGCTAACGCAGCTAAGTATTCATCAATTGCTAACACAGTACTTGGCAAGAATCTGAAGCCAAATACAGATCCAGCAACTTGGAATTGGGACGATGCCTTAGCAACAGCTGCTTACTTCACTCAGAAGTACAATCCAGAATCGCCAACAAAGTATGGTTACGCGCTTCCTGCAAAGAATCTCTTGTACAACACAATGATCTGGAATGACGTACTTTGGGGAATGGGCGGTAACTGGCTAAAGGGTGGTAAGCCAAACATCAACACACCTACAGGTAAGGCTGCGATTGATGTGTACAACACCATTTACACAAAGGGATTAACCTCACCTGAGTCATCACAATGGGAGTACGCCGAGACCAACTCAGCCTTGACATCAGGAAATGCCGCGATGGCTTTGCAGTGGAACGCTGCATACTCTGAGTTGAGTACTACTGGTGCTACTAAGGATCAGTTAGGAATTGCTCCACCTCCAGGAAAGGGTCCACGTACCCACGTACACGCCCTTGCCGTTGGCCTCAATAAGTACAGCAAGAATCAAAAGGCGGCAGCAAAGTGGATGTCATATCTTGGGACAAAACCTGCGATGAAGGTTTATGCAGCAGCTGGTGGAGTTCCATCAATGCCAAGCATTCTTCAGGGGATGGTTACTAAAAATGCATCCTTTGCAAACATCATTGAGTACGCAGGCAAATATGGATACTCCGAATCTGCCGGTGCTCGTGAATTCGATATCTATGCCGCACTTGCAGAGGTATTGAGCCCGGCTTGGTCTGGCCTGAAGACATCATCTGATGTCGCGGCTGCGGCCGATGAAGCAATAAAGAAGTTACAAAAGTAACGGGTTCAACCTAAGGGGACAAAGAATCTAGTGGCTGGTTACGCTTACCAGCCACTAGGTTTCCTTTTTTCAAGGACTGAAAGGTAGCGATGGCAACCGCATTTAGCAGAGAAAGACGAATGGCGGGTTGGGTTCTTTCAGCACCTTTGCTGATTTTGCTCTCGGGACTCCTGATTTGGCCGGTTTACCTAGGATTCAAGACTTCAATAACTCATGATGTACTAAGTGAGTTTGAAACTTACAGTGCAGGATTTGAAAATTACAAGAATTTAATTGCCGAACCGAATTTCTGGAACTCGCTCAAATTTACTTTGATCTTTGCGCTTGTGGCAACAATAATCGAATTAATCCTTGGTTTTGCCCTAGCTATTCTCTTTGATCGAATATTTCCAGGCAAGCGAATCCTTTTTTCACTTATGTTAATTCCAATTATGATAGCGCCATCTCTTATGGCGGTGATGTTTAGATTAATTCTGAATGAAAACATCGGAATAATTCCAGGGTTACTAAATAAGATCGGTCTAAGTTATTCAATATTTGATCAAAATAGTATTTTTACTTCTTTGATAATGCTCGATGTGATCGAATATACGGCCTTTACATTTTTGCTCTCCTACTCAGCTTTACAAAATATGCCAGCAGAGATATATGAGGCAGCTTCTATTGATGGTGCCTCTTCTAGACAAACATTGTTTCGAGTGACTTTGCCAATGTTGCGACCGGCCTTAGCGATAGTTTTTCTGCTTCGCATTTTGGATTCAATTCGCACATTTGACTCTATTTATATCCTGACCGGCGGAGGTCCTGGAACTACTACCCAAACAGTTGGCATCTACATTTATAAGACTGCTTTTATCTACGGTGACTTTGGCTTGGCAGCTGCCGGCGCAATAGTGCTTGTTTTGCTACTTGCCCCCTTCATGCCATTCATAATTAAGCAATTTGCTCTTGGAACCGAGGCCACTAAATGAAGCGCAAGTGGGGTGTCACGGCTTTAGCATCGTTAGCAGTCACTTTCTTTCTCATCCCACTAATTGGCGCTATTTACACATCCATGCGAACTGATTCTGCAATTGCCTCTGGACCGTTTGTTTGGGAGTTCGATTCAAACTTCACTCATTACCGAAATGCACTGGGAGCGGCAGGTTATGACTTCCCAAGCTTCTTTAGAAATAGCGTTGTGATTTCGCTCGGTACCGTCTTGTTAACAATATTTGTAAGTTTTCCCGCTTCATATGCAATTGTCCGACTTGGATTCGGAGGACCGTGGTTATTGCGATTGGCGTTAGCACTACGAGTCACTCCAGCTATTTTTTTCGTGATTCCTTTTTATAAGTTATTCACCGCTTTCCAGCTAATAGATCATCCACTTGCATTGATCTTGGCTAACTCATTTATAAATATGACATTGGCAATTCTTGTGTTCGCAGGGGCAATTAAAGAAATGCCATTGGAAATCGAAGAGGCTGCAGCAGTTGATGGTGCTTCCATATGGATGACCTTAAGGCGTATAGTTTTTCCACTACTGGGGCCTGGTTTGGCTGCAGTTGGCGTGCTAACATTTTTATTCTCGTGGTCAGATTATCTTTTTGCAGTGGTTTTAACTTCTAGTGAAGCTACCCCGGTTACGGTGGGAGCAGCAAACTTCGTAACTTCATATGGAGTTCGCTGGGGAGACATCTCGGCAGCGGTGTGTTTGTCGGTCCTGCCACCACTAGTATTTGCCACTGCAGCACAGAAATTCCTTGTCAAAGGCCTATCTTCAGGAGCGGTAAAGGGGTAAATCATGTTAGTGGTCGATCTCGGGCAATCTGGTTCTCGAGTTCGTTACCAAATTACAACCTCAGTTTCTTCCCGCGGTAAAAGAGTAGGCGAATCAGTTGGTGACTCGCTAAGAGCAGTTTTTGAGGAGCTTCCACGGATATCAGAGAATTTAGTTTCACTTTCATGTAGCGGCTTTAATGGAACAGTCGTGGAACCGCAAAAGTATGGCCAACTTTGTGCAGAGTTTTTTGGTGCCCAAAAAGTTGCGGTAATTGATGATGGATTTGCTGGATTTGTTGGGGCGCTTAATGGTCGTGACGGTGTCGTTTTAACTATTGGTGGCGGCGTTGTCTCGGTTGCCGGGCGAAATGGAAAACATTCCCATCGCGATGGCTTAGGTAGCATCTTTGGTGATGAGGGTGGTGGGTTTTGGTTAGGAAAGTTGGGGATCAGTAAAGTATTAGGAATTCGACAAGGCCGTGGCGATGATCTGCAAATGCTTGAATACTTTAGCGATGAGTGTGCTGCCTTTGACAAGTTAGAAATTATAGATGGCGCAGAAGCAGCAACACTCGCGATCAATGCAGCTAAGAAAGTTTTGGATGCTGCCGATGCAGGTGTTTCTACCGCTAACGTGATTGTCGACGAAGGAGCTTTTTTATTGGCTCAAACTGTTGTGGCGACCTGGATTGGTGCTGGTGGTAAGAGATCTGATTCACCAGGAATAGTGATTAAGGGCGGCCCGTCTGGAAATGCTTCATATGTGGCAAAAATACAATTGGAAATTTCTCGCAAAATTCCAGAAGCGCAGTTTGTAGAATCAGCTGGCGATAACCTAGATGGTGCAACGTGGATTGCAAACAATATGTTTCAAGATGTGCCTCCCCTACTACTTTGGTCCAGGCGCTAGTCTTGTTATAGCAGCCCAAATTCAAAAGCCTTTGCCGTTAGCTCTTCCCGCACAGAAGGATGTGCCGCGTTCTTTATGATGTTGATCGCCTGATCATTTTGACTATGCCCAAAACAGGCCGCCACGCCTTGTTCGGTTACGACGTAGGAGTGCTGAAAGTGGGTGATATTACTCTTTAAGCGCGGCACGATGGTTGAAATATTTGCCTTGGGATGCCATGACGGCAGCGCCACAAAAGATTGGCCGCCACGACTGTGGAGTGCGCCAACGATGAAGTCGGTTGATCCGCCAAAGCCACTATAGATCTTGCCTCGAACATGGCTAGCGTTTGCTTGGTCAAAGAGATCGACTTCTAGCGCACTGTTAATAGATGTCATTTTTGCCTGACGCGAAATTTGGCTGGGATCATTGGTGCGTTCCGTGCGCAGCATCCGAACCTTTTTATTTAGGTTCAACCATTGATACAGTTCTTGGCTGCCGAATATAAATGATGCGGTAATCAAAATTTCATCATCCAAAGTTCCAGCCTTTGAAAGTTCTAGCACTCCATCGGAGAACATCTCGGACCAAATTCGCAAACCTTTGCGATCCTTCAGCGCCATGAGAACTGCATCTGGCACGCCACCGATACCTAGTTGCAAGGTTGAATTATCTTCAACTAATGCCGCAATCCGGCTACCAATTTCGGCTTGAGTATCGGATATTTCGGTAGCCGGTTTTTCTTGCAATGGTTCGTCAACTTCAACCAAGTAATCAATTTCGCTCTCATAAATTTGCGCATCTCCATATGTGTATGGCATTTGCTTATTGGATTGCGCAACAACTAATCCTCCATGCGCACGTGCAGTTTCGATGGCGCGAGGCAAAATATTAACTTCAGTGCCAAGGCTAACCGTGTCAAAGCGTGGTTGCGATGTGTGAATGAAAACAACATCTGGTCGGTAGAAATTGCGAATCAAAACTGGCAGCAAAGAAAGCCGGGACGGAATGTATTCCAGGCGCGGATGATTGCGCATGGCCGGACCAACAAAAGCGGTCTCATACGTTATACCTGCTCGATCTGGAATTCCAGTGCCATGTGCGTTCAACATATGAAGTTTAAATTCCGGGATCACCTCATCGGCGATTGCCAGCAGCGTCAATGGCGAAGAAAAATTGCCAGAGGCGATAATGCGTGGATTGCTGGGCAAATTGGCGAGAACACTTTTTAGTTGCTCGGTATTGATTACTCGCATGAAGTAAATCTATCGTGTGGCGTAAAACAAAAATCTCCCTTCCCGCACTTTTTTCAGTGCGAGAAGGGAGATAGAGTGGTAGCCCCGAAGGGATTCGAACCCTCGTAGCTGACTTGAGAAGCCAGAGTCCTAGGCCGCTAGACGACGGGGCCATCGAGTTCATCGTGCAAACTCTTCCCAGGACAGATATTACTAGAACAGATATTCAGTTGTACTTCTTTACTGCGCTGGGGTACCAGGACTCGAACCTAGACTTACTGAACCAGAATCAGCAGGGCTGCCAATTACCCCATACCCCAAGGTTTCCCGAACTTGGACTATTCGGCCTTGCATTGCAAGGCGTAAGAATACCAGCGGATTTAGAGTGCCAATCCCGCGTTGATACGTCGTAAGCAGGCCGCTTTGCCTAATAACTCCATTGATTCAAATAGTGGTGGCGAAATTGTGCTGCCCGTGGTTGCGATACGCAAAGCGGTGAATGCGATACGCGGTTTTAGCCCCAGCTCTTCGATCAATGAGGCGCGTAGCACCGCTTCAATATTTACATGAGTCCAGTCCGCGAGCGTTTCCAGCTCCTTGATAGCGCGGGTCAAAATCTCCTTGGACCCAGCATCGGTGATTTTTGAAACCGAGTCGGCATCGACTGCAAAATTTTTGGTAAATAAAAATTTCAGCATCTTGGGTACTTCATTTAACTTAATAATGCGCTCTTGAATTAACGGCAAAGCCTGCTTTACCAATTCAATTTCAGCATCGGTACCGGTGATGACATCTGCGCTGGTAAGAAAGGGTAGCGACCATTTCAAGAATTCATCTAAAGTTAGTGCTCGGATCTTGTCGCCATTGATTGCTTCCAGTTTTTTCATATCAAAGCGGGCCGGGGAAGAGTGCACCTTTTCTACGGTAAACATTTCGGTCAATTGCTTCATGGTGATGTTTTCTAGATCATCTCCAGGTGACCAGCCAAGCAGTGCCAAATAGTTACAGATCGCCTCTGGTAAAAATCCCATCTGGCGGTACCAAGCAATGGAAACCTCGCCATTGCGCTTTGACAACTTGGCATTGTCTGCTCCCATCACAAAGGGCAGGTGCGCAAAGACTGGATAATCTGCTGGCGCAATACCCATGGCTTGATACACGCGAATCTGACGAGGTGTGGAAGAGAGTAAATCTTCCCCGCGTAAAATGTGAGTTACCTTCATCAAAATGTCATCGACGGCAACCGCCAATGTGTAGAGCGGTGAGCCATCGGCTCGAACCACAACGAAATCTGGCACGTAGTTGTGATCAAAGAAAATATCACCCCGAATTAAATCGTTAAATGTGGTGCCACCATCTGGCATCTGCATGCGAACCACTGCTCCGCGTCCTTCAGCCTTATAAGCAGCGATCTGGGCTGGCGTCAGATCACGGCAATGCCGGTTGTAACCAGGTGCCACATTTGCTTTACGTTGTGCTTCCCGCACGGCTTCAAGTTCATCCGGCGTGCAGTAACAGTAATACGCATCTTTCTGATCTAAAAACTTTTGCGACCACGATGCATAGATATCTAGTCGTTGTGATTGCAGGTAAGGGCCGTGCTCGCCACCAACTTCTGGGCCCTCATCCCAATCAAGTCCAAGCCACTTCAGGGTATCGATGGCGGCGTTGATGTACTCATCGGTTACGCGGGTGGTATCGGTATCTTCAATTCGGAATAGAAAAGTGCCGCCGGTGTGCCGGGCATAGGCCCAATCAAATAATGCGGTGCGAATATTTCCAACGTGCAGATCACCGGTTGGTGATGGCGCAAAACGAACCTTTACCGGTCTATTTGTCATTTACTTGGTAGCCACTTTATTAGTTAGTACGCCAAGACCTTCAATTGCCATCGTTGCTTTTTCACCGACCACCATTGGTCCAATTCCGGCTGGGGTACCGGTCAAAATAATGTCACCTGGCAGCAAAGTCATCACGCTGGAAACAAAGTTAATAATTGTCGGAACATCAAAGATCATCTCACTAATCTGGGCCGATTGCTTGATTTCTCCGGCAATGGTTGCGGTGATCCTTTGCGTGCCTGGAATAAAATCGGTATCGATCCAAGGCCCGATTGGGCAAAAGGTGTCAAAACTTTTAGCTCGGGTCCACTGACCATCTTTGGTTTGCAGATCGCGCGCAGTCACATCGTTAGCAATGGTGTAGCCAAAGATCACATCATTAGCCCGCTCTTTTGGAACATCTTTGCAAAGCCGGCCAATCACAATTGCCAGTTCTGCTTCATGATCTATTCGCTCTGACATTTCCGGCCAAATAATTGTGTCATTAGGTCCAATTACGGATGTGTTTGGTTTCAAGAAAATGATTGGTTCATCGGGGACAACGCCGCCCATTTCAGCGGCATGATCTGCATAATTCTTGCCTACACAAACAACTTTTGAGCGCGGAATAATTGGTGCCAGTAGGCGAACCTTGTTTAATTCGATTTTGGCGGCAGTTTTTTGAATTCCAGCATAGATTGGATCACCGCTAATAATGCTAATAGTTGCATCATCTTCTAGTACGCCAAAGAGTGGATCTTGGCCTAAACCTGAATCTGGGCTAGGTGTAAATCGAACAATACGCATGCCACCATTCTAACTGTTGCCGCAGCTATCGCTTACTCTGCGTCTTCAATTTCATCTACTAGACGCTCAACAATAACCGATGAAATTCGGCGGCGGCGACCCTGCGGGCGTTCGGAAGTAATCGACCAGCCATTCCAGGAAATGGTACTTCCGACGATAGGTACCCGACCTAACTTTTGTGCCATTAAGCCACCAACGCTATCGACATCTTCATAATCACTTTTTTCAATCACCATTGTGAGCTCGTCTGCTAAATCTGCCATGTGCAACGTGGCCTTTGCGCGTGCTTTATCAGGCGTTAACCAGGTGAACTCATCATCGCCATCATCAAATTCATCTTCGATTTCACCAACAATTTCTTCAATGATGTCTTCAATTGTGATAATTCCGGCAGTGCCACCATACTCATCCACCACAATCGCAAGGTGAATCTGATTTTTCTGCATCTCCTTCAGCAATTCATTGGCCATTTTAATCTCCGGCACAAAGTTGGCCGGACGCATGTGCTTTTCAATTGTTTCACTTTGCTCAGCTTCATGGTGATCCAAAACCCGCTTAGCTAAATCTTTCACATAAACAATTCCAACAATGTTGTCGATGTCATCACCAACGACTGGGATTCGTGAGTAACCGCTTCGCAGAGCTAGTGATAAGCCTTGTCGCAAAGTCTTGTCTTTTTCTACCCATACCATGTCAGTGCGCGGCACCATCAGCTCCCGCACCAAAGTGTCGCCTAATTCAAAAACCGAGTGAATCATCTCGTGCTCATTGGACTCTACTAAACCGCGCTCATGTGCCTGATCTACCAGATCTCGAAGTTCGGCCTCTGATGTAAATGGGCCAGCTCTAAATCCTTTACCTGGAGTCAACGCATTACCAACTGCAATCAAAAGCTTGGTAACTGGGCCAAGCAAGAAGGCCATTCCGTAAGCAATAATGATTCCGTAGCGGGCATATTTGTGTGGCTGTTGTTTACCCAAGGTACGTGGACCTACTCCAACCACTACATAAGAAAGCACCACCATGATCGCAACAGTTAGAGCCATAGCTTGGGCTGATGGGTAGTTGCGCAACAGGATAACTGCGAGCAAAACCGTCGCAGTAAATTCGCAAAGTTTTCTAACCAGCAAAATGACATTGAGATAGCGGGCCGGTTGAGCGCTGTATTTGCGAAGCAGGGCTCCACCGCGCTTGCCTTCAAGCTCATCAATGACAATTCGTGAAATCGAAGTTAGCGCTGATTCACTGGCCGCAAGGAATCCGGCAAAAAACAAAAGTACGATAATGCTGCTAATTGCTAACGGACTCATGCTCTTTTTTTCCAATCGCTAACAATTTTTTCTTGTAAGGTAAACATTGTTTTTTCTTCACCCTTTTCGGCATGGTCATAACCGATGATGTGCAACAAGCCGTGAATTGCCAATATGTAGATCTCATGTTCTGTTGCGTGACCCTGGGTTAAGCCTTGGGCTGCGGCCATAACTGGGCTAATCACAATGTCTCCGAGCGTTACCGCCTCCCCTGGAGTCTCTGGCAGGTCCATCGGAAATGAGAGTACATCGGTGGTCCCAAGTTCATCCATCCACTTAATATGAAGTTCGCTCATGTAATCATCTTCGACAAAGGAAATGTTGAGATCACAAGCTGGATTCAAGTCAAGGGCAATTAGTGCGAATGTCATCAGGGAAGTAATTCCACTTGTCGGTACTAGCTGCCCTGAAGTATTTGTAACTTCGATTGTCATCTACTGCCGAATCGGACGCAATACTTGTTGATGTTCATCAAATTTGTCATATGCCCTAACAATGTCACCGATCAAACGGTGGCGAACTACATCTTCTGCGCCCAGTTCAAGAAATGCAATATCGTCGATGCCTTTCAAAATATCGCGCACAATTCGAAGACCAGATTTTTGTGCATTAGGAAGATCGATCTGGGTAATGTCTCCCGTAACAACCATCTTTGAGCCAAACCCCAGACGGGTTAAGAACATCTTCATTTGCTCCGGAGTAGTATTTTGAGCTTCATCCAAGATCACAAAGGCATCATTGAGGGTGCGACCACGCATGTACGCAAGGGGGGCTACTTCGATTATTCCAGATTGCATTAATCGCGGAATTGATTCTATGTCAATCATGTCGTGCAGGGCATCAAATAAGGGGCGAAGGTAAGGGTCAATCTTTTCGCTCAATGTGCCAGGTAAAAAACCTAAGTGTTCTCCAGCTTCTACCGCTGGTCGGGTCAAAATAATTCTATTGACCTTCTTGCTTTGCAGCGCTGCAACAGCTTTGGCCATTGCTAAATAAGTCTTACCGGTACCGGCAGGTCCAATACCGAAAGTAATTGTGTGATCTTCGATCGCATCCACATATCGCTTTTGGTTTGCTGTCTTTGGACGAATTATGCGACCGCGGTTGCTAACAATATTGAGCGACATTACTTCGGCAGGGTGATCGACTGGTTGGTGATCTAGCATTTCAATTGCGCGATTAATGCCATCCACATCCAAAGTATTTCCACTGCGAATGACAACTATTAATTCGTTAAAAAGATTTTCTAACTTCCCACAATCCTGGTGGGGCCCGCGCAAAGTAATTTCATTGCCACGAACGGTTATGTTGACCGATGGGAAAGCGGCTTCAATAACTCGCAGATTGTCATCATGCGGACCTACAACTGCAACCATGGCAATGGCGTTAGGTACTGTGATTAGCGTTCGCTCCATATAAGGATAAATCTATCTTTAACCGGGGGGCCATGCCATGTTGCGGCCACCCAATAGGTGCAGGTGAGCGTGGAAAACGCTCTGACCAGCCGCTTCGCCGGTGTTAAAGAGGGTTCTGTACCCACTTAGGCCACGTTCGGTGGCGATCTCATCAGCTGCCAAGAAAAGGGCAGCGGTGATGGTGGCGCTATTTCGCGCTATCCCTGCCGCATTCTTTGTATGCAAAGTAGGGACCAATATGACATGTGTAGGAGCTTGCGGGTTTAGATCGTTAAATGCCACAACATTTTCATTGCGATACACGATATCAGCTGGAATTTCACCTGTAATAATTTTACAAAAGATGCAGTTTGGGTCTAGCGCCATTTAATTACCATACCTTCAACAGCGCAGAAATAGCTGAAACTGCTGCAATTCCTGCATGAGCCGAGCGCAAGATCGGACGTCCCAAAAGCGCAACCTTGGCACCGGCAGCTTCGAAGGTTGCCAGCTCTTGATCGGTCATGCCGCCTTCTGGCCCAATTATGATAAGTAAGTGCCCAACGTTATGTGATGAAATTTGATCAGATAATTTGTGAGTAGCACTCTCATGAAAGGCAATTGCTAAATCACTCAACTTAATCGCTTCACAAATCTGTTCCGTAGTCGCAACATCGGTAACCTCCGGAATTCGCAAGCGACGAGATTGCTTGCTAGCTTCGCGGGCAGTAATCCCAAACTTATCTGAAGCCTTCCCAATGCTGCGAGCTGCTGCCCACGGAACAATGCGATCAACACCGGCTTCGGTCAATAGTTCGATGGCTTCTTTTGAACGATCACCCTTAGGTAGTGCCTGTACGACAGTGATAGTTGTTGCCAACGCTTCTTGATAACCAGATGAGATGACTTCAACCCGGATTGACTTTTTTTTAACATCAATTGTCTTTACTTGGGACCATGAACCATTTCCATCGCTGAGCATGAATTCATCGCCAACTTTGGTGCGCAAAACACGGATTGCATGATTGGCATCCTGATTAGCAAACTCATAACTTTCGCCAACGGTTGTTGGAAGGTCATCTACGAAAAACAAGGTGAACATTATTTGTTAAACACACCTTTAATCTTGCTAAAAATCGAACCGTCGTGACCCTTTACATGGGCATCCATAGCTTTTTCACCTCGCGCTTGGGCAAATTGACGCAAGATGCCTTCCTCTTCCTTGCTTAGCTTTGTCGGCGTTTGTACTTCGACATGAACAATTAAATCACCGCGATCACCGCGACGCAAACGTGTCATTCCCTTGCCTTTAATTACTATTGGCGTTCGGCTCTGGGTACCAGCTTTCACCTGCACATCGGCAGCGCCATCTAAAGTTTCAACGGTGAGCGTGGTTCCGAGTGCTGCTGCAATCATGCTGATTTCTAATGACATATGAAGGGTGTCGCCATCTCGCACAAAGTACTCGTGCTGTTCTTCAACTATTTCAACATATAGATCTCCAGCTGGTCCGCCACCCGCACCGACTTCTCCCCGCCCGGACATCTGAATTCGGTTCCCGGTTTCTACACCTGCCGGAATTTTTACATCAATTCTCTGACGACTGCGGACCCGCCCTTCACCCGCACACTCGCGACAAGGGTTCTTGATTACGCTTCCATATCCTTGGCAAGCATTACATGGGCGCGAGGTCATGACTTGTCCAATGACCGAACGCACCACTTGTTGGGTTTCGCCGCGGCCCTTACATGTCAAACACACCTCCGGATGATCGCCATCCATGCAACCAGTTCCGGTGCACTTTGGACATACAACAGCTGACTCAACGGTGATTTCGCGCTCGGTGCCAAAGCATGCTTCATTAAGATCTACCTGAATCCGAATCAGTGAATCCTGTCCGGCCCGAGTACGTGGACGCGGTCCACGAGATCCACCGCCTCCGAAAAAGGCATCCATGATGTCGCTGAAGCCGCCGCCAAAGTTTGCGCCGCCAAAGTTACTCCCACCCATGTCGTACTGTTGCCGTTTTTGGGCATCGCTTAAAACATCGTAGGCTTCGGTAACTTCCTTAAACTTTTCCTGCGTATGCGGATCTGGGTTTACATCGGGATGAAGTTCGCGGGCTAATTTTCGGTACGCCTTTTTAATTTCAGTTGCTGATGCACCTTTGGTTACGCCTAAGGTCTGGTAATGATCGCCCACTTATGCACCCTCATTGATAAATCGTCCGACATAACGAGCAACTGCAGCCACTGCAGCAATTGATCCTGCGTAATCCATACGAGTTGGCCCAATAATTCCAAGCCCGCCCAAGGCAGAACCTGATGATCCATAACCAACTGCGACCAAGGATGTTGTGCGCAGGTTCTGCTCAGTTTGTTCATGCCCGATGCGCACTTGGACTGTCTCCTTGGTGTCACCCAAAAGGCGAAGCAAAACAACCTGTTCCTCCAGCGCCTCTAGCACTGAATGCATTGTTGTTGAAAAATCCTCTTGGAAGCGGGCCAAATTTGCAGTTCCTGCAAGCACTACTTTTTCTTCTGGCCGCTCCATCGCCATCTCAATCATTGCTGACACAACAATGGCAACATCTTTTCGCTCGCTAGCGCTATAGCTCTCCATGATTCCAGTAATTCGATCTGCGACATCCGGAAGTCGCTGACCCACCATGGCGTTGTTTAACTTATTGCGAAGATCATTCAAGAACTGTTCTGCAACATCACGAGTGAGTTCGATTCTGCGTTGTTCAACTCGACCAGAATCAGTAATCAAGATCATCATCAAACGTGATTGTGTCAGCGCCACCAGCTCGACGTGGCGAACCCGCGCCTTAACCATTGATGGATATTGAACTACTGCAACCTGCTTTGTGACATCGGCCAACAATCTCACAGTGCGCATCACTACATCGTCAAGATCTAGCGCGCCTTCTAGAAAAGTTTCAATGGCACGGCGCTCTGCCGAAGACAATGGTTTAACCGTTGCAAGTTTATCTACAAAAACTCGGTACCCAAGATCGGTCGGGATCCGACCAGCACTGGTGTGCGGCTGGGTAATTAAACCTTCTTCTTCAAGGACTGCCATCTCATTTCGAATCGTGGCAGGTGAAATCCCCAAACCATGACGGTCGGCGATTGATTTTGAACCGACAGGTTCTTGGGTCGCAACGTACTCATCGACAATTGCGCGAAGGATTTCCAGACGACGTGATGACATATGTGCCTAGGGTACTAGAAAGTTATTTCCCGCACGATTCGATCTGCGATTAAGCGGCCCGCTGGGGTCAGTAGTACGCGATCTTCGGCTAATTCAAGGTAACCATTCTCACGATAGGTGGCTAAAACCTCCAATTGGCGGGGTTCTAATAGCTCGATCAACAAACCTTCCCGCATTCTGATGCCTAATAAAATGGCTTCATCTTTAATCTGTTCTGGCGTTAACTGCTCGCTATCGGCAATAGGTGATTGCCCAGCAAATACTTTTTGTTTGTACGTGGTTGGATGCTTCACATTCCAGAAACGTTTTGCATTTAGGTGTGAGTGCGCACCTGGCCCTAATCCCCACCAATTTTTATTTTGCCAGTATGCAATATTGTGTCGACATTCATGACCGGGTTTAGCCCAATTTGAAAGTTCATACCAGTCCAAACCTTTGGCTTCGCACAATTGATCAACAAGAAGATACATATCTGCCATCAGATCATCATTTGGCATTACTAAGTCGCCACGTTTAATTTGTGCCGCAAGTTTTGTGCCAGATTCAACTATTAGCGCGTATGCACTTATGTGATTTATAGCTAGCGAGAGCGCTGCTTCCACTGTTTCCTGCCAATCAGCCAAACTCTCCCCCGGAGTTCCATAGATTAAATCCGCGCTGATTGATTGAAAACCTGCGGCTCGAGCCATTGTTATTGCTTTTTCAACATTTGCCGGATTGTGGGTACGATCTAGTGTTGCTAATACATGTGGTTTAGCAGATTGCATTCCAAATGAAATTCTATTGAAACCTACTTCTAAGTAACGTTGTAGTTTTTCCGCTGTTACTGAATCTGGATTGGCCTCAAGTGTTACTTCGCAATCAGGGGTTAAGTTATTGCGTTGGCGAATTGCTGCAATAACTCGACCTAGATCAGCTGCTGGCAATAACGATGGTGTTCCGCCTCCGAAGAAGATTGTTGGAACCACATCGGTTGGAGCTTTAGCTAGCTCTTGCAATACTGCATCGATGTAATCATTGCTAACTACTTCTAGCGTTGCACCATCTTGCAGCTCTGCCGGTGTGTAAGTATTGAAATCACAGTAACCGCACCGTTTAATGCAGTACGGGATATGAACGTAAAATGAAAGACTCATTGGCTTGCTTTGCGAGCAGCCTTTACCTTTTCAATATCGGCATCGGTGGCAAGGGCGGCAACGAAGGCTTCTTGTGGAACTTCAACTCGTCCCACCATCTTCATGCGCTTCTTACCCTCCTTTTGCTTTTCCAAAAGCTTGCGTTTACGTGAAATATCACCGCCGTAACACTTGGCCAAAACATCCTTTCGAATCGCGCGAATGCTTTCCCGAGCAATGATGCGCGAGCCAATTGCTGCCTGAATTGGAACTTCAAACTGTTGCCGTGGAATTAATACCCGAAGTTTTCCAGTCATCATGATGCCATATGAGTACGCCTTATCGCGATGAACAATGGCACTAAATGCATCCACTGCCTCACCCTGAAGCAAAATATCGACCTTAACAAGGTTGCCTTCGGCATCTCCTTTTTCTTCGTAATCAAGTGAGCCATAACCCTTGGTGCGACTCTTCAATTGATCAAAGAAGTCGAAAACAATTTCGGCAAGTGGCAAGTCATAGCGAATTTCCACCCGATCTTCCGAGATGTAATCCATCCCCAGCAAAATACCGCGGCGATCTTGGCAGAGCTCCATGATTGTTCCGATGTATTCCGAAGGCGCCAGAATTGTGGATTTAACTATAGGTTCAAACACTGCAGTTACTTTTCCATCTGGAAACTCTGATGGATTGGTAACGCGCACCTGCTTGCCATCATCCATCACCACGTTGTATACAACATTCGGTGCAGTGGAAATTAGGTTGAGTTTATGTTCGCGCTCTAGCCGTTCCCGCACGATTTCCATGTGTAGCAAGCCAAGGAATCCACAACGGAAACCAAAACCAAGGGCGGCCGAACTCTCTGGTTCATAGACTAGGGCGGCATCATTGAGCTGTAACTTATCCAAGGCATCACGAAGGACTGGAAAGTCAGCGCCATCTAATGGGAATAAGCCAGAAAACACCATTGGTTTTGGGTCCTTGTAGCCAGCGAGTGCCTTCTTAGTTGGGTTGTTATAGGTGGTGATTGTGTCGCCAACACGTGACTGGCGAACATCTTTTACACCGGTAATTAAGTAACCTACCTCGCCTACTCCAAGTCCTTTGCCAGCAATTGGTTCGGGTGAAATAACGCCAACTTCAAGTGCTTCATGGCGAACACCAGTTGAAAACATCTGAATTTGTTCACGTGGTGATAAGTGACCATCTACAACACGAACATAAGTAACTACACCTCGATAAGAATCGTAGACGGAATCAAAAATAAGTGCGCGAGCGGGAGCATTTGCATCTCCGACTGGTGCTGGAATCTGAGCAATGATTTGGTCCAGCAGTTCAGCAACGCCATCGCCAGTTTTACCTGATACCCGCAAACAATCTTCTGGCTTACAACCAATGAGTTTTGCAAGTTCGGCGGCAAACTTTTCCGGCTGAGCATTAGGAAGATCGATTTTATTGAGTACCGGAATAATCGTGAGATTGTTTTCCATGGCAAGATAAAGGTTGGCCAGTGTTTGCGCTTCGATGCCTTGGGCACAATCAACAAGCAAAACTGCACCTTCACATGCTGCTAGCGAGCGCGATACTTCATAAGTAAAGTCAACGTGTCCTGGTGTATCGATCATATTCAAGATGTATTCCTGGCCATCAATGGCTGAGCGCCATGGCAAACGTACCGCTTGCGACTTGATGGTAATACCGCGTTCACGTTCAATATCCATACGATCTAGATACTGAGCGCGCATGTTACGAGCTTCTACCACTTCGGTAATTCCCAACATGCGATCGGCAAGAGTTGATTTACCATGATCGATATGGGCAATTATGCAGAAGTTACGAATCTGCGCCGGATTTGTTGAAGCTGGTTGCGGCGCCTTAGCAAGTGAAATTGCCGGCATGAACCTAGCCTCGCTTTAAAGTAGAAAGTGAATTAACGTGCGCCGGCTTTGGCAGCTGCCTTAGCCATGGAAGACTTCTTATTTGCCGCAGAGTTCTTATGAAGAACACCCTTTTGTACTGCCACATCAAGTGATTTCGATGCTAAGCGCAGTTCGGTAGTGATTACTGCGGCATCGCCAGCAGTAAGAGCATCGCGGAACTTACGGAGAGCGGTCTTGATAGCTGAGCTCACAGACTTGTTCCGAAGGCGTGCCTTCTCGTTGGTCTTGATGCGCTTGATCTGAGACTTGATATTTGCCACTGCGTACTTCTCCGAACGTTAGGGTTGCTTTAGGTTAAGAGGTAAGGGTACCCATTTGCGCCCGCAGGCTCAAATCGAGGATCTAGTTAAGCGGTAATAATGCCCGATGAGGTTGCTCGGCGGCGCTTTCGGCCTCCGGCCTTGGGTTCGGTTGGCGCAACCTCTTCAATGGTTTCATTAATACTCTCGTGATACTCGTGCTCGGTCGCATCCTTCTCATCGGCATCCTCATGCAGTGATGAAGGCGTATCAAGCTGAGGCATGGGAGCCTTCATCTTTACTGGCTCCATATGGATATGAATTCCGCGTCCGCTACATGAATCGCAGGTTGTTGAGAAAGCTTCGATCAGACCCTGACCAACACGTTTACGTGTCATCTGGACCAGTCCTAATGAAGTGACTTCAGCAACTTGATGTTTTGTGCGATCACGACCAAGACACTCAACCAGACGACGCAATACCGCTTCCCGGTTTGATTCAAGAATCATATCAATGAAGTCAATTACAACAATTCCACCCAAGTCGCGCAGACGAAGTTGGCGGGCAATCTCTTCAGCTGCTTCTAAGTTGTTCTTAGTAACAGTCTCTTCCAGATTTCCACCCTTACCAATGAACTTACCGGTATTAACATCGATTACGATCATCGCTTCAGTGCGATCAATAACAAGAGATCCACCAGATGGCAGATACACCTTACGATCAAATGCCTTAGCAAGTTGTTCTTCCACCCGGAAGTCGGCAAATAGATCGCCAGTTCCAGTGTATTTTTCGATCTTCTGGGTTAGTTCTGGTGCGATGAAACTAAGATAGTTTGTAACTTCATCCCACGCGGTTGAGCCTTGTACCGTTAACTTGCGGAAATCTTCATTAAAGATGTCGCGAATAACGCGGACCGCAATATCAGGTTCTTGATACAACGCGGCTGGAGGATGAAAGTTTGGATTTTGACTCTTGGTGTAGATCTCTTCCCATTGCACTTTCAGACGTGCGACATCGCTTGTGAGATCTTCTTCGCTTACGCCTTCGGCCGCGGTCCGAACAATCACACCAGCCTCTTCTGGAATTAAGTTCTTTAAGATTGCCTTTAAGCGGGTGCGCTCTTCTTCCGGTAAACGCTTTGAGATACCTGACATCGCCCCACCCGGAACATAAACAACATAACGGCCGGGCAGTGAAATTTGGCTGGTAAGACGGGCACCCTTTTGACCGATTGGATCCTTAGTTACCTGAACTAATACCGGCTGGCCAGTCTTTAGAACTGTTTCAATCTTGCGCGGTGCGGATTCGGAAATGCCTGCGGCATCCCAATTTACTTCACCTGCGTAAAGTACCGCGTTGCGCCCCTTACCAATATCAACAAATGCTGCTTCCATTGATGGCAGCACATTTTGGACACGGCCTAAGTACACGTTTCCAACATATGAAACATTGCTATTGCGGTTTACGTAATGCTCGACCATTACGCCATCTTCAATAACAGCGATCTGGGTACGATCGGCAATTTGGCGAACTAACATTTCCCGATCAACATTTTCGCGGCGCGCTAAATAATCTCCATCGGTAATAATTGATGGGCGCTTGCGGTATGGCTCGCGATACTCGCTGCGACTTCCTCGGTCACTGCGATCACTGCGATCACTGCGGTCACTGCGATCACGACGGTTACGGTTGCGATCGGTACGATCGGTACGATCGGCACGAACCGGGCGTTCTTGACGTTCCCGCTTTTCCCGAACCTTTACAACTGTAAGCACGCCATCTTCTTCGATGGTTTCACCTGGTGTTACATCTTCACCAGCGGCGCGACGGCGACGGCGACGGCGATGGGTGCTGCCGTCCACATCATCGGCAACAGTTGAATCTTGGGTTGAACTCTCTTCTTCGTTTTCGTTTTCGATCGTATCGGTTGCGCCAGGTTTGCGACGTCCACGTCCACCGCGGCGGCGGCGGCGATTGCGGTTTACCCGATCTTCCGAATCTTCACTCACTGATTCAACCGCCAGCTTACTCTCAGCAACCTCTTTTTTTACAGTTGCTTTAACTGCCACCTTCTTGCGTGACTTAGTCTCGGTAGCTGGCATCTGGGCGGCGGCTTGAAAGACCGGAACCGGAACAGCTGCTGCCTTCTTGCGGGTAGCCTTTTTTACTTCAGCAACTTCTACAGCTGGAATTTCTACTTTTGCAGTAACTTTCTTAACCGCACGCTTGCGCGGTGTTTTAGGCTCAATCGCCATAGCACCAAATCCTCTATGCGCTGGGTAGCGCTTATTGTCCTCTTAAAAAATCCTTGTGGGTTTTCCGTACCGTCCGCGCTGGGCTGGTATCGCGATTGATCGCGAGCCGCGCTGAACTAGTGCTTTAAGTATGGCAGAGCAAGGGGCAAATACCTATTTACCCGCGCAAGCGAGCGTGAACATTTTGGAGCAGGCCAATGCCAATCAGGGTGGCAAACATCGATGAGCCGCCATAGGAAATAAATGGCAAAGGTACGCCCGTCATCGGCATCAATCCCAAAGTCATTCCGATATTTTCAAATACTTGAAAGGCAAACCAGGCAATTACTCCGGTGCAGACCAATCGACCAAATGGATCATTGGTTCTTCTGGCAATGGAAAATGCTCGCATCAACAAAATGAGATAGAGAATGAGAATTGCCCCACTGCCAACAAAGCCAAGCTCTTCGCCAGCAACGGTAAAGATAAAGTCAGTTTGTTGCTCTGGCACAAATCGACCATTAGTTTGCGGACCAGCAAACAAGCCAGTTCCAAATAAGCCACCTGAGCCAATAGTGATGCGTGCTTGGCGTAATTGGTATCCAGCACCTTGGGTGTCAGCATTTGGATCAACAAAAGTCTGTAATCGATTAACTTGATACTCGCTAATTACGCCAGCCTTTACCGCTACAAATCCTCCGACAACTGCGAGCAACAAAAGTCCCACCACCCACTTGCTCGATGCTCCGGAAACGGCAATGATCGTTACCACTGAGGCTGAAATAATCAGGATAGTTCCCATATCTGGTTGCAAAATAATAAGTAGCACCGGAATTGCGGCGATCGCAAGTGATTGCAGCACATTCTTATTGGTTGGTTCATCACTGTCATGAGTGCGCTCGGATAAAATCATGGACATGCCAATGATTATTGCGATCTTTGCCAGCTCTGCTGGTTGAATCTGGAATCCGCCTGGAAGTGCGATCCAGGCTTTGGCACCATTTACTTCGCTACCTAAACCAGGAATCAAAACGATTACTAATCCTAAAACTCCAACACCCCACAAAAAGGGGGTATATGCACGTAGCAATCGATAATCAATCAAAGTTGTTGCATAAGCTAATACCCCGCCAACTAAAATATTGATGATGTGACGTTTCAAGTAATACTGTGGATCGAGCCCATTGCGGGCATACCAATCGCGGGTAGCTGCCCACACTAAAAGTGTTCCAATAATTAATAAGAGTCCAACGACCGCAGTTAATACCGGATCAAAACCTTGTAATAGTGATTGACGATTACGGCGATATAGACGTTGACGGGCATGAATCTGACTCACTTGCTCGCCTCCTTAGGTTTAGTCGCAGGTGAAATCCTAGGCAACCCGGTTGGTGGTTTGCCGTCTGGAAACAACGCCGCGCCAGGTACCACCTGATTTCCGACGACGCCAAACAAAGATGAGTAAATCGCGCGCACACCCACACCTGATGTAGAAGCACCAAAACCACCTTGGCCAACCATCATCACAACGGCGTATCGTGGGTTTTTACTTGGCGCAAAGGAGGCAAACCAGGAGGTGTCATCTTTTAATGACCCATCGGGATTGCGGCCAAATACCTGCCCGGTTCCAGTCTTACCACTAATTTCAATTGGGAAACCGGCAAATACGCCGGCGCCGGTGCCACTGATAACAACTTCACGTAAGGCGCCTTGCAAGAATTTGATGGTCGAAGGTGCAGCAGTTAATGTGCCCAGCTTTTCTGGCTTAAATGTTGCAACAACAGTTCCATCAGTTTTTACTATTGCTTTAGCAACTAATGCTTGCCAGATAGTTCCACCATTTCCGATTGCGGCATACATCTGAGTTAGTTTTAACGGAGTTACAACCGTGTCCCCTTGACCAATACTAAAGTTCACGGCATCGCCAGCTCGGACCTTGGCGCCATCAACACAGTTTTCGGCAGCTAATTGCAACAAGAATGGAGTCTGCTCGGCTTTAGTTGCGCGCTCTTTATAGTTGCAATAGAAATCTTTATTTTGTTGATACCAACTCTTCTTAAAAGAGCGATCGGCCAGTCTTGAACCAGACTCCGACGGCAGATCGATACCTACCTTTTCGGTAATCTGAAATGAGGCAGCCGCCTTAAAAAAGTAATCATTGGGGTTTGATTTTGGCCTTAATCCACCATCTCGAAGCCATTCATCAAAGGCTATTTGATACCAAATCGTGTCACATGAAACCGCAATAGCTTTTTTCAGAGTCATAATTCCTTGATTTTTACTATCAAAGTTTTGAAATGCACGGGTGCCGACCTGAACCTGGGAAGGACATTTGTAATTAGCATTCAGGTTATAGCCGGCAGCTGCAGCTGCAACAACCGAGACGGTTTTAAAGGTTGATGCAGGTGCAAACAAACCTTGAAGTGCTCGATTTAGCGCAGGAACCGACTTTTTCTCACTAAATAAATCTGATGCCTGCTGCATCGTTAATCCCTTTTCCCAGGCATTGGGGTCATAAGTCGGGTACGAGGCCAGCGCCAGAATCCGTCCATTCTTAATATCCATTACAACGGCGGCACCAGAATCTGAGACGTACCCATTTGCACGTCCACGCAATACCGCATCCTTGAGCGCCATTTCAGCCGCTACTTGCAAACGAACATCCAGACTAGTTACTACGTGATTACCCGCTACCGGTTTAGTGTTTTGGCTTTCTCGGATGATGGACTCTTTCCGATCAACAATCACAGTACGAATACCAGGCTGCCCACGCAAGAACTTATCGTATTGAACCTCTAACCCAGTCTTTCCGATTGCTTCACTCCGGAAATACTGTTTTCCACTTCCCTTCGATAAATCACTTTCCGTTAATGGGCCTACATAACCCAAGATATGCGCGGCATTCACATCTAGGTAACTTGGATAATTACGAATTGCAACTGGCTGTGCATCTACACCAGGAAATGCATCAGAACGCTCAACGATTTGCAAGGCAATATCTGGTTCAGCTGATTTAGTAATTGGAATTGGCTGATACCTAGAACCTTGCCAACACCCTCCCCTTTGTCCCTTTGGTAATTCGCCACATAAACGGGTGTTTTCATAAATATCTGAATATCGAAGCTTCAAAAGTTTTGCTAACCGTTTCATCACGCTAACGCCTTGATCATCAAGTTTGTCTATCGCAGTGCGATCAATTGTGATTGCCAAACCAGCCTTATTCATGGCTAACGGCACACCGTAGCCATCGACGATAAGACCTCGGGTTGCTGCAGAAATAACGTCTCGGCTTTGGATACTCAAAGCTGCATCCCGATATTTGGGTCCAGATGCGATTTGAAGAAAAAACAATCTTCCAAAAAGGGCTACTAAAAGCGAAACAATTAAAATCTGGACAACGAGTAAGGCGTGTCTAGATCTAGTGTTCATATCGCAGACCTTGAATAAAAGGTAAATTCATGTAAACGTGTAAATATTGGCAAAAGGATTGGAGAAATCAATAACGTCCAAAGCATCATTCCAATTAAAGTTAGCGGCACCTGATCAAATGAACCAATGGCGACCCCAAGTAACGCACTGGTTACGAGAAAGGAAATCTCAGCTAGAAAATTTGCAATTACCACAAAGAAAACGATGCCAATCGCATTGCCATGAATGTTGTCGTCGCCGTTACCAACATATGAAATTGCATACCCAGCAAGCAACATAATTAATGTCCATTGCCCAAATGGTCCGGCCGAACTCTGCGACAAATCCATTAATAACCCGGAAGTAAAACCAATAACGGCCGCAACTTCACTTTGACTCAATACCGCCCAGATCAGTGCAAAGATCATTAGTATTGAGAATCCCCCGCCTGGAAGTCGAAACTGTGAGATCACGGATTCTTGAACTATGTATACGCAGATAAAGATTGGGGTTGAAATTGCAATTTGTCGAGTAATCATTGTGGCTAATTACTTGGAGTCGGTGATGGAGTAGGTGTTATGAACACTGTAACTGTTGGAGCTGGTTGCGGCTTTTGTGGCACTAATGCATCCCCTGGATTATTTATTGGGCCACTTACTACGACTGCGACAACTCCAAGGCTGGAAAAGTTGGTGTAGTAACGAACAGTTGCGGTTTGCGCGATGGCTCCGGCAGAGTTATCGACACTCGTTACATAGCCAATGGGAACACCAGGAACAAAGGGACGATTTGCAATGCTGCCACGGGCAAGTAGTACATCTCCTGGCACAATATTTGTTGAATTATCAAGAAGCTGAAGGGTCGCTGAGCGATCTCCCCGGCCGGATAAAATACCGATTTGCTGAGATCCGGCTACTCGAACGCCAATTCGAAATGCCGGATCACTTGCTAATTGAATGAGCGCTGAGTTTGGATAAACATCTTTAACAACGCCAGCGATTCCAGATTGCGACAATACCGTCATATTTCTTTTGATACCCGAATTTGATCCTGAATCAATAGTAATTGTTTGCGCAAAGGACTGACTTGATCCAAGACTTATTACTTTGCTGTTCACAATTTTATATCCGGCAGTTCCTGCCAAATCTAAAATACTCTCTAACTGTTTCAACTGCGCATCTGCATCTTTGCGATTAAGCAAATCTAACTTTAATCTTGCGTTTTCTTGTTCTAACTTGTCAATTTGGTTTTGCGCCCGGCCCAGATGAGATACATCAGTGAAGAAGTCTTTCACTGGTTGCAGGAAAGAGTTGCCGGTTCGCTGAAAAGGCGCAATAGCGGTTTGAGCACCTTGTTTGAAATTCTCTAAAACTTTTACGCCACGCAAATCTAATGTAATCAAAAACAATGAGGTAACGATCAAGGTGACTAGCAATAAACGAGTGCGACCAACACCGCCCTTACGCATACAAACTTTGCCTTATCGACGCGGTTCGGAAATTAGAACCTTTTCAAGTGCCTCGAACTCTTCGATGCACTTTCCGGATCCTTCAACAACAGCATCCAGCGGCCGCTCTGCTATGTGAACTGGCATTCCGGTTTCTTTGCGGAGCCGCTCATCAATACCTTTGAGAAGTGCGCCGCCGCCGGTAAGAACAATTCCTCGATCCATCAGATCGGAAGCAAGCTCTGGTGGCGTCTTATCAAGGGTGCTCTTTACTGCATTAACGATTGCATTAACCGGTTCTTCGATCGCCTTACGAATTTCGGCAGCTGTAACAACAATTGTTTTTGGTAGACCTGTTGCTAAATCACGTCCGCGAATTTCGGCATCATTTTCACCCTCCAATGGATAAGCAGATCCAATCGCCATTTTGATCTCTTCCGCGGTGCGCTCACCCAAAAGTAGCGAGAATTCACGCTTAACCCAGTTAATAATTGATTGATCAAGTTCATCTCCACCTACCCGAATAGATAGTGAAGTAACAATTCCGCCCAATGAAATAACAGCAACTTCCGTAGTGCCGCCGCCAATATCTACCACCATGTTTCCGGTTGGTTCATGGATTGGAAGACCGGCGCCGATTGCCGCCGCCATTGGCTCTTCAATAATGTAAACCTTGCGCGCACCCGCGGCATACCCGGCATCCTTCACCGCGCGCTGTTCAACACCGGTGATACCCGATGGAACACAAATAACGACACGGGGCTTAGCCAAGTAGCGTCGACGATGCACCTTCTGGATGAAGTAACGCAACATGCGCTCGGTTGTATCAAAATCTGCGATCACGCCGTCTCTTAAGGGGCGGATTGCAACTATGTTACCGGGAGTACGACCAATCATCTTCTTGGCCTCTAATCCAACTGCCAGAATTCCGCCAGTATCTTGATTGATCGCAACAACAGATGGCTCGTTCAAAACAATGCCACGTCCGCGTACATATACAAGCGTGTTGGCTGTTCCTAAATCAACCGCCATATCGCGACCGATAAAGGACATCCGGTTTGCCTTTGACATCTTTTCTCCTTGTGCTTATTTATTAGGGAAGTTAACTACCAGGGAAGAAAATTTGAATTTCACGGGCCGCCGATTCTGGTGAATCTGATCCATGCACGATGTTTTGTACAACCTTTGTTCCTTGATCACGGGCTAAGTCACCGCGAATTGTTCCGGGAGCGGCAACTGTTGGATCAGTTACCCCAGCCAAGGAACGGAAGCCTTCGATTACCCTATTTCCAGATGCAACAATCGCAACAATTGGTCCAGACATCATGAACTCAACGAGAGCTTCATAAAATGGCTTATCAATATGTTCGGCGTAATGCTTTTCTAGCAATGCGCGATCTGCTTGCAGCATGCGCAAGGCATCGATTGCATAACCTTTGGCTTCAATACGCGCAATAACCTCGCCTACCAAGCCACGGCTTACGCCATCTGGCTTAACGAGGATTAGTGTTCTAGCTGTGCTCACTGGCCTAGTCTATTAGGGTTTCTTAGGCTCGGTCGCCAGCATTGCAGCGCGAGCGGCCTCACCCTTGCGGCCAACAACGATGGCAGCCACCCATAGCCCAATCAAAACCACCCCGATAATGAAAAAGGAGGGCACCACAAATCCGAAACTGATCATCACTACTTGCATAATTGAGCCAATCACAAATCCTCCCGGACGCCTAACAAGTGCGGCCGAAACAAAAAGTAGAATTGAAATAACGCAGCCATAGATGATTGCTGCCTGTGATTGATCCTTCATTGCAAGAAGTATGGCAAATCCCATTGTCAAACTCTCGGCAAGCAATACCGATGCTCCCAGAACTTTCATCTGGCAAACTTGTTTCGCAAATAGGTACGTGCTTCGCCAACGGTAACGACGGAACCAGTGACAATGATTCCAACGGTAGCTTCACTAAGCGGGCGGATCGAGTCGGTGATCGCTTTATCAAGTGCGGTTTTTAAATCTGGTACTTCAATAACTCGATCTACTCCAAGAATTGATGAAGCTATTTTCTCAAGCTCACTAGCTGGCATCGCGCGCGACGACGAACTTTGCGTAACAATTACCTGATCCACAATTTCAGCTAATTCTTGCAAGATACCGGTTGCATCTTTGTCACCAAAGATTGCGACTACTGCGATGATTTCATCAAAATTGAATTCATTTTTCAAAGTCTGGACTAATGCTTTTGCCCCGTGTGGATTATGGGCGGCATCTAAAATAACCGTTGGATCACGATGAACAATTTCACAGCGTCCGGGTGAAGTAACAGCGGCAAAACCGGCCCGGACGGCATCAATATCTAAAGGTTGATCCCCAAAAAATGCCTCTACCGCAACTAGTGCGGCAGCGGCATTGGCGGCCTGATGTCGACCATGCAGTGGCAGGAAGATTTCATCGTAGGTGTCATTCATTCCTTGAATGCTTATAAACTGACCACCCACGGCAACCGCGCGTGATGTAACTGAGTATTCGATACCTTCGCGAACCACATCAGCGCCGACTTCGGCAGCTTTGCGAATCAACTCTTTAGCCGCTTCCGGCTCTTGTTGTGCCAGCACCACAAAGCCACCTGCTTTGATAATTCCAGCTTTAGTTGTTGCGATTTCGTGCAAGGTGTGTCCCAAGTACTCCATGTGATCAAATCCGATCGGCAGCATGACCGAAACATCGGCATCGACCACATTTGTCGCATCCCATTGCCCGCCCATCCCAACTTCAATCACACCTACATCTACTGGGTGTTCGGCAAAGGCAACAAAGGCTAAAGCTGTGATGGCCTCGAAAAATGAGATTGGATGTTCAAACTTTGAATCCATTAAATCAAGATAGGCGGCAATGTCGTTGTAAGAAAAAATTAGTTCTTTCGGATCAATCGGCTCACCATTAATCGCGATTCGCTCGCGATAGCTTTCAAGATGCGGGCTGGTAAATCTCCCGGTACGCAGACCATGGGCAAACAGAAGTGAATCAATCATTCGGCTAGTTGTTGTCTTACCGTTTGTTCCGCCGATATGAATTGTTGGGTAAGTCAGTTGCGGTGAGCCTAACGCATCAACTAGCGCGGCAATACGTTCAGTGGATGGAGCGATTCGCGTTTCTGGCCAACGCGCAAGCAAGGCTTGTTCGATTGCATCTACCCGTGCTTGATCATCCGGTGAAATGATCATGCTTGTGTTAGCCCAGCAAGTGCGACGGTGATTCGTTCGATCTCCGAAGTTGTTTTTGCTAAACGTTCCCGAATTTCAAGAACAACATTTTCCGGAGCCTTGGCCATAAAGCCCTGGTTGTTCAATTTAACTTCAGCGGTTTGCTTATCCTTGGTCGCGGTCGCTAAATCCTTTTCCAGTCGGGCACTTTCTGCAACGACATCAATTGATTCAGTTAAATCAAATTCGATCGTAACGCCAGCGGCTTCACACTTTGCACTTGGTGTGATGTCGGCCAGCTCCATCCGAACCACAAATGCCATCGCCATCACATATTCGGCAATATGTGATGGCGCCACGAAACGACCCGGAATCTTGAGTGAGGTTTTTATTCCTTGGTCATTTCGGAAACGTCGAACCTCAGTAATGATCTCTTGCAGCTGGGCAACAACTGCTTCCGCCGCTTTATCCACGTGAGCGCTTTGCGCCTTTGGCCATTGCGCAATAATCAGTGACTCACCCCCAGTTAAAGTGGTCCACATTTGCTCTGTAATAAATGGCATTACTGGGTGTAGCAAACGGAAAAACTGATCTAGCACATATCCCAGCACCTGCTTTGAACCAGCTGCATTTCCAGCTGCAAAAGCTTGCTTGGAAAGTTCTAGATACCAATCACACAAGTCATCCCAAGCAAAGTGATACATCGTTTCGCAGGCTCGGGAAAATTCATACTTTTCAAGAAGCTCTGAAACCTGTGAAACTGTTTCAGATAAGCGACTGAGGATCCACTTATCTATTGCATTTAACGAGTCAATCGGTGGTAACTCGACGGCAACGGTTGCGCCATTCAACATTGCAAAACGAGTTGCATTCCAAAGCTTGGTCGCAAAGTTGCGCGAGCCGCCAATCCAGTCTTCGGCCAGGGCTTGATCTGTTCCGGGGTTTGCACCTCGTGCCAAGGTAAAGCGCAGTGCATCAGCGCCATACTTATCCATAAATTCAAGTGGGTCGACCACATTTCCACGGCTCTTTGACATTTTTTTACCAAATTGATCGCGCACAAGTCCGTGCAACATGATTGTTTTAAATGGGGCGACACCATCCATGGCAAATGTTGACATCATCATCATGCGAACAACCCAGAAGAACAAAATGTCATAACCAGTCACTAAAACCGATGTTGGATAAAACTTAGCTAAATCAGCTGATTTTTCCGGCCAACCCAAAGTTGAAAATGCCCACTGACCCGAAGAAAACCAGGTATCTAACACATCTGGATCCTGGGTCCAGCCAGTTGGCGCCTTTTCATCAGGACCAACAACTTGAACTTCACCATTTGGTCCATACCAAACTGGAATTCGGTGACCCCACCACAACTGACGCGAAATACACCAATCGTGCATGTTATCTACCCACTCAAAATATCGAGGCTCAAGTGCTTCCGGTTCAATTATTACTTCACCACTTCGAACCGCATCGGCAGCTGCTTTTGCCATCGGAGCAACCTTTACAAACCATTGCTCTGAAAGTCGTGGTTCAACCGTTGAATCGCAACGGGAACAATGACCAACTGCATGCAGATAAGGTCGCTTTTCGGCAACAATGCGACCTTCGGCACGTAATGCTGCGACAACAGCTTTGCGTGCAGCAAAGCGATCCAAGCCGTCAAAGGCACTATTTGTATTTATCACCTTTGCATCAGAATCCAAAATTGCGATATTTGCTAAGTTATGGCGTGCCCCGATTTCAAAGTCATTGGGATCATGAGCTGGAGTTACTTTGACCGCACCAGTACCAAAGGCCGGATCTACATGTTCGTCAGCGACAATTGGAATCTCACGATTGATCAGCGGCACTTTGACGGTTTTGCCGATCATGTGCGCATATCGTTCATCTGCTGGATGAACCGCAACTGCGGTATCGCCAAGCATGGTTTCGGCACGAGTGGTTGCAACAATGATTGCACTATCACCTTCGCCGTAACGAATTGAAACTAATTCACCTGCCTCATCAATGTGTTCAACTTCAATATCTGATAAAGCGGTTAAGCAGCGCGGACACCAATTAATAATTCGCTCGGCCCGATAAATTAATCCTGCCTCATACATGCGCTTAAAGATTGTGACAACCGCTTTGGACATTCCTTCATCCATGGTGAATCGCTCGCGTGACCAATCAACGGAAGCCCCCAATCGTTTCATCTGGCCAAGAATTGCACCACCAGATTCCTCTTTCCACTGCCAGACTCTTTTAACAAACTCTTCCCGTCCCAGGTCATGACGAGATTTACCATCAGCGGCCAACTGCTTCTCAACCACATTTTGCGTTGCAATACCTGCATGGTCCATTCCGGGTAACCACAAAACTTCAAAACCTTGCATCCGCTTCATGCGTGATAAACAATCTTGCAATGTTAGATCTAGGGCATGACCAATGTGCAAAATGCCGGTTACATTTGGTGGGGGCAGAACAAGTGAAAAAGGTGTTTTACTTGATGTGGCATCAGCGGTGAAATAGCCAGCCTTAAGCCACTTTTCATACAGTGGGGCTTCGATCTGTTGTGGCAAAAAGGCGGAAGCTAGTTCACGGCTGGCAGACATAGTGCGCAGTCTAGATTATGCGCTCTTCTCCTCTTGACCTTTTTGTCCACGGGCGCGCTTTGGCAGATCACCAGAACGAGCGACCAAAGTTGGTGCTCCCCCAGTTTCAATGCATTCCTTAGTGATAACCACCTTTTCAATATCGCTTCGGCTAGGTACCTCGTACATCACGCCCAGTAGAACTGATTCCATAATGGCGCGAAGTCCACGTGCACCAGTGCCACGATCAAGTGCCAGATCGGCAATTGCATCCAGGGCATCGGCATCAAATTTGAGCTCAACATTGTCGAGCTCAAGTAACCGCTGATACTGCTTAACCAGCGCGTTCTTTGGTTCGGTCAATATCTGCATTAAGGCTGACTTATCTAAGTTTTCCACACTTGTAAGAACTGGAAGGCGTCCGATGAATTCTGGAATCATGCCAAACTTTAAGAGATCCTCCGGCATAACCTCGGCAAAAATATCTTTACGGTTCTTATTTGATGCATCTTGCAAAGTGGCGTTGAAGCCAACGCCGGATTTTCCAACCCGATTTTCAATTATCTTTTCCAGACCGGAAAACGCACCACCAACGATAAATAAAATATCTGTTGTATCGATTTGAATGAACTCTTGATGCGGGTGCTTACGGCCGCCTTGCGGAGGTACTGATGCGACCGTACCTTCCAGAATCTTAAGCAGTGCTTGCTGTACGCCTTCACCAGAGACATCGCGCGTAATGGATGGGTTCTCTGATTTGCGGGCAACCTTGTCAATTTCATCGATATAGATAATTCCGGTTTCAGCCTTTTTCACATCGTAATCAGCTGCCTGTAAAAGCTTGAGTAATATGTTTTCCACATCTTCACCGACGTAGCCAGCTTCGGTCAATGCGGTTGCATCGGCGATTGCAAATGGAACATTGAGCATTCGAGCCAGAGTTTGCGCCATAAGTGTTTTACCGCAACCAGTTGGACCGAGCATCAAAATATTAGATTTAGCTAACTCAATTCCATCTTCTCGCTTTGAGTCACCACTCTGAACTCGTTTGTAATGGTTATAAACTGCGACGGAAAGAGATTTCTTGGCGCGAACTTGGCCGATTACATATTGATCGAGAAATTCGAAGATTGCTTGTGGCTTTGGCAGCTCTGATAAACCAAGCGAGTTTGCTTCACTGAGTTCCTCAACAATGATCTCGTTGCAAAGTTCAATACATTCATCACAGATATAAACACCAGGACCGGCAATGAGTTTTTTAACCTGCTTCTGGGTCTTGCCACAGAAGGAGCACTTCAGCAGATCGCTGGTCTCACCGATTCTTGTCATGAGAGAACTTTAGATTCTCCGGCCGCTTTACGCTTAGCCTTTTAGGCTTACTTTTGTTCGCCTTGAGAATAATTGGCCGGCATTTTCATATCTTTTACCCCTGGAACTCGCAAGATTGCAAAACAGACAAGGACATGGAAAATCGAAGTACCAATTAATAACTCTTTCTCGCCAAAAAACGCGACCGCTGGACCAATGAGCACCAAGCCAACGGGCATTAATCCAGATGAACCCATGTGATCAATTGAAAACACACGACCTTGCAAATGCGGTGGAACTTCTCGCTGTACAGCCGATGACCACCAGGCTTCCCATGGTCCAACCGAAAATCCTGCAAGTAAGTAAGCGATCACCACAAACTCCGACGAAACTGGGAACGCCAGCGCTAATGGTGCGATGACAATTAACATCCAGACAAAGATTGAAACGTAGCCTTCATGTTTTACTTTTATTTTGACGCATAGCAAAGCTGAAATAATGCTGCCTACCGAAAATGCCGCCGTAGCAAGTGCAAACGGAGTATTTGAATCAAATTCGCGGCGGGTAATAACTGGAAGCAAAACAGTTTCGGCGGCAATTACAACCATCAACTGGAATGAAACCATCACTATCATTGCACCGATCCATGGGATATCGCGCACGGTACGCAGACCTTCGCGCATTTCCACCATAAATGGCTCTTGTTCGCGTTTTTCACCATTGATATCTTCTTGAATTTGTTGCAAGAAGTAGGTACCGAAGGCAAATGCAATTGCTGTAAATAAAAAGGAGAGTCGACCGCCAATGAGCAAAACCGATACGCCACCGATGCCAGGTCCAATGATGGTCGCGCTGCGAGTGACAATATTACGCGCAACATTTGCCGCTGGCAGTTTTTCATCGGGCACCAGGCTTGGGATAATTGCACCTGCAGCTGCTGCACCAAATGCATCGCCAACACCCATGAAGAAAACAGCAAGACCTAAATAAATATGCGGCAAGGTAGGTGCAGACAAAAAAATCATCGCAGTCACAATTGCTGCTCTAAATAGATCGGCTGCGACCATTACCTGTTTTCTTGGTAAGCGGTCGGTCCAAACACCTGCAAATGGCGCAAAAACAACGGCAGACAAAATGCGTGCACCAAGAATCAAACCTAACGAAGATGCATCGCCGCCGGCGTCAAGAACTGTTACAGCTAGCGCGATCGGAAATGCTGATGCACCTAATACAAAAATTGCATTGGAAAACCAAAAGAGCCGGTACCCTTTGTATGACCAAAGGGAGCCCGGCTCAAATAGTTTCACTAAAATATAGAAGTATTTACTTCTTTGCCTTTCGCGAAGCAAGAACTTGATCGATAATTCCATACTCAACGGCTTCGGAAGAGGTAAGAATCTTGTCCCGCTCAATATCTTTGCGAATTTCTTCGGCAGATTTTGTTACGTGACGAGCTAACAGTTCTTCCTGTAAACGGCTGATGCGCATGATCTCTTTAGCCTGGATTTCTACATCAGATGCTTGTCCGCCACCTTCAGATGAAGGTTGGTGAATCAAAATTCGGGAATGTTCAAGGGCATAACGCTTGCCCTTTGCGCCACCTGCAAGAATTACCGCTGCTGCAGATGCTGCCTGACCTAAGCAAATTGTGCTGATATCTGGACGCACAAACTGCATAGTGTCATAAATTGCAGTGAGGGCAGTAAATGAGCCACCAGGTGAGTTGATGTAAATCATTATGTCACGATCTGGATCCATTGATTCCAAGGTAAGCAATTGAGCCATTACATCGTTTGCAACAGTGTCATCAATTGGTTGACCCATGAAAATAATGCGCTCTTCAAATAACTTTGTGTATGGATCTTGACGCTTGTATCCATAAGCTGTTTTTTCTTCCACAGTTGGAAGAACGTAGCGTGCAGTGATCTCTTGAATCTTGTTCATTACGCTTTTCCTCCAGTGATCTGATCAATTGATGTAACAACGTGATCGATAAATCCGTAATCCTTTGCATCATCTGCATTGAACCAGTTATCGCGATCTGAATCTTCGATAATCTTTTCAAGTGTTTGACCGGTGTGCTCGGCAATGATTTCAGCCATGGTGCGCTTTGTAATCGCCATCTGTTCAGCTTGAATACGAATATCAATTGCAGTTCCACCGATTCCACCAAGTGGTTGGTGCATAAGAACTCGTGCATGCTTAGTTGCATAACGCTTTCCAGAAGCACCAGCTGTTAGCAAGAACTGGCCCATTGAAGCTGCAATTCCCATTCCAACAGTTACCACATCATTTTTAATAAATTGCATGGTGTCATAGATCGCCATGCCTGCAGTTACGGAACCACCAGGTGAATTAATGTAAAGGAAGATATCTTTCTTGGGATCAAGGGTTGAAAGAAGAAGCATCTGCGCACAGACCATGTTTGCCATGTCATCGCGGACTTCTCCGGAAAGGAAAACAATGCGTTCTTCAAGAAGGCGGTTAAAAACCTGGTCCTTCATTTTGTCATCTGAATCCACTGTATTGCCT
Organism: Actinomycetes bacterium; assembly: GCA_043776875.1. Classification (GTDB taxonomy): domain Bacteria; phylum Actinomycetota; class Actinomycetes; order Nanopelagicales; family Nanopelagicaceae; genus Planktophila. The sequence continues at coordinate 54,838 of JAYVQU010000043.1, forward strand.
CCCGTTATTTTTACCTGTAGTGACCTTAACAATTAAGCAGACTAAATGCTTCCCGATTACACGAAATACCTGCTTGACCTGCGCCGTGTTCGCTGAGGGCGAAGTACGAAAGGGGGAAATTAAGCCTCTTCAACTAGATCAGCAGAGTTCACCGATGGTGCAAGGGCTTCCAGATCGATCACCTTGCCTGATGCATCCTTAACGGTAATCCGACCCAAAACTGAAGCCAGCGCCTTAGCGCGAGTAACTTCGGCAACCAGCTGTGAAATCTGTCCAGCCTTCTGAAGTTCTTCTGCAAACTGTTGTGGCGCCATTCCGTATCGCTGGGATGTACGCATCAAGTACTCAGTCAATTCCACTTCTGTGATCTGAAGATCTTCAGCCTGGACAATTGCATCCAGCAAGAAATCAGATCTCAGTGATGATCGAACCTGGCCATCAACTTCAGCACGGTGTTCGACATCTTCTAGTCGACCTTCACCTTTAAGGTGATCATTGACCTCTAGTTCGACCAAATTCTCTGGAACTGGGATTTCGTTATCTGCCAAAAGCTTTTCAACTAGCCGGTCGCGTGCCTGGGCGCCCTGTTCCATCCTCTTTACCCGCTCAAGACGTACCACAAAATCTGCCTTTAATTCGGCCAATGTATCGAATTCAGATGCCAGCTTTGCAAATGCATCATCAACTGGTGGGAGTTCGCGTTCTTTAACTGCCTTAACAGTTGCTTTAACTTCACCCTTTTCACCATCTTGTTGTCCAACAAGTTGAGTTTCAAACTGCTTAACTTCATCAACTGCCATGCCGATCAAAATTTCGTCAAGACCTTCAATCATTTTGTCAGAACCAACTTCATATGAAATGTCATTAGCTTGTCCGCCATCAACCTCTTTACCATCGATGAATGCGGTCATATCCAAAGTTACAAAGTCACCGTTCTTTACAACACGGTCAACTGTTGTAAGCGTTCCAAATCGCGTGCGCAAAGATTCGACCTGCTCATCAACATCGGCATCAGCAACAGTTACATCATCAACCTCAATCGTGATGGTTGAAAAATCTGGCAACTTAACTTCTGGACGTACATCGACTTCAACAGTAAATATCAGCTTCTCATTATCTACAAACTCTTTAACATCAACTTCAGGTCGACCAAGAACAGCTACTGAGTGCTCGCGAGCTGCCTTGCCGTAAAACTCTGGAAGTGCTGAGTTGATTGCCTCATCCAAAACAGTTCCACGACCAACGCGCTGATCAATCATTGCTGGCGGTACTTTGCCTTTGCGAAAACCTGGAATGTTTACCTGGGTTGCAACCTTCTTATAAGCATTTGCTACATGTGATTCAAGCTCAGAGTAAGCAACTTCAACATCAAGACGAACGCGCGTTGGAGATAGAACCTCTACTGAACTTTTCACAAATTGCTCCTAAAGGGGTTGGTGTCTAAACAAACTGGTCGGGGCGGGGAGATTCGAACTCCCGGTCTCCTGCTCCCAAAGCAGGCGCGCTAGCCACTACGCTACGCCCCGAGGCGCAATGCGAGAGTCT
>JAYVQU010000044.1:0-116523 GCA_043776875.1 Actinomycetes bacterium
GGGCGAAGTCCTACTGGGCTAAATTGTCACAGAAGTAATAAATTGCAAAAAGAGAAGGATGTCCCGAGACAGGTGTGAACGATGTCCCGACACATCACAGAGCGGAGGATGAGGGATTTGAACCCTCGAATGGTTTAACCCATTACACGCTTTCCAAGCGTGCGCACTCGGCCGCTATGCGAATCCTCCCGAGGAGGCGAACTCTATCGGTAGGTATAACTATGATTGCGCCAGATCCCTCGTACGGCGTTACCGTACTGAACTCCCCCAGGGCAGGAATGCAGCAAGGGTAGGTCCGCTCTGACGGGTGTGCGAGGGGTCCTTTAAATAAGGTTAGAAGTATTGAGCAAGCGGGCGCGACGAAAAGTAGAGATGGGGAGAACGGCGATGTCACTAGCTTTGTATCGTAAGTATCGTCCCTCAATATTTGCCGATGTCATCGGACAAGAACATGTCACCGTTCCACTTTCCAATGCTTTGGAATCAGGTCGGACACACCACGCATACTTATTTAGTGGTCCACGTGGTTGCGGAAAAACATCTAGTGCACGCATCATGGCGCGCTCGCTCAACTGTGAAAAGGGGCTAACGCCAAATCCCTGCGGTCAATGTCAATCTTGTAAAGATTTAGTCGCCAATGGTCCGGGTTCATTAGATGTTATCGAACTTGATGCGGCAACACATGGTTTAGTAGATGATGCCCGCGATCTTCGCGACAAAGTTTTTTTTGCGCCAGTACATAGTCGTTACAAAATTTACATTATTGATGAAGCGCACCAACTTGGACCAGGGGCTGCAAATGCACTTCTTAAAGTTGTCGAAGAACCACCAGCACATGTCATCTTTATTTTTGCAACAACCGAGCCGGATAAGTTGATTGCAACCATTCGTTCCAGAACGCATCACTATCCATTCCGATTAGTTCCACCAGGAACCTTGGCGGCACACCTGGAAAAAATTTGTAACGCTGAAGGCGTGAAGGTGGCAAAGGGTGTAATTCCACTAGTAGTTCGTGCATCTGGTGGTTCAGTACGGGACGCGCTTTCAGTACTAGGCCAACTACTTGCTGGTGCAGGTAAAGATGGTGTCAGTTATGAAATTGCCATTCAGTTATTAGGTTTTACCGATGGCGCTTTATTGGACGATGCAATTGATGCCATCGCAGCCCATGATGGTGCAACCTTGTTTAAAACAATTGATCGCGTGATTGAATCGGGCCATGATCCCCGTGGCTTTACCAGCGATTTGTTGGAACGTATTCGCGACTTGATGATTGTAGATGTGTTAAAGGATTCAACCGCAAATTCAATCTTGCGTGATATGCCGGAAGATCAAATGGAACGGATGCGCAATCAGGCAAACCGAATCGGTACCGCCAACCTTTCCCGGGCTGCCGATATTGCGGCCGAGGGTCTAATCCAAATGCGTGGGGCCACGGCGCCGCGCTTGATTCTGGAGCTCATTTGTGGGCGTATTTTGCTGCCAATTGGAGACAATACCGAAGCCGGAATGCTCTCACGAATTGAACGGCTAGAGCGCGCAGAGAATATTGCTCCGATGACAACCAGTCGCACCGCAGAAACACGCACCGCAGAGCCAAAAGAAAGAGCAACCTCTGCTCATGCGGTTTCTGATGTTGCTCCTTTAAATGCTGAGGTTGAAACTTCAACAAATATAAAGGAGGACTGCGCCTCGGCCACCGCGCCAAAGGCCTTTGATATTGCCTCATTGCGCAGAGCTTGGCCAGATGTGATTGAAAATGTAAAGAAGCGCCGCAGACTGACTTGGTCGCTACTTAGTGCATCGGCACAGGTGCTTTCAGTTGATGAGGAGGCGATCACAATTGGAATTGTTAATGCCGGCGCAAAGGAGTCATTTGAACGGTCTGAGTCTGATGTTATTCTGCGCAATGCATTTATTGATGTGGTCGGAATAGATCGGACAATTGCAGTTGTTGTTGATCCATCGATTAATACAAATACGCCAACCGCGCGCGAGATGAGAACTTCAGAGGCACCAAATGATCCGGAGCAGTTAACTGGTACTGCGCTGCTTATAAGAGAACTCGGCGCAAAAGTTATTGAAGGTAAGTAATTTATGTCAGGAATGTATGAAGGTGCGATTCAAGATCTGATAGATGCGCTAGGTCGTTTGCCTGGCATTGGTCCAAAGAGCGCGCAGCGAATCGCCTTTCATATTTTGGAGGCAGATCCGGAAATTGCAGCAGCATTAGTTGATTCAATTCGTACCGTTAAGGAGCGAGTTAAATTTTGTACCATATGCGGAAATGTTTCGGAAGAAAACGAATGCCGCATTTGCCGCGATCCGCGCCGTGACAACACCTCTATTTGTGTGGTGGAGGAGAGTAAAGATGTAATTGCGATCGAACGCACACGAGAATTTCGTGGTAAGTATCATGTCCTTGGCGGGGCTATAAGTCCGATCGATGGAATTGGTCCAGATCAGTTAAGAATTCGCGAACTCTTGGCTCGTTTGGTAGCTGCCGATATTATTGAAGTTATCTTGGCAACCGATCCAAACCTGGAAGGCGAGGCGACGGCCACCTACCTTTCCCGCCTGATTAAGCCAATGGGTATCAAGGTCTCGCGCTTGGCCAGTGGCCTGCCGGTTGGTGGAGATTTGGAGTACGCCGATGAAGTCACCCTTGGCCGAGCCTTTGAGGGCCGCAGAGATGTTTAATCTCAATATTTGGAACGGTTTGCGTCTCATTATTTAAGAAATACCGAAAATTAGTTAGCCTCAATTCGATGCGTGCCTCATGATTGGGCCATGGGACTAATTGTTCAGAAATATGGTGGTTCATCAGTAGCCGATGCCGAGGGTCTGAAGCGGGTTGCCAACCGAATTGTGGCGGCAAAACGGGACGGTAACCAGGTCGTTGTTGTGGTCTCAGCCATGGGTGATACCACCGATCAATTGATTGATTTGGCAGAACAGGTCACCCCGATTCCGCAGGGGCGCGAACTAGATATGTTGTTAACCGCTGGCGAGCGAATTTCTATGGCGCTGCTGGCAATGGCAATTAACAACTTAGGTCATGAAGCTTTGTCATTTACCGGAAGCCAAGCAGGAGTGATTACAACTTCTGCACACGGTCGCGCTCGCATTATCGATGTAACTCCTGGTCGAATTAAAGAAGCGCTCGATAGTGGCGCAATTGCAATCGTTGCTGGCTTTCAAGGAATATCGCAAGATACAAAAGATGTAACAACTCTTGGTCGCGGTGGTAGCGATACAACGGCAGTGGCATTAGCAGCAGCACTTGATGCAGATGTGTGTGAAATTTATACCGATGTTGATGGTGTGTTTAGCGCTGACCCGCGGGTTGTCTCAGGAGCACGTAAATTAAAAACCGTCACTTATGAAGAGATGTTAGAACTTGCCGCAAGTGGTGCAAAAGTTTTGCATTTACGTTGTGTTGAATACGCCCGCCGATACAACTTACCAATTCACGTACGTTCATCTTTTTCTACCAATGAAGGAACATGGGTGGTCAAAGATCACCCAGAGGGCAACTCCCTTGGAAAGGGTACAAATATGGAGCAAGCAATAATCTCAGGTATCGCAAGCGATAAGAGTGAAGCAAAGATTACGATTGTCGGAGTACCCGACCGTACGGGTGTTGCGGCACGCATCTTTCAAGCCATTGCAGATGCCGATATCAACATCGACATGATTGTACAAAATGTTTCGGCCGCAGCTACCGGACTTACCGATATTTCATTTACATTGCCAAAGGCCGAAGGCGTTGATGCAACTGCAACCTTACAAAAACTTCAGGGTGAGGTTGGTTTCACATCAATTCAATACGATGACCAGATCGGTAAATTGTCATTAGTTGGCGCTGGCATGCGATCACACCCTGGTGTGACCGCGACCTTCTTTGGCGCACTTTCAGATGCAGGCATCAACATCGAAATGATTTCAACCTCTGAAATTCGTATTTCAATTATTTGCCGGGAGGCTGATTTGGAGCGAGGTGCAAGGGCATCTCATACCGCATTTGGACTTGATGCCGACCAAAATGAAGCGGTTGTTTATGGAGGTACCGGACGATGAGTAGAAAAAATAAAAAGAAGCCGGCATTAGCTGTTGTGGGTGCCACCGGCGCGGTCGGCACAGTAATGCTAAGTATTTTGTCCGAGCGCAAAGATGTTTGGGGCGAGATTCGTCTGATCGCTTCAGCCCGAAGTGCCGGAAAGAAATTAATGTGCCGGGGCAAAGAACTAACCGTCGTAGCGCTTTCCCCAGAAGCATTTGATGGGATTGATGTTGCAATGTTCGATGTTCCAGATGAAGTGTCCGAACAATGGGCGCCGATTGCGGTTTCACGTGGCGCCATTGTTGTTGACAACTCAGGTGCATTTCGAATGGATCCAAATGTCCCATTAGTAGTTCCAGAAGTTAATCCAAAGGATGCAAAGAAACGTCCAAAAGGAATTATCTCAAATCCAAATTGCACAACATTGTCGATGATCGTTGCAATGGGCGCACTGCATAATGAGTTTGAATTGAAAGAGTTAGTCGTTGCTTCATATCAAGCAGCATCGGGTGCCGGACAATCGGGCATCGATGCACTGCGCGAACAGATTTCGCTAGTTGCCGGCACCAATGCGGGTGAAGCAACTTCAGATCTGCGTGGCATTGTGAAAGATGCTGGACCATTTCCAGCACCATTGGCATTGAATGTTATTCCTTGGGCAGGTTCGCTTCAGGAAGCGGGATATACATCGGAAGAACTCAAGGTTCGCAACGAGTCTCGAAAAATTCTTGGAATGCCTAAACTCAAGGTTTCAGCTACATGCGTGCGGGTACCAGTACTGACAACTCACTCACTAGCTGTGCATGCAACATTTAAAAATGCAGTAACTCGTAAAACTGCACAAAAAGTGCTGAAAAAGGCTGCTGGTGTAATTTTGTTTGATGAGCCTGAAAAGAAGAAGTTTCCAACACCCAATGATGTTGTAGGAACTGACCCAACCTGGGTTGGTCGCGTGCGCCAGTCGCTCGACGATAAGAAGTCACTGGATCTATTCCTCTGTGGAGATAATTTACGTAAGGGTGCTGCCCTAAATACGGCACAGATCGCCGAGTTATTAGCGGTAGAGTTAACAAAGTGAGCATCAAAGAAACCTTACGCGGGGATCTAACCGAAGCGATTCGTGGTCGCGATGCCATTGTGTCAAGCACTATTCGCATGGTTCTAACCGCTATCACGAATGAAGAGGTTGCAGGCAAGGAGGCACGCCAACTCAGCGATGATGAAGTGATTGTAGTTTTGTCACGCGAGGCTAAAAAACGTAGGGAAGCTGCCGAAGCATTTGCAGGTGTAGGACATGCGGAAAAGGCAGCGCTGGAAAAATCAGAGGGTGAAGTTATTGCTCGTTATCTACCTGCGCAATTAAGTGCAGCTGAGATCAAGGCGATCATCGCCGATGCAATTGCAGCAACTGGTGCTGCAGGTCCGGCCGATATGGGCAAGGTAATGGGCGCGATCAAGCCAAAAATTGCCGGAAAAGCTGATGGGGCACTCGTTTCATCATTAGTTAAAGAGAGTCTAAATAAATGACATCGCAGATCAGGAAATTTGAATATGCAACGGTCCCTTTACTTTCACATGCAACTAAGCAGATCCTCGATAGCTGGGGTTCTGATGGTTGGGAGCTGGTACAAGTTATTCCAGCACCAGGCACGGGCGAACAACTTGTCGCATATTTAAAAAGAGAATTGGCATGAATAAGGTAGATGTTCGCGCCAAACTCGCCGAACTTGGCTTAGCGGTGCCAGTTGCGGCAAAGCCAGTGGCTGCATATGTGCCAGCGATTCGCACTGGAAATTTAGTTTTCACCGCTGGTCAATTGCCATTAGCAAATGGGGAAATGGTAGGTGTTGGCAAAGTTGACGGTGAAATAACGCCAGATCGAGCAAAAGAACTGGCCCAAATTTGCGCGCTTAATTGCCTTGCGGCTGTAGAAACTGTTGCAGATATAAATAAAATTACCAAGATTGTTCGTGTTGTTGGTTATGTAAATGGAGTCGCCGGCTTCATAAATCATCCTGCGGTAGTTAATGGCGCATCTGAACTATTTTTGGCAATCTGGGGTGATGGTGCAAAGCACGCACGGAGCGCGGTTGGGATTGCAGAACTTCCACTTAACTCGCCAGTGGAGATTGAACTAACGGTGGAGATTACCGATTAACTATTTACCGCGCTTTGATAGTCTTTCAAAGTCGGTAATTAGTACCGCTCGACCATCTAACTTTAACCAGTTGCGTCCTGCAAAATCAGCAAGTGCTTTGTTTACAGTTTCGCGGGATGCACCAACTAGTTGCGCTAGTTCTTCTTGAGTTAGATCGTGATGAACAAATAAACCTTCATCGGTTCGTTTTCCGAAACGCTCTCCAAGATCAATAAGTGCCTTAGCAACGCGACCTGGCACATCAGAAAAAACCAAATCTCCAACAGCATCATTTGTACGACGCAGGCGTTGCGCTAAACTTGCCAAAAGATGTAGCGCGACATTTGGATTTTCGGCAAGCCAAGGAATTAATTTTTCCCGACCAAGGCAAAGCAATTTAGTATCGGTAACAGCGGTTGCAGTTGATGTGCGTGGACCTGGATCAAACAGACTTAGCTCGCCAAACATTTCTCCTGGCCCAAGAATTGATAAGAGATTTTCCCGACCATCGCCACTTGAAGTACCTAACTTGAGTTTGCCTTCGAGGATTACATAGAGGTGATCACCTTCATCACCTTCGGCAAAGAGAATCGAACCCTTGGCAATCTTTACTGAGTCCATTGATGTACGCAAGGAAACGGCCGCGGCTTCATCAAGGGCGGTAAATAGAGGGGCTTTACGAACTACATCATCTTCTGGGCTCACGAGGAGTAGTTTACTCGCATGTTGGTCGATAGCGAAACCCGTAAAGGGGCAAAATCGGTTTATCGTATTCTCACCAAGACCTACCCCAATATTCGTTGTGAACTAGATTTTACAACTCCATTGGAGTTAATCATTGCAACGGTGTTGAGCGCGCAATGCACCGATAAGCGGGTCAATTTGATTACTCCGGCGCTGTTTAAAAAATACAAAAATACCAAAGCTTATGCAAAAGCTGATGTGCACGAAATTGAAGACTTAATCCATTCAAGTGGTTTTTATCGTGCCAAAGCCCGCAACATTAAAGCCCTAAATATCAAACTAATAGCGGATTTTGCTGGCGAACTCCCACGCACACTTGCAGAATTAGTTACCTTACCCGGCGTTGGTAGAAAGACTGCCAATGTTGTTTTGGGACATGCCTTTAATACTCCCGGAATTACCGTTGATACCCATTTTGGAAGATTATCCCGTCGCTTTGGTTGGACAAAAGAAACCGATCCAGTAAAAGTTGAAATGATTGTGCAGCAATTGATTCCACAACCTGAATGGACAAATCTTTCACAAAGAATGATTTGGCACGGTCGCCGCATTTGTCATGCCCGCAAACCCGCATGTGGTGCATGCCCTGTGGCAAAGCTCTGCCCAAGTGTTGGCATCGGCGAAATGGATCCAGAAAAGGCTTTACGCTTAGTGAAAACAGATAAGGATTTCAGTTGAGAAGATTTGCATGGCTGGCTTCACTCATCTTATTGACTGCGTGTACTCCTTCCTCTTCCTATGTCAAGGGAGAAGTCATTGATTGCAGCTCGATCCAACAGGAAAAACCGTGGATAGGTGGGACCCTGCTGGATTGCTTAGATCGAAGTGATGGCGTGCAACTTGAAGCCCTACGCGGACCAATGATTGTTAATGTGTGGGGTTCTTGGTGTGCTCCGTGCGTTGAAGAGATTCCAGTCTTCGTTTCTTTTTACAAAAAAGCTAGTGGCAAAGTTCAACTAATTGGTGTTGATGTGGAAGAAGCAAGCTTTGATGATGGCCGAAGATTTGTGGAGCGCCACGGCATCACTTGGCCAAACCTTTACGATCCAGATGGCAGATCCCGCAAGTATTTTGGAATGGGAGTTCCCGTTACTTGGTTTATCACTGCAGATGGAAGCGTTGTTTATAAACATATCGGCGTGGTCAAAAACGAGGCTGAGTTAATTTCCTTTACTAGGAAGTACTTAGGAGTGAAGCTCTAATCCTCATCCTTAGTGGTGTTTAGTCCCTCCGAGATCAATTTCATCACATTTGGGTCGGCCAAAGTTGTTGCATCTCCCACCTGGCGATTTTCCGCCACATCTTTAAGTAAACGACGCATAATCTTTCCGCTGCGAGTTTTTGGAAGTTCAGCGACAACCAGAATCTGTCGAGGTTTTGCAATTGCACCAATTTCCTTTGTAACGTGATTACGCAACTCAGTAATTAGAGCTTGACCATCTGCATGTGCGATTCCACCACGCAAAATAACAAAGGCAACAATACCCTGGCCGGTCAGCGCATCGCGGGCACCGACAACTGCAGCTTCAGCGACCGCTTCATGTGAAACAAGCGCAGATTCAACTTCCGTTGTTGAAATACGGTGACCAGAAACATTCATCACATCATCAACTCGGCCCAACAACCAAATGGCACCATCCTGATCTAACTTCGCGCCGTCACCGGCAAAATAAATACCCGGAAAACGTGACCAATAAGTTTCCTGGTACCGCTCACCTTCACCCCAGATACCGCGCAACATTCCAGGCCAAGGCTTATCAAGAATTAGAAAGCCACCATGTCCCTTAGCAACGGGTTCTCCGTTGTCATCAACAACGAGCGCACTAATTCCAGGTATTGGGCTCATTGCAGAACCGGGCTTGGTTGCAGTAACACCTGGCAAAGGTGAAATCATGATTCCACCGGTTTCGGTTTGCCACCACGTGTCAACGATTGGACAACGGTTGCCACCAATAAGTTCGCGGTACCACATCCACGCCTCTGGATTAATTGGTTCACCAACTGATCCAAGCAAACGCAGCGAAGTTAAATTATGTGCTTTAGGAAATTGATCACCCCACTTCATCCAGGTGCGAATTAAGGTAGGCGCGGTGTACAAAATGGTTACACCGTACTTTTCAATTAATTCAAAGATGCGACCCTTATGTGGAGTATCTGGAGTTCCTTCATACATCACCTGGGTTGCGCCATTAATGAGTGGGCCATAAACAACATAACTATGTCCGGTAATCCAGCCAACATCTGCGGTGCACCAATAGACATCGGTTTCAGGCTTGATATCAAAGACAGCCTGGTGGGTGTAGGCAGCTTGAGTTAGGTAGCCGCCAGTTGTGTGAAAAATTCCCTTAGGTTTTGCGGTGGTTCCAGATGTATACAAAATAAAGAGTGGGTGCTCAGAATCAAAGGCAGCGGCGGTGTGTTGTGCTGATTGGCGACCAACAATCTCGTGCCACCATATATCTGTTGCGTCATTCCAGGCAGTTTCCTGCTTAGTTCGTTGAACAACTAAAACTTTCGCAACATTGTGATTGCCTTTAAGGGCTTCATCAACCGCCGGTTTTAATGCAAATGCACCGCCCTTTCGAAACCCACCATCTGCAGTGATAACTAACTTTGCATCCGCATCTTGAATACGAGACAGCAACGCCTCAGCGGAAAAACCACCAAAGATAACTGAGTGCGGCGCACCAATTCGTGCACACGCCAACATTGCGATCGCGGCTTCCGGAATCATCGGCAGATAAATTGCAACTCGATCGCCGGCGGTGACTCCTAATTCAGTTAAAGCATTTGCAGTTTTCTTAACCTCTTTTAACAATTGTGCGTATGTGATTGTCTGGGTATCGCCAGGTTCACCTTCAAAGTGAAATGCGATGCGGTCACCACGGCCCTCGGCAACATGACGATCAAGAGCGTTGACGGAGGCGTTTAACTTTCCGCCGACAAACCACTGCGCATACGGAGCTTCCCAGTTAAGAACATGTGACCACGGAGTATCCCATGTGAGCGCTTTGGCTTGTTCTTCCCAAAAAGCTAAACGATCTTTTTCAGCAAGGTGATAGAGTTCCGGTTTTGCATTTGCCTTCGCCGCAAAATCTGCAGAAGGGGGAAATCGGCGATCTTCGCTCAGAAGGTTCTCTAAGGACTCGTGATCTTGGCTCATGACGATAGAGATTACCCTGTTTGGCTTTGTTATCAACAGAGTTTAAGTCTCTGAATTTTTTTCTGCAGATGCCATCGAAGATGCGGCAACAGAAAGGAGTCCCGATGCTTACAAACCTCATCATAATTTTTTTAAAACTACTCAGTAACCCTTCATTGGTGGCGGCCCTAGCCAGATTCTTGGCTAAGGCCCTAAAAACCATCACTTAAGTAGCTGCAAAAGGGCCGCTCGGGGTGTCTCGGGCGGCCTTTTTGTGCCTGCAGGATAGAAGTGAGAGGATTGGCCGTAAGCCTCTAGACGACTCAACGAAGCGCTCAGTCTAAAGATTTACTACGAGCCCAGAGGAGTCAAAATGCCAATTGCTACCCCCGAAATTTATGCCGACATGTTGGATCGTGCCAAAAAAGGTGCTTTCGCATATCCGGCCATTAACGTTTCATCTTCCCAAACAGTTACCGCTGCTCTTCGTGGTTTCGCAGAGGCAGAGTCAGATGGGATTATTCAATTTTCTTGGGGCGGTGCCGAATACGCATCAGGTTCGACCATAAAGAACATGGTTGATGGTGCAGTTGCGCTGGCAGAGTATGCGCATATCGTTGCCAAGAACTACAAGGTAAACATTGGAATTCACACAGATCACTGCCCAGCTGAAAAGTTGGATGGCTTTTTGCGTCCACTATTGGCATTTGGTGCAGATCGTCTTAAGTCAGGCAAGGCGCCGTTGTTCAACTCACATATGTGGGATGGATCAGCGGTAGATATGTTTGAAAATATGAAAGTCGCAAAAGAGATGTTAGCGATGTCGGTTGCCGCAAAAACAATTCTTGAAATTGAAATTGGTGTTGTTGGTGGAGAAGAAGATGGCGTCGAAGCAAAACATGATGCAAAGCTTTACTCGACACCGGAAGATGCACTTTTAACAGTTGAAACCCTTGGAACCGATGTAAATGCTCGCTACTTAGTAGCTGCAACATTCGGAAATGTTCATGGTGTGTACAAGCCAGGAAATGTTGTATTGGCGCCAAAGATTCTGGCAACATTGCAGGAAGCGGTCTCCAAGAAGCTGGGCCTGCCGGCCGGAAGCAAACCAATGGATCTGGTATTCCACGGTGGCTCTGGCTCACTACTTTCCGAGATCCGCGAGTCACTTGATTACGGTGTAATTAAGATGAATGTTGATACCGATACCCAGTATGCATTTACTCGTCCAGTTGTTGATCACATGCTCAAGAACTACGACGGAGTATTAAAGATTGATGGCGAAGTTGGAAATAAAAAGGCTTACGATCCACGTGCCTGGGGCAAAGCGGCCGAAGCAGGAATGGCAGCGCGCGTTGTAAGAGCATGCGAAGATCTACGCTCAACCGGCACTTCATCACTTAAGTAATTAACAACTAATCGAAAGGGCCGTTACTCATGCCTGCACTTGTATTACTTGGAGCTCAGTGGGGCGACGAAGGCAAGGGTAAAGCTACCGATTTGTTGGGTGATCGGGTTGATTATGTTGTCCGCTATCAAGGTGGAAACAATGCTGGACACACAGTTGTAATTGGTGATCAAAAGTACGCACTTCATCTTTTGCCATCAGGAATCCTTTCGCCAAATGTAATTCCAGTTATTGCAAATGGGGTTGTGATCGATCCAAGTGTTTTGCTGGAAGAAATTCGTGGATTAAATGAACGTGGCATCGATACTAGCAAGCTATTGATTTCGACAAATGCGCATTTAATTACGCCTTACCACCGCACGATCGATAAGGTTTCCGAGCGCTTCTTGGGTAAATCCAAGATTGGAACGACCGGTCGAGGCATCGGACCTGCTTATGCAGACAAGATCAACCGCATGGGCATTCGAGTTCAAGACTTATTCGACCCATCAATTCTTCGACAAAAACTGGAAGGTGCACTACGCGATAAGAATCAGATTCTGATTAAGGTTTTCAACCGCAAGGGAATTGAAGTTGATCAGGTGCTTGCGGAGTACTTGAAGTACGCCGACATCTTGCGTCCATATGTTGCAGATACAGTTTTGATTCTGAATGAGGCGCTAAAGGCCGGGAAACGGGTACTTCTAGAGGGCTCACAGGGCACTTTGCTCGATGTTGATCATGGAACTTACCCATTCGTTACTTCAAGTAATCCAACTGCGGGCGGTGCTTGCACAGGTTCCGGAATCGGACCAACCAAGATCGATCGGGTAATTGGAATTTTAAAGGCATATACAACTCGTGTTGGTAGTGGACCATTCCCAACTGAATTATTAGACGAAGATGGCGAAGCGCTTCGCCGCATCGGTGGCGAAGTCGGTGTAACTACTGGTCGTCCACGTCGTTGCGGATGGTTTGATGCACCGATCGCGCGTTACGCAGTTCGAGTAAATGGCTTAACAGATTTTTTCTTAACAAAGTTGGATGTTTTAACTGGTTGGGAAAAAATTCCAGTTTGTGTTGCTTATGAAATTGATGGCAAACGGGTTGAGGAACTTCCGGCTTCCCAAAGCGATTTTCACCACGCAAAGCCAATTTATGAATACTTAGCCGGATGGACCGAAGATATTTCTAAGGCACGCAAACTTGCTGAGCTGCCAAAAAATGCGCAAGATTATGTCGTTTTTCTGGAAAAGATTTCTGGTGCACCTATGAGTGCGATCGGTGTCGGTCCCGGACGCGACCAGACTATAGTCGTGAAGGAGTTCATTTAAGAATGAAAATCCTCCTAGTCGGAAGCGGCGGACGCGAACACGCGCTAGGAGTAGGACTGCAAGCAGATCCAGCATGCACCGAACTTCATGTGGCTCCAGGAAATCCAGGTATTGCAGAGTTTGCCAACTGTCATCCGGTTGCAATTTCCGATAACCAAGCAATTGTTGAGCTTGCTAAAAAATTATCAGTAGATTTAGTTGTTGTAGGACCTGAAGTTCCATTAGTTAATGGCGTTGCCGACCTACTTCGAGCGGCTGGAATAGCGGTTTTTGGACCATCAAAGGCGGCGGCGCAAATTGAAGGATCCAAAAACTTTGCGAAAGAGGTAATGCGCGATGCGGGAGTTCCAACTGCCCATAGCTTTACCTGCACCACCCGGTCCGAAATTGAGAAAGCACTTGCTGCATTTGGAGCACCATATGTTGTTAAAGATGATGGTTTAGCTGCCGGTAAAGGTGTTGTCGTTACAAATGATCGACAAGTGGCTTTAGATCATGCCCTTGCCTGTAAACGTGTGGTTATTGAAGAGTATTTAAATGGTCCAGAAGTTTCATTGTTTGGAATTAGTGATGGAACAATAATTTTGCCGATGCAACCCGCGCAAGATTTCAAGCGCGCATATGATGGTGATGAGGGTCCAAATACCGGCGGGATGGGCGCTTACTCACCACTACCTTGGGCGCCAACCGAAATTGTAGAAGATACTTACAAACAAGTTTTGGCACCAATGATTGCCGAAATGGCCGCGCGCGGAACGCCATTTGTTGGACTGCTATATGCAGGCCTTGCACTTACCGATCATGGAACTCGGGTAATTGAATTTAATGCACGATTTGGCGATCCAGAAACACAAGTATTGATTCCACGACTGAAGACTCCACTTGCTACTTTACTTTATGACGCTGCCACCGGAAATTTAAAAGGTACAACATTGCAATGGAAGGATGACTCTGCGGTAACAGTTGTACTAGCCGCGGAAGGTTATCCTGCTACTCCAAAGAGCGGCGGATTAATTACCGGATTTTCTGCAATCAAAAATGTTCAGATTTATCATTCAGGCACAAGCAAAACTGAACAAGGAGTAGTTGCCGCCGGTGGCCGAGTGCTTGCGGTTACTGGAATTGGTGAGGATCTCACGGAAGCTCGAAATCTTGCTTATCGAGCGATCAGCCAAATCTGCCTTACTGGATCTTTCTACCGCTCAGATATCGCGCTTAATGCGTCGGTGGCAGAGAAGGGCAATTAAATGACAGATAATTCACCAATGAACCTGCTGGCAAATCGATATGCATCGGCGGCGATGCGAGAAATCTTTGCGCCAGAGGCCAAAATCATTGCCGAACGCCAACTGTGGATCGCAGTTATGCGCGCTCAATCAACCTTCGGACACCTAATTTCCAATGAGGTAATTACAGATTACGAACGGGTAATTACACAAGTAGATTTAGCTGCTATCGATGTGCGCGAAAAGCAAACGCGTCACGATGTTAAAGCCCGGATTGAAGAATTCAACGCACTTGCTGGACATGAAGCAATTCATGCCGGAATGACAAGTCGTGACTTAACTGAAAATATTGAGGCGCTTCAGATTCGAAATGGTTTAGAAATTGTCCATGACAAAGTTGTGACGTTGCTAGCTCGACTTGGTGAGCGTGCAACTCAATATTCAGATCAACCGATTGCGGGTCGATCACACAATGTGCCTGCCCAGATCACAACATTAGGGAAACGTTTTGCATCAACGGCTGAAGAGCTGCTCTTTGCTTATCAGCGTTTATCGGCATTGCAGGATCGTTATCCAATGCGCGGAATTAAGGGACCAGTTGGAACTGCGCAAGATTCAATTGACTTGCTGGGATCAGTAGCTGCTCACTTCAAACTTGAAAGTTTAATCGCTAATCAACTTGGGTTCAACAATGTTTTAGATTCAACTGGCCAGATCTATCCTCGCTCATTTGATTACGATGTTGTCACAACACTGGTTCAAATTGCAGCCGCGCCTTCATCACTTGCAACATCAATTCGATTGATGGCAGGTGCTGAACTTGTAACTGAGGGATTTAAGGCAGGTCAAGTTGGCAGCAGTGCGATGCCACATAAGATGAATACCCGTTCATGTGAAAGGGTAAACGGTTTAGCTGTGGTCCTACGAGGTTATGCATCAATGGTTAGTGAACTTTCAGGTGATCAATGGAATGAAGGCGATGTTTCCTGTAGCGTTGTACGTCGTGTTGCATTACCGGATGCGTTTTACGCAATTGATGGTTTGCTCGAAACAATGCTTACCGTCCTGGAAGAATTTGTTGCCTTCCCGGAGGTAATTGCCGCTGAATTAGCGCGATATTTACCTTTCTTAGCTACTACAAAGATTTTGCTGGCTGCAGTTAAAGCTGGGGTCGGTCGCGAAGTAGCCCACGAGGTAATTAAGGAGCACGCAGTAAAGGCAGTGCTCGGAATGCGCGAAGGAAGGAAGAACTCTTTTCTCGATGATTTAGCAGCAGATGATCGTTTTCCACTAGATCGCTTGGCACTTGATATTTTGATTAGTGCGCCAATTGAATTTACTGGCGAAGCGCGTCAACAAGTGGCTCGAGTCGTTAATCGCATTGACGCGATTACATCCGCAAACCCTGCGGCAATGCGGTACAAACCTGGCGCTATTCGGTGAGCGGCTTCGGTCTAGCTGGTCCACCGCCAGCACCGGAAATTTCTGGATGGAACCATCTTCGTACCGGAAAAGTTCGTGACCTTTACACAAATGATAAAGATGAAATCCTTTTAGTTGCATCAGATCGAATCTCAGCCTATGACTGGGTAATGCCAACTTTGATCCCGGGTAAAGGCGCGGTACTTACCCAACTTTCCCTGTTTTGGTTTGAACTACTTGAAGATATTATTGGTAATCACATAATTTCAACCGATGTTCCGGAAGTAGTTGAAGATCGCGCCGTTATCGTGCAGCCGCTGCAGATGTTTGAAGTTGAGTGTGTAGCGCGCGGTTATCTAACTGGCAGTGGCTGGAGCGAATATCAATCTAATCAAAAAGTTTGTGGAAACGCACTGCCTAACGGATTGATGGATGGTTCAAAGCTTCCGATAAGTATTTTTACTCCAGCAACAAAAGCTGAAATTGGTGATCATGACATCAACATTGATTTTGCAGCGGTGACCGATATTATTGGGGGAGCGGATGCGACTGCGTTGCGGGATTTAACAATCAAGCTGTATGACACCGCTGCTGAATTTGCTGACAGCCGCGGCATCATCGTTGCAGACACCAAGTTTGAGTTCGGTCGCAATACCAGTGGCCAGATAATTCTTGGCGATGAGGCGCTAACCCCTGATTCTTCACGGTTTTGGGAGGCTTCCACCTGGGCACCGGGCGGGGCACAACCGGCCTATGACAAACAGTTTCTACGAGACTACTTAGTAGCAAGTGGCTGGGATAGAAATAGCCCGCCCCCACAGCTTCCAGCCGAGATCGTAGCCAAAACCGCACTTCGTTATGAAGAAGCATTTTGGCGAATCACCGGAAGTAAATTCTAAAAGGGAGAATGAAATGGCAAAAATCGTGGTTGATGTAATGTTAAAACCAGAGATTTTAGACCCACAAGGAAATGCGGTTGCAGCTGCTTTGCCCCGACTTGGATTTACTTTTGCGCAATCGGTAAGAATGGGTAAGCGTTTTGAAATCGAGGTTGCTGGTGTGCCAACTCCGGCTCAATTGGCTGAGGTTGAAAAAGCTGCTGAGGTACTACTTTCAAATCCAGTAATTGAAAACTTTGTTGTGAGAGTTGAAGCCTAATGCGGGTAGGAGTTATTACTTTTCCAGGCACGCTGGATGATCGTGATGCTGCTCGAGCGGTAGTTGCCGGAGGGGCTGAAGCTGTTGGGCTCTGGCACGCCGATGCTGATTTGAGAAAAGTTGATGCCGTTATTTTGCCAGGTGGATTTTCTTATGGTGATTACTTACGTTGTGGTGCGATTTCACGCTTTGCACCGGTGATGCAGTTAGTAATTGCCGCCGCAAAGAATGGAATGCCGGTTCTGGGAATTTGTAATGGCTTTCAAGTTTTAACTGAATCTCATCTACTGTCCGGAGCGTTAATTCGCAATGCAGACCTCCACTTCTTGTGCCGTGATCAAATGATCCAAATTGAGAACAACCAGACTGCGTGGACTAATTCATTTTCTAAAGGCGAAAAGGTTGTTATCCCATTAAAAAACATGGAAGGCTCCTTTCAGTGCGATGATGAAACTTTGGCAATGTTGGAAGCGGAAGGTCGAGTAATAGCGCGTTATGTTGGAGAAAATCCCAATGGTTCGCGTAATTTAATCGCTGGAATTACCAATGCAAAAGGCAATGTCGTAGGGCTGATGCCGCACCCAGAGCATGCAATTGATGAGTTAACGGGACCATCTGCGCAAGGACTTGGTTTCTTTACTTCAATTCTAAATGCGATGGTGAAGTAATGGCACTCGATACCGTATCAATTGCTCAAACCACTCCAGATAATCTGCAACCGTTTGCCGAACTCGGATTAAAACCTGGTGAGTATGCGCGCATTAAGGAAATTCTTGGCCGTCGCCCTACCTCATCTGAGTTAGCGATGTATTCGGTTATGTGGTCAGAGCACTGCTCTTACAAATCTTCAAAGGTTCACTTAAAACAGTTTGGCGAAAAAGCGCCGCACTCAGATGCATTATTAGTAGGGATGGGCGAAAATGCAGGAGTGGTCGATGTTGGTCAAGGTTACGCGGTAACTTTTAAAATTGAATCGCACAACCATCCATCTTTTGTCGAACCATATCAAGGCGCTGCAACTGGAATTGGTGGGATTGTTCGTGATATTTTAACAATGGGTGCTAGACCAATCGCGGTGATGGATCCACTTCGTTTTGGTCCAGCTGATGCACCAGATACCCGCCGCGTTTTGCCCGGAATTGTTGCTGGTGTTGCTGGCTATGGAAACTGTTTGGGTCTGCCAAATATCGGTGGCGAAGTAATATTTGATGAAACTTATGCAGGTAACCCCCTTGTAAATGCATTATGTGTTGGCGTTATGAGACACAGCGATATTAAGTTGGCTAAAGCTGCCGGTGCCGGCAATCTAGTTGTGTTGTATGGCGCAAAGACTGGTGGCGATGGCATCGGCGGCGTCTCTGTGCTGGCATCAGAGACATTTGGTACTGGTGGATCTACCAAGCGTCCTAGTGTTCAAGTCGGCGATCCATTTGTGGAAAAGGTATTAATTGAATGTTCACTAGAGATCTTCGCGGAAGATTTAGTTGTTGGCATCCAAGACCTTGGCGGGGCAGGCTTATCTTGTGCAACAAGTGAGTTGGCATCAGGTGGTTCTGGCGGTATGAAGGTGGCGTTAGACCAGGTTCCTTTGCGCGACCCATCACTTTCGCCAGAAGAGATTTTGATGTCTGAGTCGCAGGAACGCATGTGCGCAATTGTTACGCCAAGCAAAATTGGTCGCTTTTTAGAAATTTGCAAGAAGTGGGATGTAACAGTCACTGTTATTGGTGAGGTAACAGATGGTGAGCGACTTGAAATTACCTGGCACGGGGAGTTGATAGTTGATGTCCCACCTCGCACCGTTGCCCACGAAGGTCCGGTTTACCACCGTCCATTTGCACAACCTGCATATATCAATGAAGTGAATTCGCAAAAGGTGAATGTTCCAATTCCAACAACTGCAACGCAGATTAAAGCAGCGGTATTAAAATTGGCGGCCGCCCCAAACCTTGCCGATAAGTCTTGGGTTACATCTCAGTACGATAAATATGTTCAAGGAAATACGATTCAAGCTCAACCAGATGACGCCGGAATGATCCGGATTGATGAAAAAACAAATCTTGGCGTTGCAATTTCTACTGATGCGAATGCAAACTGGTCTTACTTAAATCCATATCAAGGCGCCAAGCTTGCCTTAGCCGAGGCCGCTCGCAACATTGCAACTGCTGGTGCCAGACCACTAGCGGTTACCAATTGCTTAAACTTTGGGTCGCCAGAAGATCCAGGTGTGATGTGGCAGTTTGCCGAAACCGTTCGCGGGTTAGCTGATGGTTGTCTGGAAATGGGGTTGCCAGTAACTGGTGGAAATGTTTCGTTTTACAACCAAACAGGTCCAGTTGCAATCTTGCCGACACCAGTGATTGGCGTTCTTGGAGTTATTCAAGATGTGCGCACCCGCACGCCAATGAGTTTTAAGAAGGTGGGCCTTGATCTCTATTTACTGGGCACAACAGAAGAAGACTTAGCTGGAAGTGAATGGGCCTTCTTGCATAATCAGCGAATAGGCCAGTCGCCGATCGCTGATTTAGCCCGGGAAATGCGCCTAATTGAGCTACTTCTTGCCGGTAATTCATTTTTTGCAGCTGCCCATGATTTAAGCCAAGGCGGGTTAGCTGCTGGGTTAACGGAAATGGTTTTACGTCATAAGGTTGGTGCAACTATTTCACTTGCGAACGCTGGCGTTGCACTTCTAAGTGAATCTCCGGGACGGGTCATTGTAGTGATCGAACCAGGCGATACCTCAAAGTTAGAAATACTGGCTACAAAAAACGCAATTGAGATTGCAAAATTAGGAAGCACCGGCGGTGATGCTTTAATCATTAATGATGCGGTAATCTCTTTGGCAGAACTAAGCAAGGCACATACATCTACCTTCCCGAATTTATTTGGTTAATAGTCATGCGTGATCCGGTGATTTTAGAACAGGTCAAGCGCACGCTGGCACTTTTGACCGCAAAAGCACCAGGTGGCGCAATTGAAGTTCGAGTCCCGCCATACGCAGCGGTGCAATGTGGCGCAGGCCCAACACATACCCGTGGGACGCCACCAAATGTAATTGAGATGAATGCGGATACTTGGCTAGCCTTAGCTGCTGGGCAACTCCACTGGAATGAGGCAATGGACAAAGGTAAAATAAGTGCATCAGGTGTGCGCGCAGATTTAACTAAATATCTACCGTTAAGGAGCACACCATGAGACGCCCGGACGGATTACTTAATCACAATGTATTAGATGCAGATAAAGGTCCACAGGATGCATGTGGCGTATTTGGAGTTTGGGCACCAGGTGAAGAAGTTGCCAAATTAACTTTCTACGGTCTATATGCCCTGCAACATCGCGGTACCGAGTCGGCTGGAATCGCAACAAGTGATGGTGCGCGAATCCTGGTTTATAAAGATATGGGACTTGTCTCGCAGGTTTTCACTGAAGGTGACTTGGCAACACTTAAAGGCAATCTTGCAATTGGTCATTGCCGATACAGCACGACCGGTTCTAGCACTTGGGTTAACGCCCAACCAACGCTGCGCCCAACTAAGTATGGAACACTGGCTTTAGCCCACAATGGCAATTTGACAAATACCGGGGATTTAGCTGAACTAGTTCACAAACTAGAGGTAACTCCGACAAATGCCAGTGGTGCAACTACGGATACCGAAATCATGACCGCCTTGATTGCACTTCAAGATGAAAATAATGTTGAAGCCAGTGCGCTCGCAGTCCTAGCGCAACTTGAAGGTGCATTTTCAATTATTTTTATGGATGAAAACACTTTGTATGCTGCCCGCGATCGCCACGGAGTACGCCCATTGGTGCTTGGAAAGTTAGAGACGGGTTGGGTGGTTGCCTCAGAAAGCGCCGCCTTGGACATAGTCGGTGCCGCTTTTGTTCGTGAAGTCGAACCAGGCGAGTTCATCGCCATAGATCAAAATGGGGTTCGCTCACAACGCTGGGCCGAGGCGCAACCAAAGGGATGTCTATTTGAGTATGTCTACTTAGCTCGGCCAGACACAACTATTGCAGGAAGTGGAATTCACAAAACCCGTGTTGCTATTGGCGAACGTCTGGCTATAGAGTCTCCAGCCGATGCAGATCTGGTAATCCCGGTTCCAGAATCTGGCACACCGGCTGCCATTGGTTACGCCAAGCAATCGGGGATTCCGTTTGGGATGGGTCTAGTAAAAAATTCCTATGTCGGCCGAACCTTTATTCAACCATCACAAACTATTCGCCAACTTGGAATTCGTTTGAAGCTCAATCCATTGCGAGAAATTATTGAAGGCAAGCGTATTGTTGTCGTCGATGATTCTATTGTTCGCGGAAACACCCAACGTGCGATTGTCCGAATGTTACGCGAGGCGGGGGCACGTGAGATCCATGTCCGAATCTCATCTCCTCCCGTAAAATGGCCGTGCTTTTATGGAATCGATTTCGCTTCCCGCGCCGAATTAATTGCAAGCGGTTTAGATATTGACCAAATTCGACGTTCCATTGGTGCTGATTCTTTGGCGTATGTATCGCTGGAAGGCTTGATTGAGGCCACCAGGGTGGCCTCAGAACGGCTTTGTTCTGCCTGTTTTACCGGTGTTTATCCAATCCGCATCCCGGAAGAAATGTCTGAAGGAAAGATGCGGCTAGAAATAACGGAAGTACCTGGTCACTAATGTCTACTTATAAAGATGCGGGTGTCGATATCGATGCCGGAGATCGCGCAGTTGAATTAATGAAGGCCTCCATTGCCAAAGCTTCCCGTCCGGAAGTTATGGGCAGTATTGGTGGCTTTGCCGGCTTGTTTGATGCCAGCAAATTAAAGGATATGAAACAACCGCTGCTTGCCACATCTACCGATGGTGTGGGAACTAAAACTGAAATTGCCCGAGCCCTTGGTAAATACGACACGATTGGTGAGGATCTGGTCGCCATGGTTGTTGATGATTTAGTGGTGTGTGGCGCCGAACCATTGTTTATGACCGATTACATTGCCGTCGGTAAGGTTGTTCCAGAAAACATTTCAGATATCGTTGCTGGTATTGCGCGTGGCTGTACCAAAGCAAACACAGCGCTTATTGGTGGCGAAACCGCAGAACACCCAGGGTTATTAGCTAACGATGAGTTTGATGTAGCCGGTGCTGCCACAGGTGTGGTTGATGCAGATCGTCAGTTAGGTGCACACTTAGTTAAAGTCGGCGATGTGATCATAGGAATGCCAGCGAGTGGATTTCATGCAAATGGCTACTCGCTTATTCGACATATTATTAAAACTGCGAAGTTGAGTCTTGCTGCACATGTTAGTGAATATGGGAAAACAGCTGGCGAAGTCTTCTTAACACCAACCGAGATTTACGCTTTGGATTGCTTGGCACTTATTAAATTGTTGCCAGAACATTTGCATGCTTTCGCTCACATCACTGGTGGTGGAATTGTCGAAAATACCGCGCGCGTGATGCCAGCTAATTTATCTGCCATCTATGATCGTTCAACCTGGTCATTGCCAGTTGAAATGGAGTTCATGGCAAAGATAGGTGGAGTACCTCAAGGGGATATGGAGCGGACCTGGAACTGTGGCATTGGCATGAGTGCCTTTGTTGACCCAGCCGTGGCCGATCTGGTGCTTCGATCACTAGCGGCCAGAGGCATGAAAGCTTGGGTTGCAGGTGCGGTTACGGCCAGAAAAGTCGGCGATCCACGCTCAGCTTTGGCTGCAACCTACCAGGCACGATAACCTTCCTCCCTGACGCATAGCAATTAGTGAAGGAGGTCGCCCATGGGTCGCGGCCGCGCAAAAGCAAAGCAAACCAAGGTTGCACGTGATTTGAAATATAACGCGCAAGATATGGATTTAGATCGACTTACCAAGGAACTCCATGGTGAGATCGATACTTCTTCGCGCAAGGATGATGATGACCCATTTGCCGAAGGCAATTATATTCCACGTTCGTGAACGCTACACCGTACGTTGCTTCACTTCGTATCTACGAACCTTTATCAGCCTTTGCCGCCGCCGATCGGCTACGGTGGCAAGAAATTGAAAATGATGCAACAAGTTTCAATCGCGAACAAGAGCTAGCTCTGCAACGTGTTGCGCATCCAGATCCACCAGCAGGTCGTCCCGATGGTGTTCACATACTTGATAGAGATGGAGTTCGCTACCTATCGCCGTGGGCAACTGCTACTCGCTGTTGGGCGGCGCTAGATAATTTTAAAGATTCTTTACCTAGCACCATTGTTCCATTCTTTGTCTCACCTGCGATGGAAGAAGTTATAACAGCTGGTGTAGATTTACTAGAAGATAGAGTCCCACACATTTTAAATGAAACTTGGGTTATTCCACCACGTTGGTTTATTTTATTTTCACCTGAAGAACGAACCCGCGGAGAAAATCAATACGGTTTGTTTACGACCGCTTTAACAACTATTACCAATGCAAAACAACGATGCGATGCCGCTCATGACACGGTGTTGAATGCATTTGGCGATGGCCCAGTCGAGCAAGAGTTGGCGGATTTATTAGAGTGGCTGGAAATGTTTCACTCAGAAGCGAGGGTTGAACTAGATTACGGTGGATTAGCTAATTACATGGACAAGGCATTACGTGAATCAGGTGAAGGTGGGCTGGAAACTGATTCATCTATTGAAGATGTTTCGCATTCAGTTGCAGGTCTTGCCGCTGCCGATGGAATGATGGCTGGCGTGGGCTATCAACGGCTGATGTCGCGCTGGCGGTTGGTGCAAGCCTTCGAACAAGCCTCATAATCTCTTATTGCGCAACTTCATTACCTATTGCTTCGCGTTGCGAAACTGGGGATACTTCATCCCAATCCGGTCCAAAACCGACAATGACAGATCGAGGAATCTCCATGAACCGCATCCCAGATGCTGAAGTTCTTTTGACCCCCAAAGAGGTAGCACAACGTTTTCATGTTAATCCTAAGACCGTTACCCGCTGGGCCAAGGCGGGAAAGTTAACTGCGATTCGCACATTGGGTGGCCATCGCCGTTATCGCGAATCAGAAGTTTTAGAACGTTTGCGCGAATATAAGGAAACCAGCGCTTAGTTGTAAGTGCAGTAGGATTTCCACATGGCTGATAACAACAAACCAACAGATGATTCGCGCGCAAAGTTTTTAGCAGCGCTGGAAAAGAAGAAGCATAAAAATCAGTCACTTCCTGGTGGCACCAACGCAGCTGGCGCAAAGGTAAGCGGCGGTTCTGGTGCGGGTGCACCTGCGCCACGTTTCCAGCGTAAGTCAGGTCCCTCCGGTTCAGCTGGCTAGCAGCTTAATTTGGTCAAGTAGGGCGTTACCGCAAACCTCGACGCGCTAACAACGGCTCGATCTTTGAATCACGCCCACGGAAATTGCGGAACATTTGCATGGAATCAATTGATCCACCAAGTCCAAGCAGCGTGTTCTTGAAGTGTTCACCATTTTCGCGAAGTAACCCGCCATTTTCCTTAAACCAATCAACGGTGTCAGCATCTAGTACTTCAGACCAGATGTAACCGTAATAACCAGCTGAGTAACCCCCAGCAAAAATGTGGCTAAAGTAAGTTGAGCGATAGCGGGTAGGAACTGGCGCAAAATCTAAGCCGTAATCTTTAATCGCTTGCGCTTCAAAAGCTTCCACATCGCTGACTTTGGCCGCTTCTTCAGTAGTAAGTGAGTGCCAAGCTAGGTCCAAGATCGCTGCCGCTAAGTAACTTGTGGTGGCATGACCTTCATTGAAAGCACGTGCCGCATTTAGGTTATCGATCCATTCCTGTGGCAACTTTTCACCAGTCTCGTGATGACGTGCATAATTTTCGACAACCTCTGGCCACAAGATCCACATCTCATTTACCTGTGATGGGAACTCAACAAAGTCGCGCTGAACACTGGTACCGGAAACACGTGGGTACTTAACTTGTGACAACAAGCCATGAATCGCATGTCCGAATTCGTGGAACAAGGTTGTGATCTCATCATAGGTAAGCAGGGTTGGTTTTCCGGCCGGGGGCTTCGGAATATTCAAGTTATTTACAACTACTGGCAGCTGATCAAACAAGAAGTTTTGATCCACCAGGGTATTCATCCATGCTCCACCACGCTTGGAATCACGGGTGTAGAAATCACCGATGAACAATCCAACTTTTGTGCCATCTTCATTGTCAACTTCAAAAGCTCGAGCCTCCGGGTGATATGTCACTAAGTCGGGACGCTCTTTAAAAGTGATGCCAAACAATTTATTGGCCGCATAGAAGACACCATCCTGTAAAACCCGCTCTAGTTCAAAGTAAGGGCGCATCTTGGTGGTATCGATGTTGTACTTTTCTAGGCGTACTTGCTCGGTGTAAAAACCCCAGTCCCAACTTTCAATATCGATTCCGGCAGATTTCTTAAGCTCTTCCGCCTCTGCTTTGGCGTTACGGACCGCAGCCGGAGCAATCTTTTGAAGCATGGCATGAACATTGTCTGGGTGTTCAGCCGTTTGTACTGCAATTACATGTTCGGCATGGGTTTGCTTGCCAAATAGTTGCGCACGTTCAGCGCGTAACTTGACCGTTTGTAGCAGTACTGGCTTGTTGTCGTGCTCATTTGCACGATTAGCTTTTAGCTTTGAAGCCTCCATAATTTGCTGGCGAAGTTCGCGATTAGTAAGTGAATCAAGCACTGGGTTGCCGGTGAAATTCACCATTCCAATCAGCCATTTTCCATCATGGCCACGATCTTTTGCGGCGATTGCAGCACCAGCAATTTCGTTTTCACTTAAGCCAGCAAGTTCTTCAATACTGTCCACCACTACCGCTAAATCATTGGTATCGGCTAAAACATTCTTTCCAAACTGAGTTTCCAGCTTTGAAAGTTCTTCGTTGAGTTCCATCAAGCGATCCCGTTGGGCTTGCGTCAAATGTGCACCTGCATGAATCAAATCCTTGTAGTAGCGCTCTAGTAGCCAAGCATCTTCGCTATTAAGACCAATTGCTTCGCGCATCTCGTACAAATCCTTTATACGCTTAAATAATACTGGATTCAAATTGATGGCATCTTGATGGGCAGCCAACTTTGGCGCCATTTCTTCTTCAATGGCATCAAGGACATCACTTGTGTCACTTGAGGATTTGTTATAAAAAACTAAAAGCGTGCGCATTAACATTTGTCCACTTTTTTCCAGCGCAACAATTGTATTCGCAAAAGTTGCTGCACCCGGAGTATTAAGAATCGTCTGCACTTCGGCTAACTGATGGATGCAACCTTTGTAAAAGGCAGGCAGATAGTGCTCCTCTTTGATATCAGCAAATGGAGGCAGTTCATATTCCAGGGTACTTCGCTCGGCAAATGGGTTCGCGTTAGTCATAACGCGGATAATACCGATTTATCACAAATTAATGTGGGCGACGACGGCGCTGACTTGAGTTTGGACGAGGGCGTTTTCCACCGTTTCGTACCGACTTGTCAACGATTGGCACGATGTAAGGAGTACCTGATGGCTCCTGTGCGCCGGTGATCTTCATTAATTCAGTGCTAAGTGGAGTAACTCCAACAAACTTAGGGGTGACGCCGGCACGTGAAGTAAGTCCGCCGATTGCTTTTTGTTGCCGAGTAGTTGCAAGAGTGACAACCGTTCCGGCCTCGCCTGCGCGTGCCGTTCGTCCAGCGCGGTGCAGATAATCCTTGTGGTCAGCTGGTGTATCAACATGCACAACCAATGAGATTCCATCTACGTGAATACCGCGCGCAGCAACATCTGTTGCAACTAGTGCCGCATTTGGTGTCTCCTTGAATAGTGCCAAAGTACGAGTGCGAACTGCTTGCGACTTGCCACCGTGCAATGCTCCAACTGGCACACCAGCATGGGCAAGCTTGTCAGCCAAGCGATCTGCACCGCGTTGCGTCTTAACAAACAAAATAGTTTTTCCATTACGTGCCGCAACTTGATTTGTGATCTCATCTTTGTCAGTTGGGTTCATCACCAGTACGAAGTGCTCCATGGTTGAAACAGATGCCCGATCGTTTTGAAGGGAGTGCGTCTTTGGATTTTTCAAGTATTGACGAACCAATGAATCAACACCACGATCAAGAGTTGCCGAAAACAACATTCGCTGTCCATCAAGCTTTGCCTGATCAAGAATTTCCTTAACAACTGGCAAGAAGCCCATATCTGCCATCTGATCAGCTTCATCAAGAACGGTAATCTCAAGTTGATCTAGCTGAACCTCACCCTTGTCAAGTAGGTCAATTAATCGACCAGGTGTTGCAACCAAGATTGCGGTTCCGCGACGCATCGCAGTGATCTGCTTTGCGTATGACATTCCACCCGCTACCACAACGGATTCATGACCAATTGAGCGGGCAAGTGGCATTAGTACTTCATCAATTTGTTGCGCAAGTTCACGGGTTGGCGTTAAAACAAGTGCCAATGGCTTGTGTGGCTTGGCAACTTTGCCATTTAAATTGTTAAGAAGTGCCAGTCCGAAAGCAAGCGTCTTTCCAGATCCAGTTTGTCCGCGACCCAATATGTCGTGACCTGCCAATGCATCTGGAAGTGTTGCGATTTGAATTGGGAATGGATGCAGGATCCCTTGCTTGCTAAGCGCATTAACGAGCGGGGTTGCAACACCAATGTCAGTAAAAGTTGTTGTGATTTCAGTTAGCGGAGTTGCATCAACCAGGTTTGCATCAGCAAGATTTGCCGAAATGTAATCATCATCTGCCCCAAAATCGACGGCAGCATTTGAATGTGACTTGCCGTGCTTCTTGAAATCATCGCGCGCATAAGCTGGCGATTCATTGCGCTCTGTCCGGCGATCACGAACCGGACGCTCTGCCCGAAAGTTAGCTGCGCGCGTATCTGGTGCTTCACTGCGCTTTTTTGGTCGGGTTGGATCAAACTTTTCCCGCTTGCGTGGTTCAAAGTTAGGACGACCATCATCGGTGCGGGCAACTTTTGCTTTCACTGCTTCACGACGAGTTGTTGGACGGGTATCAGAATCTTTTTTGAATGCGGGACGCTCAGGGCGTTCTGCATTCTTGGATGGCAGTATGAATTCTGGACGCGCTGCACGCGGCGCTGATTCGCGCTCTTCCCGTTCCTTGACAAACTTCTTGGCACGAGAATCTGGGCGCTGTGAGCGTTCAATCCGCGCTTTGCGCTCTTCTGGAATCTCTGTCGGACGTGGCTTAGATGCGGTTTGTTTTTGGTAACGCTCTGCCCGCAACTTTGAACGCTCTACTAAGCGAACCTCTTTTTTTGTAACGGTAGCTGCATCGACATCTGAATATCGGCGGGTTGCGGCAGGCTTACCTGAATTAGGTACTGCTGCTGCGCCTTTGCGCGCCGCTTTCTGCGCTGCTGTGTGACGTGCCTTAGGATCTGCCGCTTTGAATTCGACAGCTTTCTTTGCGCGCTTAGGTTTTCCGAGTGAGGCGGCGCGACGAGCTTTTCCGGGCGCGGCAGTACGTGGCTGTAGAGACATAGAAATGCATACCAATCGAGACGACAAGCGCGTCTCGGGTATGACGCGCGCAAATGGCGGTCAGGGCGAAAATAAGACTCGCAAGTAGTGCCGCATGTTGCAGCACCTGGGGGAAGTACTTTGATGCGGTCGCATCAACGGGTTAACTCTACCGTGGATTATTGAATGGAAAAACCAACTGGCAATTCCAGCCGATTGGCGGCTAGTAAGGCTTTATTTGTCAGAATTTTGTGGGTTGAATCATCGGCAACAATGATTCCGCCCTTGAGAATTACGGCGCGCTCACACAATTCATTCGCGTACGGAAGATCGTGGGTGACCATCACCATAGTTATTTCAAGGGAACGCAAGATGTCAGCTAATTCACGACGGCTGGCTGGATCCAGGTTTGAGGAAGGCTCATCAAGCACAAGAATTTCTGGTTTCATGGCAAGCACAGTGGCAACAGCTACTCGCCGGCGTTGACCAAAAGAAAGGTGGTGAGGTGGACGATCCTTGTATTCGGCCATTCCTACAAGTTCAAGTGATTCCATGACTATTGCAGCTAGTTCTGAGCCACGCTTGCCCATGTTGTATGGACCAAATGCAACATCTTCACCAACGGTAGGCATAAACAATTGATCATCGGGATCCTGAAAAACAATTCCGACCTTTGCTCTTATTTGTTTTAGTGACTCTTTGTTTTTTGCATCAACTAATTGTCCCGAAATATGAACCGAGCCCTGTGCTGTGGGATGAATGCCATTCATGTGCAACACGAGCGTTGTTTTGCCGGCTCCATTGGGGCCAAGAAGTGCAACCCGCTCACCCTTTTGAATTGAAAGGTTAACGCCAAACAAAGCTTGGTTGCCATCGGGATAGGCAAAAGCTAGCTCTTTGATTTCTAGAGTTGGCATTGACATCAACGATTTCTTAGCAGCGAATTTGTTGCAAAAATAATAATTGCAATAAGCGGATACATGGAAGCTTTTATCCAGGTAGAAATTGGAACATTTGGCACTTCTTCGCGAGGTAGAACGCCATCGTAACCACGTGAAAGCATCGACAGATGAACCCGCTCACCACGTTCAAACGAGCGAATGAAGAGCGCGCCAGCTGCAGTAGCCAAAACTTTCCAGTGCTTAATTCCGGTCGCTTCAAATCCACGCGACTCTCGTGCAACTTTCATTCTTTCCATCTCATCATTAACGACATTCACGTAA
The DNA here is from genome assembly GCA_043776875.1 of Actinomycetes bacterium. Taxonomy (GTDB): domain Bacteria; phylum Actinomycetota; class Actinomycetes; order Nanopelagicales; family Nanopelagicaceae; genus Planktophila. Next base: position 29,265 of record JAYVQU010000044.1, read on the forward strand.
CGCAACATAAATGATGCAATTTGGACCATCAAAGCGGGTAAGCGAAGTCGCTCTAGCCCGCGCAAGATTTCGCGCGCGGTTGTGCTGGTTGACAGGATGATTGCGGTCAGAACACCTAGCGTTCCCTTAACGACTATTCCGGATCCAGCGATAATTCCCGCGCGATATAAATCAAAAGGACCAACTTGAATCTTCGCTCCGGTACCAAAGAAAGGCATCAAGATTGCGAAGAAGATGAATGGAATTTCAATTAAAGCCCTTTTAAACAATAAGGTAAAAGGAATTTTGGCGATAGCAGCAACAATTAGCACCCATAAAAAGTAAGCAACAAAAATTTGCCATTGGGTAATCGAAGTTGAAACAGCGACCAGAATGAAGGCAATTGCGGCAAGTATTTTAAGGTGCGAAGGTAGTTCATGAATAATTGAGTGTCGATGAAGATAGAGTCTTTCACCTACATCATGTCCATGATGATGATCCTGCGTTTGGGTATTAATTTTTATCCTTTTTGGGCTTACCGGCAATCAACTTAAAAATTAGCCCAGCAACAATGGCAGTGCCAATGACACCGATTACCCCAGCAACACCGCCAGCTGCCCGATCATTTTCTATCCCTTTGACTTCGTACTTAGCCAAAGTTCCATCAGCATTAGTGTGATCTTTGGCAGTGTCGATAAAACCAACCTCGCCAGCAACTTTTTCAAGACCATCGGGAGATGAGGAAGCATAAAATGAAACTATCCCCGCTAAAAAAAGTGAGACAAGTAATCCAGTTAAATAGAATTTACGGTTTTTAAGCACGCTTAATCTCCAATACAGTTGCATAATTTTTCCAACCAAATACCAGATCGCTTCTGCTTGCTAGCACTGCGCTGACCGTCAACCCGGTAATCAGCGCTTCGCCAATTCCGATCAAAACATGGGTTCCGACCATGGCGCTAAGAACTGTTGTAGTTGAGAAAGTTGCCGTGGCGCCCATAGCATATTGAATTGTGAATCCAACAGCTGCTGCTGGAACTGAAAGTAAACCGGCAATTGCGGCAGCTATGGAAATTGATGACTTATTTTTTGGCAGCACCTTCCGAATTACCAGGAAGATGGCATATCCAGCCCAGACACCAATAATTCCCATATTAAAAACATTCAATCCGATCGCAGTTAATCCGCCATCTGCAAATAAAAACCCCTGCATAAGTAGTACTACCGTCAGTGCCAGGGTTGCCGCCCACGGCCCAACTAACACGGCCGCTAAAGCACCACCGAGTAAATGTCCGCTGGTTCCGGCGGCAACTGGAAAGTTCAGCATTTGGACTGCAAAAATAAAAACTGCAGTTAACCCGGCAAGTGGGGCGGTCTTCTCATCTAGTTGAGTCCTGGCACCCTTCAAAGCCGTTGCTACCCCGGCAGCAGCAAGCCCGGCAAAGATCACCGATGTTTGAATATCAATGAAACCATCTGGAATATGCATAGGCAGAGATTAATGCAAACCTATTGCATCTGCATCTTCAAGGCAAAAGGTGCGCAGGTATGCTCCGACCATGCGCCGAATACTCCTGATAGCCCTTTTATTGGGCCTAATTCAGGTGCCGGCATCGGCCCAGCAATGTACCTGGGATCAAGCACCGGGCTGGCTGGCTCGGGAAAATCTCAAAAAAGGAGATCCACAGTGGGCCCAAGGAGTACCCCTTCGGTTTAGCGCCGATTACTCACGCCGGAGGGATGTCCCACGCATTGAGGGGTACTTAAGTTTAACAAGTGCCACTTGCGGAGCGAAAGTAAAGTTAACGGTTTTTGGTTCTAAAAACTTTTCCGCGAAAATTTACCGAATGGGTTACTACAACGGTGCAGAGGCGCGACTCGTGTCATCTCTAAAAACTCCGCCGGCGATTGCCGTGAGTTCGAAAACGCCACCCGGTCAGTACCTCATTAAATTAATTAGTAAAGGCCGTGCTTCAACATTTATTCCGTTAATTGTTAAGGGATCTGCACCGAGTGACATTACATTTGTTTCATCAGTTTTTACCTGGCAGTCCTATAACCAATGGGGTGGTCAATCACTGTATAAAGGTGCGGATGGCGCTCCCGAAACCGCTGCCAAGAGCGTCAGCTTTGATCGACCATATGATGGTGATGGTTCTGGGCAGTTTCGCTATATGGAACAAGGGATTACAGCAATAGCAGAAAAATTGGGATTGGATGTTAATTACCTAACCGATGCTGATGTAGATCAAGATCCATTTGCTTTCGCATCCACGGATTCAATAGTTTTAGGTGGGCACAGCGAGTACTGGACGCAATCAATGCGTACCGCTTTTGAAAAGGCGGTGAGCCATGGCGTTAATTTACTTATCTTTGGTGGGGACACCGGTCAAGCACTTTCAACAATTACCAAACGTGAAATTTCTGGGCGAACTCTATTTAGAGATCTGGGTAATCCAGAATCATTACTGCTCGGATCGCAATACTTTGCTTCAGGAATTAGGAAGGATTTAGTCGCAATCAATACTTGGCCATTTTCAATTTTGGGAAAAGGCGCAACCATTAAAGGTGTTTACGGATATGAAGCAGATACCGCAATGGGAACCCGAGGCCCGGGAGTGCAGATTCTTGCACGAGCAGCAATAAGCCTGACTGAAAAAGGTTTTGTTGCGATGTCCACTTATTACACCGCCCGAAGCGGAGCCGCTGTCTTGAACATGGGCACAAATGGCTTGGTTTGCGCTCTGAATAACCGCTGTCCTTGGGGCCATACCTTTGCTAAAACTAGCCAGAAGCAGCTTCAGAAAGTGACCCAGGAGATCTTAAAGATGGTCAAAACCTCAAAATGGCCGGTGGCGCAGATTGATATTCCCACCCGCCCTTAACCTTCTGCGTATAAGGTCATTCACATGAGTGAAGACGATGACATGGAAGAGCTCATTACTGAAGAAATGCTCTGGGATCGAATCCCCGAAGTAGAGGGTGAAGAACGCGCCAGCACATTTTACGAATTGAGCGCCCGAATATACGCACGCGGTCAATACGATGAAGCGCTCGCACTTGCTGAAACCGCTCGTGATATTTATTCACAACTTGGCGCCACGGCTCCATCCGAAGGTTTAGCACAGGCGTACTCGGCAATTGGTTACAACCTTAATCAATTAAAGCGTATTGATGAAGCAGCAACTGCAATGAGTAAAGCTGTAGAAATTTTGCGCGAAAATAAATCGCCTATTGCCTTAGAACTTGCTTGTACTCTTGGTGAGTGGTGGTACACATCAAAGCAATATGACAAAGTAGTTACAACAATGAATGAATGCGCACAAGAACACTTGGTTGACAGTAATGAAATTGGCGCAGCAAATGATCTTCATTTAATTGGATGTGCAGAACGTGAATTGAAAAATTATAGAAAAGCAATTGATGCTTTCAAGGAAGCCCGACAATTGTTCAAACGCAATAAGGAAGTGATCCATGTTGCACGTTGTGATCAAAAGATGGCCTCATGTTTAATCGAACTTGGTGAAGGTGAACTCGCTCTTAAAACTGCACAAAAGGCGGTGGATGTTTTTGAGACTGGGCATGATCATCGACGGGAAACCTTTGCATCATTCGAATACGGCAAGGCACAAATCTTGCTGGAAAAATATGATGAAGGATTAGCTACACTAGAAAATGTTTTAGCTATAGTCAGTGACGATGATCCTAAGGACTTTGAATTTATCGTTGATGTTGAATTTCGCATCGCCAAGATTATGCGGATGCAAGGCCGAGCTGAGGAAGCAGATGAGATTGAACGTCGTTTGAAATCCGTGCAGGAAGTGTTGGAGGATGAATCAGAGCTTGATTAAATCCCTTAAACAACGTGGACAATTAAGTATCAGCATGGTTTGTTTAGGCAATATTTGCCGCTCACCTATGGCTGCGGCAGTTCTGGCAAACAAAAGTGCCGATTGGAGCTCGCCCAAGATCTTAGTTGATAGCGCTGGTACTGGCGCTTGGCACATTGGACAAGGCCCACACCCCTCATCTAAAAAAATCTGGGAGAAGGCTGGTTACCAGCATTCTCATACTGCCAAGCAGTTAGCAGTTAATGATTTTTATATCCACGACCTCATTTTGGTAATGGATTCTAGTAATTATCACAATGTAATTTCGCTGGCAGAGAGTGCAGAGCATCGAGACAAAATTTATTATCTAAGAAATTTTGATCCAACTCTTAAACACATTGACCCAAATTCTATTGAATTCTACAAACTTGAACTCCCCGATCCATACAATCAATCGGATGCGGCTTATGAAGAGACGTTAGCTATGGTCGAACTTGCCGTAGCTGGATTGTTGCAAGAACTAAGGAACCCATAACTGCACCTATTGCTGCAACAACAAGTGGCCATTGGGTAGACCCTGAACTCCACAGCGCACCGCCCCAAATTCCGGCACCAAGTACCGCAAAGTTCATTGAAGCTTGATAGACACCTTGGGCATGCCCACGATGGTGATCTTCACTCAAACCAGCAATCCAGGCCTTACCCACTCCATCAGTAAGGGCCGGAAACAAGCCATAAATTGCCAGCGCAATGATTGCAACGGAATGATTTTGCGTTAATCCAAGGGTTGCATAAGCGCCAGCAAATGCAAGTAAACCAACCGCATAAACAATTCGTGGTGAAAATTTATCTGCCACATAGCCTGCTGGATATGCCGCAACTACCGTGACTGCACTAAACAACATATAAGAAAGCACAACACCATTAGTTGAAAAACCAATGTCGTGCAACCGCAAAAGCAAAAGTGCATCTGGAATATTTGTTAGCTGGATCAAAACAAGAATAGAAATGGCTTTCTTTAAGTTAGTTGGTAACGGAAGCTTCACTTTCTGAATCTTCTTTTCAATCTTTGGCTTTACAAACTGATCCTTAACTAGCAGGGTCAATACTCCGGACAAGATTGCGGGAATGATTGCCCATTTGGCTACTGCGCGAACATCCCCATCGAGTAAAGCCAGCCCAATTAACGCCAATCCTGGACCAATTACTGCGCCAATATTGTCGCCGGTGCGATGAAAACCGAACGCCTTTCCAAGGTGCGCTTTTGGAACGGAGTCGTGAATTAGCGCATCGCGAGGTGCCGCTCGCATTCCCTTACCGATTCGGTCGGTTACTCGGCCGACTAAAACCAAGGGCCAGGAAGTTGCGATGACAACAAATGCTTTTCCAAAACCGGCGAGAGTGTAGCCGGCAATGACAAAAGGTTTGCGGCCGTACTTGTCACTTAACTTTCCACTAAACAATTTTGTAAAACCTGCCGCCGCTTCTGCGCATCCTTCAATTAAGCCGAGCGCAAGCGGTGCCGCACCTATTACTCCTACTAGTAAAATCGGCAAGAGCGGATATAGGAGTTCGCTGGCAGCATCCTGCATAAGCGAGACGAGGGTTAGCACAACCAAGTTTCGCGAAAGCCATTTCCTAATCATCGAGGTAAATGTTGTAAGGCCCAGTGGTACATGGCTATTGCTCCAGCCGCTGATGCATTCATCGATCGGGTAGAGCCGTACTGGTTGATTTCATACAAAACTCCACAAGCAGCAATTCCTTCATCTGACATGCCGGCACCCTCTTGCCCAAAAAGCAGCACGCAACTTTCAGGAAGTCGTGCTGATTCAAGTTGCTTAGATCCTGGAACATTGTCGATACCGATTATCGGCAAATTATTTTCTTCACAGTATCTTGCAAAATCTTCTATCGTCGGATGGTGCATGACTTTTAAATAACGATCAGTCACCATAGCGCCACGCTTATTCCAATCTCGCTTTCCAATGATATGTACACCGCAAACATTGAAAGCATTAGCGGTTCGCACAATTGAGCCAATATTTAAGTCATGTTGCCAATTTTCGATCGCTATCTGCAACTTATGCCGCTTGGTGTTCAAATCCGCGACTATTGCTGCAACGGTCCAATAACGATAGTGATCTAGCACGTTGCGTCGATCCCCATTCAGTAATAGTTCAGGATCGTATTGATCCCCTCCTGGCCAAGGTTTCTCATGTGGGCCAACCCCTACGACTGGGAAGAATTCACCGGGACCAATACTGGCTGGGGTGGTTGGAGAAGACATGTCTGCACTCTAAACTGAACACATGTCAGCTTTCAACACAGTCGCATATGTAATCCATGTTCTCTCTGTAATTTGGCTTCTCTTTCTCCTGCTTCGGGAATCGAATAAGAGTCCGCGCAGATTAAAGCCTGGTGTTTTACACGCAGGATTAGTTGCACTGGTTGCCGGCCTGGTAATGGTTGGAGTACATGGCGCTGTAGAACCAGATCATTCATTGAATTATACAAAGGTTGGCATTAAGTTGTTAATCCTAATTGTCATTCTTGCCATTAGTTATAAGAATGTTAAGAAGCCAGAGCTAGCAAAAAGTGTTTGGCTTACGATGATTGGGCTGACAATCCTAAATATTGTTATCGCTTCAGCCAGGTAATAAGTTTAGTGATGCATTTTTTCAGAAGAGCTTTTGCTGTCAATCTCGCACTTGTTCTTTTTATTGCTCCGGCTAATGCGGCATTAGAGCCACAATCGATTCCCACGGTTTTCGATGAACTCCTTAAAGTTCCTACTTTGGCTAACCCAGCGATGATTGTGATTGATGGATCAACCGGAAAAGTTATTTATGGAAAAAATATTGATTCGCAGCGTAAGCCAGCATCGGTCATGAAAGTTTTGGTAGGGGCTGTGACACTGGAATATCTAGATCCGCTATCTGTTTTTAATACAACGGTCACGATTGCGCCAGCGGATAAAACTGTATTCGTCAGAGGTTCTTCAGATCCTTGGATTAGTTTGGATCATAAAATTGCGCGCAAGATGCAGCGGGCCTCCTTGCCATACATAGCTTTCAATACTTTAAGCGCAGTGAAGCAGGCCAATGGTGGCTCTCTAAAAAACTACCAAGTAGTTTATAGTGATTTATATCCACAGGATGTTTCAAATTTAAAAGCCTTTTGGGCCAAGCGTGGATTTAAACCAACATTTAAGTCAGTTAGTGATGATGCATTTATGACACGAGGGGATCTAATCGCTTCCGAAAACTCTCCAACTGTCACAGCGATCCTTGATTGGATGATGTTGTGGAGTGACAACCTACTAGCGGAGCGCTTAGCGCGACTTTCAGCCCGCGCCGCTGGTGAATCATTAGATATTAAAGGTGTGGACAGGATTTTTAGGAAGCTTTTGGCGGACTTTGAAATTGATGCAACTAAGTTGGTTGTTATAGATGCAAGTGGTTTATCTAAACAAAATAGGATCACTGCAAAGTTAATGGGTGAATTGCTTTATAAAATTCGAAAGGAGGAAAAGTTTGCCCTCCTCTATCAAACTTTGCCAATTAGTGGGGTCTCCGGAACTTTAAATAATAGATTTATTACGACCGCTCCATCGGCCATTGGTTTGATCCGTGCAAAAACCGGAACGCTGAATGGAACTGCAACTTTGGCTGGCTATGTTCAATCAACTGATCGTGAATATGTTTTTGTGACTTTGGCTGATGATATTGCAAAGGGAATTACGGCTTCGAAAAAAGCGCGGGCAGCTATCGATCGCGTACTGGGACGAATAGCCGCCCCCAATATTCCCGCCGAGATCTCCCCAGTACCTTAGTTAAGCCCCAGCACCTTCATTTTTAAGATTCGCACTCTCGACCCATTAGAAGATTGAGGGTTATTAGATTTTTTTAATACGGGGGTGGTAGCAGTTGGTTGAGAGCAAGGTAACTAAGATCCCTGTGAGCACGAGGAGAGCGATAGATTAAAAGGTTGAGTAATCTTGACCTGTGAGTATTACTATCCGGGGATATCTGGACCTGATGAAATTAAGGGTCGTTGAATTACTTTTGGTATCCACCTTGCCTGCTATGGTTTTAGCCGCTAAAGGATTGCCAGGTTTTGGGCTAACCTGCGCCACAATTTTCGCAGGCACGCTTGCTGCTGGAAGCGCAAATGCATTCAACATGGTTATTGAAAGTGATCTTGATAAGTTAATGGCGCGAACAGCAAAGCGTCCGATTGTTACAGGTGCAATTACAAAAACTAACGCAGCAATATTTGCGACACTGATTGGGATTGTTTCACTACTTTTATTTTGGATCTTTACAACGCCTCTTGCAACCCTGTTAGCGTTAATTGCAATTAGTTATTATGTAGTCGTTTACACAATGGCACTAAAGCAAAGAACCTCACAAAACATTGTTTGGGGTGGAGCAGCTGGTTGTATGCCGGTATTAATTGGCTGGGCAGCCGTGACTAACTCACTGTCAATAACTGCTTGGGCATTTTTCTTTGTAATCTTTTTTTGGACACCACCACATTTTTGGGCGCTGGCAATAAAATATAAGGACGACTATGCCGCAGCCGGAACTCCAATGCTTCCAGTTGTTGCAACAAAAGGTCGAGTTTTAGGCCAGATGTGGCTTCACACAATTTTGATGATCGCCGCGTCAATCAGTTTGATTGCTGCCGCATCGCTTCCATTGTGGTCAATGGTTGTCACCATTGCCTTAGGAGTTGTTTTTGCAATCCAATTGCTTAAACTAAGAGATGATTCTCCTGAATATGGAAAAGTTGCTGGAAAAATTTTTCAGTGGTCGATAACTTACTTAAGTCTTTTGTCGGTTGTACTTGTAGTTGCACAACTACTTAGTTAGAGCTTGCTCAATATCCTTAATCAAATCGGTCGAATGTTCTAGACCAACAGACAAACGCAGTACAGAAGGTGTTATTCCCATTTCGGCCTGAACTTCAGGGGCCAGGCGACGGTGAGTCGTGGATGTAGGATGGGTAATCAAAGATTTGCTATCACCTAGATTGTTTGAAATATCGATCACACACAACTTATTCATAAAGGCGAAAACATCGGCCTGAGTTCCTTTAAATTCAATACCAATAGTAGTTCCGCCGCCATTGTTCATCTGCTTCATAGCAAGGGCATGATTCAGATGAGACTTAAGTCCTGGATATCGGACAGATTTGATTGCATCTTGTTTTTCCAAGAATTCAGCAATCGCTTGTGCATTTGAAACCATTCGTTCGACCCGCATTTCCATAGTTTCAAGAGACTTAACCAGCACCCAAGCGTTAAACGGACTTAGCGCAGGTCCGGTGTGACGAACAAAAGGAAGCAGTTTTTCTTGAATGTAAGAAGCAGAGCCAAGAATTGCACCAGCAAGAACCCGACCCTGTCCATCAATATGTTTAGTCGCCGAATACATAACAACATCGGCACCAAATTGCAGCGGTTTCTGTAAAACAGGTGATGCCATCACGTTGTCAACAATTACTGTTGCCCCAACTTTATGGGCAAGATCGCTCACCATTTTGATGTCAACAATTTCCATTAGTGGATTACTTGGTGTTTCAATAAAGACGGCTTTTGTTGGCTTGCTAAGAGCCATTGCCCAATCTGTTGGATCATTCCCTTTAACTAATTCAAAGGTTACGCCCCACTTTGGTAGAAACTCGGTAATGACAACATGGCATGATGCAAACATCGCAGCGGACGCAACTACGTGATCGCCTTGCTCTACTAAACATGCAAGGGATGCGAACATGGCCGACATTCCAGAACCGGTAGCAACGCAAAGTTCTGCACCTTCAATTGCTGCAAGGCGTTTTTCAAACATCCCGATAGTTGGATTATGAAAACGGCTGTATAAATAGTGATCGGTTTCTTCGGCAAATGAAGCAAAAGCTTCCTCAGCAGAGGTATAAGTAAAGCCACTATTGAGGTACAACGCCTCCGAAGTTTCGCCGAAGCCTGATCGAGCTAGACCTGCGCGAACTGAATGAGTCTGGGTATGAAGCTCCCAGTTTGGCTCGTTCTTTTCAAGTCGAGGTTGATAACCCCAAGGTCGTTCACTCATAAACTAATTGTGGCAGAGTAAGGGGCATGACCAATACTGCAATATCGGTGACAGATCTATCCAAAAAGTACGACGACCGCTTAGCGGTCTCGCATATAAACTTTGAGGTGCCGCTTGGCACAGTCTGTGGTTTTGTTGGCCCAAATGGGTCTGGGAAGACAACAACCATGCGAATGCTGCTTGGGCTAATTACCCCAACGACAGGCAAGGCTCACATTCTTGGCGAGCCGATCGAACACCCGGAGAGATATTTAAGTCGAGTAGGCGCGATGATTGAGGGCCCGGCTTTTTACCCCGCGCTATCGGGGCATGAGAATTTGATGGTTTTAGCCAAACTTGGTGGTTTCCCAACCGACCGCGTCCAATTGCTATTGGACAAAGTCGGTCTCGGTGATCGTGCAAAATCTAAGTACAAAACGTACTCATTAGGGATGAAACAGCGTCTAGGAATTGCAGCAGCACTATTACCACAACCAAAGTTATTGATGCTTGATGAACCAACTAATGGTCTTGATCCAGAAGGAATTCAAGAGGTTCGAGCGCTCCTTCGTGATTTAGCAAATGATGGAACAACAGTATTTGTATCCTCACATCTATTGTCAGAGTTAGAAATCATCAGTGACTTCATTGTGATGCTGCGAAAAGGTGAAGTTGTTTTTGCCGGACCAATTGGTGATTTGATGACCCAGCAACAACCTACGATTATTGCGAAATCATTGATGCAATCTGATCTGGAGCGCATTTTAGAAATTGCCGAGAAGTCGGGTCATCACGCAGTAATTCGCGGTGATGCAGTTCATGTTTTGGCACCAATGGATTGGGCACCAATACTTAACGAAGCTGTCTTTGCGGCTGGCATCACCTTGGCTCAACTTTCGCCACAACTTCCAAATCTGGAAGAAACTTTCTTTGAGATGACGGGGGACAAGTAATGTTTAATGTGGTCAAATCTGAATTGCGTAAATTACGTCGCCCATCACTCTTTTTAGGAACTATGGGTGCGGTAGTTTTCTTTAGTGGATTGTTTTCCGCACTTTTATTTCTCTTAATCGACTCACCACAAGGAAATTCTGATCGCGGACGCGTAATTGGACGTGAAGTACTGGGTCTTGCAACTGGTGGTGTCCAAGGATTTGCCAGCGTGGGTGGCTTCTTAGGAGTTATCGCACTATGTGTTTTTGCAGCACAGACAGCGCAAGAATATACCTATGGAACTTTGCGAAATCTTTTGATTCGCCAACCGAGGAGGTTAAAGATTTTGGCTGGCAAATTAATTTCCATGAAGATTTTTGCGCTTGTGATGATTGTTTTAGCTGCAGTAATAAGTGTTGGAACTTCCGTTCTTTTAGCTCCAAGGGCTAAAGTTTCTACCGACCTTTGGTTTACATCTGATGGAATTAATGCGATTTTTACTACCTTTATCAATGTCACAATCTCGGTCGTGGGATTTGGAGTCATTGGCATGGTTCTTGGATTGCTTCTTCGCTCACCAATTAGTGCAATTTCATTCGGTGTATTGTGGTTATTAATAGTTGAAAATCTATTGATTGCCATTAAAGGTTCATTGCAAAGTTGGCTCCCTGGGGCACAGTTATCCGCCATTGCCTCAGGTGGCACCTTAGATGTGAGCTATCAGCACGCGCTTACTGTGGGTGGAATTTATGTGGCTTTGGGTACGATCATTGCAGCCTTTCTTTTTGCACGTCGTGATGTAGCTAATTAAGAAGTGCGCGCAAACTGGTAGTCGCATCTAATTCCACACTACTCTTAAGCCATGGCTACAGCGGTTCCTGCAGTTCGCAATGCGGTTCGAAGCTGGCTGGAAAAGTATGAGGCCGGTGACAAAGTTCTTGTCGCAGTTTCAGGTGGGGCAGACTCACTTGCCCTGGCACATGCACTCATCGTTGAGTCAAAAAATCTAGCAATTACTGTCATTGGCTTAACAGTCGATCATCAGCTGCAACCACAATCTTCGCTGCAAAGCGAACGCGTAGTACAACAACTTTCGCAAATGGGAATTACCTGCTTGATTAAGAAAGTAAATGTGGAAGTAAAAGAAGGCCTGGAAGCATCCGCTCGAAAAGCAAGATATAACGCACTCAATGAAGTTGCGCAACAAGAAAATGTAGTCGCAATTTTTCTGGGACATACCCGAGATGATCAAGCTGAAACCGTTTTGTTAGGACTTGCCCGAGGATCAGGGACTCGTTCGCTTTCTGGGATGGCACACCAAAACGGAATTTATGTTCGCCCACTACTCGAAATTACGCGTGAACAAAGTGAAGCCTTTTGTAAAGAAGTTGGGTTAAATTTCTGGAATGATCCTCATAATCAGGATTCGCAATTTGCGCGGGTTCGAGTTCGAAAGGTTGCCCTTCCAATTTTAGAAAAGACAATTGGGCCTGGAATTTCTGAGGCACTTGCTCGCAGTGCTCAGCTACTTCGCGATGACGCCGATGCCCTCGATCACTGGGCAAAGCGGGAAGCGCTGCAATTGGATTTATCCGATTTATCGTGTGCCCTGCTGGAGCTGCTGCCACGGGCGATCCGCACCAGGATTTTGCGCACAGCGATTTATGCCGCCGGAGCCCCCGCCGGAAGCCTGTCAGCTGAGCATGTGAGCGTGGTTGAGGCGCTAATTTGCGCATGGAATGGGCAGGGAGCGGTCTACCTTCCCGGCGGTGTGAAGGTTGAGCGAATTTCGGGCAGACTTTCGCTCTCAACGCACCAACCATAGGGAGATCCGTGGACTTAGCAGCAGTCAAAGGCGATATCGAACGCGTAATCGTGACCGAAGAACAGTTGCAAGCGCGAATTAAAGAGCTTGCCGCTCAGGTTGATCAGGATTACGAAGGAAAAGATCTTTTACTAGTTGGTGTTCTAAAAGGTGCAGTGATGGCAGTTGCCGATCTATCACGTGCACTGCAACGTCACATCGATATGGATTGGATGGCGGTTTCATCATACGGTTCTGGCACAAAATCCAGTGGTGTTGTTCGAATTCTTAAAGATTTAGATCACGATATCACCGGCCGCAACGTTCTAATTATTGAAGACATTGTCGATTCCGGATTAACTCTTTCGTGGCTGAAGGCAAATCTTGAATCTCGCGGAGTTGGCACGGTTGAGATTCTTTCCATCTTGCGTAAACCAGAAGCCGCTAAAGTTGATGTTAATGTTAAGTACGTCGGCTTTGATATTCCAAAGGATTTTGTTGTTGGATACGGCCTAGATTTTGATGAAAAGTATCGCAACCTTCCATTTATCGGTGTGCTTGCCAAGCACATGTACGAATAATCTGTAGAAACGAGAATCCCCAATAATGTCACAAGCACAAAAGCCAAAGAAGCAGATCAAGAAAAGTTTTAGCAGTAAGCAACCTGCCAAGAAGCCGGTAACTAGGAGCGGCAAAATTTTCCGTGGTCCGCTTTTCTGGATTGTTGTTGCGATTTTTGCGGTAACTGTATTTGGACAGATTTCTTCGGCTGGAAATCGTTATACCCAAATTGAAACTTCACAGGCACTAGATGCAATAGCAAAGGGTCAGGTTCTTTCGGCAGAATTGGTCGATAAACAACAAAAGATTCGACTAATACTTACCCCTGGCAGCACAATTAAGGGTGCGTCCAAGGTAGAAGCCTTTTATGTAGCCCGCCAAGAACCAACTATTGTTGATGCACTGACTGGAAATCCACCGACTAAGGGTTGGAACGTAAAGGTGCCCTCACAGTCGCTTTTGGTTTCATTCCTATTTTCAATAGTTCCATTTTTACTGATTGGTTTTCTGTTCTTTTGGATGATGGGACAGGCACAGGGAGGAAATAAGGTTTTCCAATTTGGAAAGTCTCGGGCAAAGCTGCAAGACAATGATGTGCCTAAAACAACATTTAAAGATATTGCTGGCGCTGATGAGGCACTTGCTGAATTAGATGAGATTAAAGATTTTCTAGCTCGGCCGGAAAAGTACGCACCACTTGGTGCGAAGATTCCTAAGGGTGTTTTATTGTTTGGTCCGCCAGGAACCGGTAAAACCCTGCTAGCCCGCGCGGTAGCCGGTGAGGCTGGCGTTCCCTTCTACTCAATTTCTGGCTCTGACTTTGTGGAAATGTTTGTTGGTGTAGGCGCGGCTCGTGTTCGAGATCTCTTTAATCAAGCCAAAGAAAATGCACCTGCAATTGTTTTCATCGATGAAATTGATGCAGTTGGTCGCCAACGTGGGGCCGGTATGGGTGGCGGTCATGATGAGCGCGAACAAACACTCAATCAGTTACTAGTGGAGATGGATGGCTTTGAAGAAAATTCAAAGGTTATTTTGATCGCAGCAACCAACCGTCCAGATGTATTGGATCCAGCACTGTTGCGTCCAGGGCGATTCGATCGTCAAATTGCAGTTGATCGTCCAGATCTAAAGGGACGGGAAGCGATTCTGCAAATTCACGCAAAGGGTAAACCCCTCAACGATGAGGTAAAACTACTTGATTATGCACGTCGTACACCTGGTTTTACTGGTGCAGATCTGGCAAGTGTACTTAATGAAGCGGCACTGCTTTCGGCCCGTGAAAATAAAGTAGTAATCGGAAATCCTGAACTTGATGAAGCAATTGATCGCGTGATGGCTGGCCCGCAACGCAAGTCTCGTTTGATGAATGATGATGAACGTCGCGTTACCGCGTATCACGAAGCTGGTCACGCACTGGTAGCACATGCACTGCCTCACACAGATCCGGTTCACAAAGTAACAATCATGCCGCGCGGCCGGGCACTTGGTTACACAATGGTATTGCCGGATGAGGACAGGTACTCCACTACCCGTAATCAATTACTTGATCAATTGGCGTACTCACTTGGTGGACGTGCTGCTGAAGAATTAATTTTTCACGATCCTTCAACTGGTGCATCTAATGACATTGAAAAAGCAACCGCCTTGGCGCGGGCCATGGTGACTCAATATGGAATGACCGAGGCAATTGGTGCAATCAAACTTGGCGGCGGAGGTTCAGAACCGTTCTTGGGCCGCGATTACGGACATCAACGTGATTACAGCGAAAACATTGCTGCAGTTGTAGATCGGGAAATTCGCACTTTAATTGAAAATGCCCACCAAGAGGCATTTGACATTTTAGTAGCGAATCGAAAGATTCTTGATGAAATGGTAATTCAGTTGCTTGATAAAGAAACCCTAAACAAAGATGAAATTGCCGGAATTTTCACGAAGGTAAAACTAGTTACAGCTCGAGCGGCATGGACTGGTTCTTCAACGCGTATTCCATCAGAGCAACCTCCGGTGATTGTTCCGGAACGTATTGCAGTTGAAGCGCCAGTGGAACCGAAGAAGCCAAGCCGTCGTAAGAAGGCTATAAGTGGCGATAAATAAGGTTTCACTAAGTGATGGACGTGCATCTGGTCCATATGATCAGCCGCGTGCTGAAAAAGCAGTCCGAGAACTTTTGTTGGCGCTAGGTGAAGATCCTGATCGAGCAGGATTGAAGGAGACGCCGGCACGAGTAGCCAGAGCTATGAAAGAGAACTTTGCAGGTTTGTGGCAATCACCAGAAGATGTATTAACGACAACTTTTGATATTGGTCATGAAGAATTGGTGATTGTTCGCGACATTGAACTGTTTTCCCATTGCGAGCATCACCTAACTCCATTTCATGGCGTTGCACATATTGGCTATATTCCAAGGGGAAAGATCACTGGACTTTCTAAGTTGGCACGCTTAGTAGACATGTATGCCAAGCGTCCACAAGTTCAAGAACGGTTAACGACCCAGATCGCCGATGCGATGGTAGATATTTTGAATCCACTTGGAGTCATTGTAATTATTGACTGCGAGCACCTTTGCATGTCTATGCGTGGAGTTAAGAAATCTCGGGCACGAACAACTACATCTGCAGTTCGCGGAGCGCTAACAAATGCAGCAACACGTTCAGAAGCAATTGCTCTAATCACTAAGGCTTAATTTAGATGTTGGTGATGGGTATTTTAAATGTCACCCCTGATTCATTTGCTGATGGTGGACAACATAATGATTTTGAAGCAGCTGTTGCGCGAGGTATAGAAATGATCGCTGAAGGCGTTGACATCATTGATATTGGGGGCGAATCAACAAGACCTGGCGCAGATCGGGTAAGTGCCCAAGCGGAACAATCACGAACAATTCCTGTGATTCAAGCACTTGCGGTGTATGGCGTGCCAATCAGTATTGACACGATGCGGGCTAGCACTGCTGAAGCTGCGGTAATTGCCGGGGCCGCAATCATTAACGATGTCAGCGGGGGATTAGCAGATACTGCAATGCTTACCACGGCTGCTCACTTAAAAACTCCATATATTGCAATGCATTGGCGGGGGCAAGCAAAAGCTATGAATTCAAATGCTGTTTACAACGATGTCGTGAAGGAGGTCATTTCTGAGCTGCAAACGCGCATCGATGCCGCTTTAACTGCCGGGATTGCGCAAGAGAAATTAATTATTGATCCAGGTATTGGATTTGCCAAAGCTGCCGAACACAACTGGGCGATCATCGATGCGATAGAAAAATTTGTCGCCTTAGGTTATCCGCTTCTAATCGGTGCATCACGCAAGAGATTTTTAGGTGGCGTCTCACCTGATGCGAGAGAGCAAGCAACAATTGAATTAACCAAGCGACTTAGCACAACTGGGGTTTGGGCAGTTAGAGTTCATAGCGTGCAGCCACATAAGGAGGTGCTTAAGGCATGAATGATCAGATTATTTTGTCGGGTATCCATGGCTTTGGCTATCATGGGTTATTTGATACTGAACGCAAAAATGGGCAAGACTTTTTTGTTGATCTGGCCATGTCGATAGATTTAACCGCGGCATCAAAATCTGATGCGATAATGGACACAGTTAACTATGCCGAGATAACTGACCTAGCGGTTGCCGAAATTACCGGCGACCCAGTAAATCTAATTGAAAAATTGGCTGCGCGTATTGCCGAACGCATATTAAATCAATACTTGAAAGTTAATTCCGTTACGGTGACGGTTCATAAACCACAGGCACCAGTTGCCGCACAATTAGAAGATATTGCGGTTGTAGTAACTAGATCGCGATGAAAGCAGTAGTTGCATTAGGGGCCAACATAGGCAACCCAAAAGAAAATTTAGATTTAGCTTTAACTATTTTGCGCGAAGCTACTGATGTAAAAGTTGTTTCCTCATATTACCCAACTTCACCTGTTGGTGGCCCAACACAACCGGATTACTTGAATGCGGTGTGTATTATTGAAAGCGATCTACCCGCGACGGATTTGCTCTCATTACTGCATGGAATTGAAAAGAGTATGGGTCGCGAACGGTTAGAACGTTGGGGTCCGCGAACAATTGATTTAGATCTAATCCAATTTGGTGGTTTATTGAGCAATGCAGAAGAGCTTGCGCTTCCGCATCCACGCGCACACGAACGTCGATTTGTTTTGCAACCTTGGTTTGAAATTGAGCCTGATGCGGTCTTGCTTACGCATGGAAAGATAAAAGATCTTTTGCAGCAATTGCCTGCTTAGCGGTAAACTCTGAAGATCTTGCCCGGTACCTGAAAGGACTGGAGCCACTTAAATGACGGTATTAGTGCCAACAATGGGCGCCTTGCATAAAGGCCACCAAGCGCTGATCAAGCGCGCGCGAACCCTAGATAAAGATGTCATCGTCAGCATATTTGTTAATCCGTTGCAGTTTGAGAACAAAAATGAGTTAGCAGAGTATCCGCACACACCAGAGCGCGATATTGAAATTGCAACCATTGCTGGCGCAACTGAAGTTTGGTTTCCAGAGTATGAAGATTTATATCCGGAAGGATTTAAGAGTTTAAGTGCTGGACCACTTGGAAATAAGTATGAAGGTGCTTCACGCCCGGGTCACTTCGATGGAGTTGTAACTGCGGTAGACCGGCTATTCGCAATTGCAAAGCCGGACAAAGCAGTTTTTGGCGAAAAAGATTTTCAGCAATTAATAATTATTAAAGCTATGAAGAGTAAAGTTGAAATCATCGGCGTCCCTACTGTTCGCGAATTTGATGGCCTTGCGATGTCATCGCGCAATCTTCGACTTAGTGCAGCTGGCCGCAATAGCGCCTTGGTTATTCATCGTGCGTTGGCAGCGGCAAAACTTGCTCCAACCGTTGAAATTGCCCAAGAGATCTTAAATTCAACGCTATCAACTGAATCTGGCTTCGAAAAGGATTATGCAACAGTTATAGCTGAGAGTGATTTCAAATTAGCCGATGACACAACCACGCAACGCAGAGCAATAATTGCAGGTTGGGTAGAAGGTGTTCGATTGATTGACAATATGCCAATGGTGGGGAGATGACGGTGTTATTAACGGTCGATGTCGGAAATACGAATACCGTGCTTGGAGTCTTTGATAACAAGGAGCTGATTCGCTCTTGGCGGGTTAAGACCGATCCGCGTAGCACCGCCGATGAACTGTGGTTGCAATATCGCGCCCTAGTCGAGGGCTATAACCTAACTGGCTTATCGGTATGTTCAACGGTTCCGGCGACATTGCGCGAACTTCGCAACATGATTGCGGATTACTTTTCTGATGTTCGCGTTACTATCGTAGAACCCGGAACCAAAACTGGTGTTCCTTTGCTAGTTGATAACCCAAAGGAAATCGGTGCAGACCGTATTGTCAATACTTTAGCTGCACACACACTTTTTGGTGGGCTAGCGATTGTTGTTGATTTTGGAACATCAACAAACCTCGATGTGGTATCCCCTAAGGGAGAGTTTTTAGGAGGCGCCCTTGCCCCTGGAATTGAAATCTCAGTTGACGCGCTGGCTGCGCGGGCGGCGCAATTGCGTAAAGTCGAACTGGTTAAGCCAAAAAATGTGATTGGCAAGAACACCGTTGAAGCTTTGCAATCGGGCACTATTTTTGGATTTGCCGGTCTGGTTGATGGTTTAGTTGATCGAATCACGGCAGAACTCTTGGATTCATATTCAGAGAAGCCAACGGTTATCGCAACAGGTGGATTAGCGCCACTAATTGTGGGAGTTTCCGAAACGATCGAACATTACGAGCCCGACTTAACTCTGATTGGCCTGCGCCTGATTCACGAGCGAAATGCTTGATTGGCTAGACTGCCCCATCTATGAGTAATCACGATATATCTAATTCGGCACCGAACGCTGCGCCGCAAGATGATCTGCCTGAGCAGCTTCGAATTCGCCGGGAAAAACGGGCTGCATTAATAGCGCGCAATGTTGAGCCATATCCAGTTTCGGTGCCACGTACGAAATCTTTAAAGGAGATTCGGGAAAAGTATGTTGGTCATGAAATTGATGTTGCTACTGGCGATATCGAGTCATTGACTGGACGCGTTATCTTTAAACGCGATACCGGAAAGTTATGTTTTGCAACTTTGCGCGAAGGTGATGGAACCGAACTGCAAGCAATGTTCTCACTAGCCAAGGTCGGACAAGAAGCGCTTGATTTTTGGAAATCAGATATTGATTTAGGTGACATTGTTTCGGTAACGGGTGAAATTATTACATCAAAGCGTGGCGAGCTCTCTATTCTTGCCAACTCGTGGACCCTTGCTTCAAAGTCCTTGCGCCCACTTCCAAATGATCATAAACCAATGTCGGAAGAAACTCGGGTACGCCTGCGCTATGTCGATTTAATTGTTCGCCCCGAAGCGCGCAGTAATGCACGCCTGCGTCCGGCAGTTATGAAATCTCTGCGGGACACCTTTGCTAAAGAAAATTTTATTGAAGTTGAGACTCCGATGTTGCAGGTAATGCATGGCGGAGCGACAGCGCGGCCATTTAAATCTTTCTCAAACGCATATGACATGGATTTGTTCCTACGTATTGCACCCGAACTTTTCTTGAAGCGTTGCGTTGTTGGTGGAATTGAGCGGGTATTTGAAATTAACCGAAACTTTCGCAACGAAGGGGCGGATTCATCGCATTCACCAGAGTTTGCAATGATCGAGAGCTATATGGCTTATGGCGACTGGATCTCTATCGCTGACTTATCCCGCAACCTGGTTCAAAACGCCGCCATGGCGGTCACTGGTTCGCATGTTGTTACCCACCACGATGGTCGCCAGACTGACTTTGGTGGCCAATGGCCGCAAATCTCCTTGTATGACACCATTTCTAAAAGTGTTGGTGAAACCGTTACCGCCCTCACTCCTTTTGCTGATTTAAAGAAGATCGCCGAAAAACTTGGCATAAAGATTGATCCAAAATGGATTACCGGTAAATTGGCTGAAGAAATCTTTGAACATGTTGCTAAGGATGAATTGATTGCGCCAACATTTGTGATGGGTTTCCCGGTTGATACATCACCATTGGTTCGCGCGCACCGTGATCTTGCTGGAGTAGTTGAAAAATGGGACTTATATGTAGATGGTTTTGAACTAGCAACCGGTTATTCAGAGTTAATTGATCCGATTATTCAACGCGATCGGCTAATGGAACAAGCAACCCTTGGTGCTAAGGGCGATCTGGAAGCGATGCAAGTCGATGAAGATTTCTTGCGGGCAATGGAGTTTGCGATGCCGCCTACCGGTGGAATGGGAATGGGCGTTGATCGTTTGCTGATGGCGCTAACTGGTCTTGGTATTCGCGAAACAATTTTGTTCCCACTTATTAAACCTGAAGTAGAATAAGCAATGCAGATTCGCCCAGCTAATACCAGCGACATTAAAGGCATTCGTCAATTAATTGATTCTTACGCACCACAAGGTCGCTTGCTTACTAAAGAGACGGTAACTTTGTATGAAAGTGTTCAAGAGTTCACCGTTGCCGTAACAGGCGACGAAGTAGTTGGTTGTGGTGCGCTTCACGTTTTGTGGGAAGATCTGGCCGAAGTCCGCACCGTTGCAGTTTCCGAAAAACTTCGTGGACAAGGCGTTGGTCATCAAATCCTGGAATCGATAATTTCTCGGGCCCAAGAGTTAGGTATTAAGCGAATCTTTTGCTTGACCTTTGAAACCGAATTTTTTGGTCGTCATGGATTTGCCGTAATAGAAGGCACCCCAGTTGAATCGGAGGTTTATTCAGAGCTACTTCGCTCTTACGATGCCGGGGTGGCTGAGTTCTTGGATCTTGAGTCTGTGAAGCCAAACACCCTGGGTAACACCCGCATGCTAAAGGAGCTCTAAAACCCAGCCTAGTTTTGCCCTCTTTTCGGGCATAACCCCAACGCAATTGGGGTTGTAAAAGGCAGGAGTAATCCACCTCGCGGGCGTAGGCCTGCAGGTATTAGGCTTAATGAAAGATCGACCCAAAGGAGCACCGCCCATGTTTGAGCGCTTTACCGACCGAGCCCGACGGGTTGTCGTATTGGCCCAAGAAGAAGCACGCATGCTCAACCACAACTACATCGGCACTGAGCATATTTTGCTCGGACTCATTCATGAAGGTGAAGGCGTAGCAGCCAAGGCGTTGGAGTCTTTAGGTATCTCGCTGGAAGGCGTTCGTGCCCAAGTTGAAGAGATCATTGGCCAAGGTCAGCAAGCACCAAGTGGTCATATTCCATTTACTCCGCGCGCAAAGAAGGTACTGGAACTCTCACTTCGCGAAGCGTTGCAGTTGGGTCACAACTACATTGGAACCGAACATATTCTTCTTGGATTAATTCGCGAAGGTGAAGGAGTTGCCGCCCAGGTTCTGGTAAAGCTTGGCGCAGACCTCAATCGTGTTCGCGCACAAGTTATTCAACTTCTCTCTGGTTATCAAGGAAAAGAAGCGGTCCAAACAGGCGGGCCGGCTGAAGGAGTTCCAGCTACCTCACTGATATTAGATCAATTTGGTCGTAACTTGACCCAAGCTGCTCGGGAAGGAAAGCTTGATCCAGTTATTGGTCGCGAAAATGAAATTGAACGCGTAATGCAGGTTCTTTCACGTCGCACCAAGAACAATCCAGTTCTTATTGGTGAACCAGGTGTTGGTAAGACCGCAGTTGTTGAAGGCCTTGCCCAAGCAATTTACCGAAATGATGTTCCAGAAACTTTGAAGGATAAGCAGTTGTACTCACTTGATTTGGGTGCACTAGTTGCAGGTAGTCGTTACCGTGGAGATTTCGAAGAGCGCTTGAAGAAGGTGCTCAAGGAGATCAAAACTCGTGGCGATATAATTCTTTTTATTGATGAGATTCATACCCTTGTTGGTGCCGGCGCAGCAGAAGGTGCAATTGATGCCGCCAGCATCTTGAAGCCAATGCTGGCACGTGGTGAATTACAGACAATCGGTGCAACTACTCTTGATGAGTACCGCAAACATGTGGAAAAGGATGCCGCGCTTGAGCGTCGTTTCCAGCCAATTCAGGTGAAAGAGCCAACAGTTGCGCAAACCATTGAAATTCTTAAAGGTCTTCGCGATCGCTACGAAACCCACCACCGGGTATCAATTACCGATGGTGCGCTGGCGGCGGCGGCAAACATGGCTGATCGCTATGTATCTGATCGATTCCTGCCAGACAAAGCGATTGACCTAATTGATGAAGCAGGATCTCGACTTCGCATTAAGCGTATGACAGCGCCAGCTGAACTTCGCGCATTTGATGACAAAATCGCAAATGCGCGCAAGGAAAAAGAGTCTGCAATTGATGGACAAGATTTTGAATTAGCGGCAACTCTTCGCGATAAAGAAAAAACACTTATCATTGAAAAGCAAGAAGCTGAAAAGAATTGGAAGGCCACCGACCTAGATAAGGTCACTGAGGTAGATGAGGAACTGATCGCACAAGTTCTTTCTATCTCAACTGGTATTCCAGTATTTAAACTAACTGAAGAAGAGACGGCCCGTTTACTTCGCATGGAGGATGAACTTCACAACCGCGTAATCGGACAAGATCAACCGATCAAGGCTTTGTCGCAAGCGATTCGCCGTACGCGTGCTGGTCTAAAAGATCCACGTCGTCCCGGCGGGTCATTTATTTTCGCTGGTCCATCTGGGGTTGGTAAGACTGAACTTTCACGCACACTTGCTGCCTTCCTTTTTGGTGATCAAGATGCGTTGATTCAACTTGATATGTCTGAGTATTCAGAACGTCATACCGCATCACGTTTGTTCGGTGCGCCTCCAGGATATGTCGGTTATGACGAAGGTGGACAACTGACCGAAAAGGTTCGCCGCCGTCCATTCTCAGTTGTTCTTTTTGATGAAATTGAAAAGGCACACCCAGATATCTTCAACACTCTTCTACAAGTACTTGAAGATGGACGTCTTACAGATGCACACGGTCGCACCATTGATTTCAAGAACACAATAATCATCATGACCACAAACCTTGGAACTCGTGACATCTCTAAGTCACTCGGACTTGGCTTTGCTAATAGTGGTGATGATCTAACCAACTATGAGCGCATGAAAGCCAAGGTAAGTGATGAACTTAAGAATCACTTCCGCCCAGAGTTCCTCAACCGGATCGATGACATCATTGTCTTCCACCAGTTGACTAAGCCACAGATCATCCAAATCGTTGATCTTATGCTTAAGAATCTAGATGATCGTTTGCAGGCTAAAGAGATGGGAATCGAACTGACTCCTGCAGCGAAGGAGCTTCTGGCCGATCGTGGTTATGACCCACTTCTTGGTGCCCGCCCATTGCGACGCACTATTCAGCGCGAAATCGAAGATTCACTATCAGAGCGCATCTTGTTTGGTGAACTCAGGGCGGGCGAGATCGTCCTGGTTGACATTGAAGGTACCGGCGCGGAAGCGGTCTTTACCTTCAAGGGTGCACCTAAGGTAGCGATGCCTGACACCCCGGAAGATTTAGCAGAGGCACCAAAGGCTTAAGAACCAAGTTTTTTAAGTGCAGCTCCACTAACGCGGTAAATGGTCCACTCATCCATTGGTACTGCGCCTAAGGATTTGTAGAAATCGATGCTGGGTTGATTCCAATCCAGCACCCACCATTGCAATCTTTCGTAGTCGCGCTCGACGCAGATTTTTCCCAGCTCTTTCAAGAGGGCCAACCCATAGCCTTTACCGCGATATGCCAGATCGACGTAAAGATCCTCAAGATAGATTCCTGGCTTGCCAAGCCAAGTTGAGTAGTTAAGAAACCAAATTGAGATTCCAATCACTACCCCATCCTCTTCGGCAACATGGCAATAAGCCACTGGATGCGCGCTAAAAAAGGATTCCTCAATTTGGGCAAGGGTTGCTTTGGCCTCCAAGGGGGCCTTTTCATACTCAGCCAGCTCTTTTATCAGCTCAAGTATTCGTGGAGCATCGGATTTACCAGCAGAGCGAATCATGCGTGAAGTGTAAGGGAAATGCACGATGCTAGATACTTTGACACATCTGTCCTATTCTTCAGGAACTATGCCAAATAATCCCAAAGAACTCGAGTTAGGTTTACTTCGAACTGAGCAGGTTGATTCTAAATTTCAGATGCTAGATGTGATGACAGTCTCAGAGTTGTTACAAGCGATGAATGAAAGTGATACTGAAGTTCCGAAGGCGATTAGTTTAGTTTTACCTAAAATAGAAAAAGCTATAGATGATGTCGTCGATCGAATGCTGCAAGGTGGCCGGTTGATTTATATTGGCGCTGGCACATCTGGTCGTCTCGGAGTTTTGGATGCAGCGGAGTGCGGCCCAACTTTTTCTGTGTCAACTGATCAGGTTGTTGCTTACATCGCCGGCGGCGATGAAGCATTGAGAAATCCGGTCGAAGGTGCAGAAGATAAACCTGAACTAGGAATCGCAGATTTAAAGTCAGCAAATGTTTCACAACTAGATGTTGTAGTTGGAATCGCAGCAAGTGGGCGTACACCTTATGTGTTAGGTGGTATTGAATATGCAAAAAGTATTGGTGCTTTGACGATTGCAATTACTTGTAATCCAAATTCAGATGCTGGAAAACGAAGTGACCATGCATTGGATATTGATTCTGGTCCCGAGTTACTTGCCGGATCTACCCGGTTGAAATCTGGAACTGCACAAAAAATGGTTCTTAACATGATTTCGACAATTTCAATGGTTCGCTTAGGAAAGACCTTTGGAAATTTGATGGTGGATTTACAGATCAGTAATGAAAAACTGCAAGACCGAGCTGTGAGAATTATTGAAAAGGCGACCGGGGCTACCAAGAAGGAGTCGACCGATGCCCTGGAGGCTTCTGGGCATGAGGTGAAGGTGGCAATCCTCATGCTGCTATTGAGTGTTGAGCCTGAAATTGCCCGGGAAAGGCTACATGCCTCCTCAAATCGCATCCGCGAGGCGCTGACTGGAATGTAATTATCAAGTTTTGTTACAAACTCTTGCTGCAAATCCAAAGGTAGTTCAGTTAATAAAAGCTATAGCCTGCTAAAAGTGCTTGACGAAGGCTTGAATTAGTAGCATGCTTTTTCATGAGTCAGGCGAGGCTGTGAAAGAATTTTTCATATTGCGGAGTCGTATTGATATGTGAATTCAAATTGATCTCACATCTGAGAGGGAGAAACGCAATGATTAACAAAAGGAAAATTGCAATTAGTGGTTTAGTCGCCGCACTAATGGCTGGAGTATTAATTGTAACGCCAGCTAAAGCAGCAAGTACTGATCTCGTAATTGGATCAGTCCTTGACATCGACAAGTTAGATCCACATACAGCAACTAATTTTGCGACTGTGCGTGCGCTTGGATTAGTTTATTCAAGCCTAGTTGAAGTTGGTCCAGGAAATAAATTAAAAACAGGTCTCGCGTCGTCATGGAGATTTAATGCTGCGGGAACCCAGCTAACATTAAATCTTCGCCAAAATGTGAAATTTCATGATGGTTCAGTATTCGATGCTGTAGATGCCAAAGCAAGTTTAGAGAGAATCCTTGACACAAAGACGGCAGCTGCCGGTCGTGCTAACTTACTTACAATCTCAAGTATTGTAGTTTCAGGTCGTACTTTGGTCCTAAATATGTCAGTGCCAAACGTTCCCATCCTTGCAGCACTTGATGGTGTAAATATGGCGATGCTTTCATCTGATGATATTGCAGCAAACAAAATCGGTGGAGCAAATAAGCCAAACGGAACAGGTCCTTATAAATATGTTTCTTGGGAGCCAACTCAATCAGTAAAGCTAACTTCAAACTCAGACTATTGGATGGGTGCACCAAAAATTACGAGCATTACTATTCAAGTAATTCCAAATGAATCTTCAATTCTTTCAGCTATAAATGCTGGGACAATTCAGTTCGGAATTCTTACAGATCCACTAATTGTCAAGCAGGCTAATGCTAAAACCTCAAAACTATTCAAGGTTCCAGCCCTTGCCTACTATGTACTTCAATTAAACACGAAAGTTGCACCGTTTAATGATAAGAATGTGCGGCTTGCTGTTCAGTGTGCCATCAGTCGCCCAGAATTGATTCAAACTTCTATGTTGGGTGAAGGAGCCGTAACTGGTCCAATCACAAGTCCTGCATACAAGTCGAATATCAATGCTCGTCCATGTCCAGAAGTTGACCTAGCAAAAGCCAAGGAGTATCTAGCCGCCGCCGGTAAGCCAAATGGTGTGACTTTTAAAGCTCTTGTTACGAGCACTGGTTGGGCCACCTCAGTTTCAATGGCGCAAAACCTTAAAGCTCAGTTAGCAAAAGCTGGAATTACCATGGAACTAGACATTGTTGACCAAGCGACTTATGTTCCACGCTGGTTGAAACCAGACTTTGTTGCAACTCTTGCAAATAATGGCGGACGTATTGATCCCGACACTATGTACACCCGTTACTTCACATCCACAGGAAACTTGAACAGGATTGCAACCTATTCATCAGCTACCCTGGATGCAAATTTCTTAAAGGGTAAGTCAAGTGGTAAGACTTCAGTACGCTCGGCTGCATACGACGCAATTTCAAAGGAACTCGAAGACAATGCTGTATGGGTGTGGCTTGCAACACCTTATGAATACAGAATTGCCACAAAGGATCTAAAGGGATTTACAGCATTAGCTACAGGATCTCTATTGCCATTGCGTTCGGCTTCACTTCGTTAAAGTAAATTTAAGTGGTGTGCGAGCATTAGTTCGCACACCACTTAAATCTTTTTATTTGGAATTCAATTAGGAGTTCATTTATGTCGTTCGCAAAATCAAGAGAAACTCTCTCTCGATTGTTGAGTGTCTTGACTACTTTATTTGGAATTTCAATATTTATTTTCATAGTTCTTCGAGTAATTCCGGGCGATACAATCACGAGCTCCCTTGGCATTGAGACGGGAGTATTGACTCCTGAGCAAATTGACGAGTTACGCCGTTATTACGGTATTGATCAACCACTAGTTATGCAGTATTTCTCATGGATCACATCATTCTTACGTGGTGACCTCGGTTTTGCTTATTCAACTGGCGTTTCGGTCCTCGATTTAACGATGTCGTCCCTTCCCGTAACGATAGAACTTGCACTCTTTGGAACAATTTTAGGTGTATTTATGGGGATTGCAGTTGGAATGTTCAGCGCCAGAAAGCCAGGAAGTTTGAGAGATTTTTTTGGCCAATTTTTTGGCCTTATGGCTCTAGCTATTCCTGGCTTTGTTTTAAGTACGACAATAGTGACTGTCATGGCGAACAAATTTGGATACTTTCCAAATGGCTATGAATATATGACTCCTTGGGAAAATCTGGGGATGAATCTCCAACAAATGCTATTTCCCTCTATTGTGTTGGGTATAGCAGTAGCCGCGCCGATCATGCGTACAACTCGTTCAGCCTTGCTCGAAACAATTGATAAAGATTTTGTGCGTACGGCGCTCGGGAAAGGTCTACGCAGTCGAATTGTGCAGTTCCGACATGTATTGCGAAACTCCTTGATCCCAATTGTGACAATGACGGGGATTCAGTTTGGATATCTTCTAGGTGGAGCGGTAATTGTCGAGAAAATATTTGCTTTACCGGGCATGGGACGCCAAATATTAGATGCGATCAATAAGCGGGAGTATGCAACCATCCAAAGCAGCGTAATGATCTTCGCGATCCTATTCGTCACAATAAATTTACTGACAGATCTTGTCTATCGACGTATAGATCCGAGAATTAAATGAAAAAAGAAAATAATGAAAAGAAATGGCTTCACTATTATCTAAACAGTACTAGCGGAGTTGTTGGTGCTGTCCTCGTGGTGATAATGGCCGTTACTGCTCTTTGTGCGGTAATGGGTTGGATGCCCCATGATCCTTTGACGCAAAATCCTATTGATGCGCTTAAGGGACCATCTAGTTCGTACTGGTTTGGTACAGATCAATTTGGCCGCGATATTTTTTCACGCTCAATGGATGGCATGCGAAGATCGCTCAGTGTTTCTATAGTGTCAGTATTTCTTGCTGGAACAGTTGGTGTTTTTCTAGGCGTTGTCGGTGGTTTCTTAGGTGGATGGTTTGACAACCTGATTGTTCGATTCAGCGATGTAATTTTTGCCTTCCCAGCAATCTTACTGGCACTTGCAATCGTTAATAGTCTTGGAAACTCATGGATTGATACTTCTCTCGCAATTGCTGTTGTATACACTCCCATATTTATCCGAGTTGCGCGTGGACCGGTATTGAGCATCAAGGAACTTGATTACGTTAAGTCAGTACGGGTACTTGGTTTCTCATCACCGAAAATTCTTTTTAGTCATGTGTTTCCAAATGTGATGGCACCGATTCTTGTTCAGATTGCACTCTCAATGTCCTGGGCAATCCTTACTGAATCGGGGCTTAGTTTCTTGGGGCTAGGGACACAACCACCGGACGCATCACTAGGCCTTATGGTCTCTGAAGCCCAACCAATGGCAGCCTTTGCCTGGTGGACTCTTGCGGCTCCCTCGATGTTCATAACAATTATCGTTGTTGGACTCAATCTCGTTGGTGACGGCTTACGAGATTCACTTGATCCAGCTCGGAGACAGTCATGAGCAAGCCACTGATTTCTGTTGTAGATTTGCATATTAAAACAAGTGAAGACCACCGCACATTAGTAAATAAAATTTCATTTGAAATTCAGCCAGGTGAAGCTCTCGGTGTTGTTGGCGAAAGTGGATCAGGGAAGACTTTAACCGCACTTTCAATTTTAGGTTTATTGCCAAAGGGCGTTCATGCCGCATCCGGTAAAATTAACTATGGAGATATAGATTTACTGGCAACAACTGAAGATTTGCGCCAGTCTATTCGGGGCAACGAGATTTCAATGATTTATCAGGACCCAATGACCGCACTCAACCCGGTGATGAAACTCGGAAAGCAACTTCTAGAAGTCTTAGAAGCGCATGGTCTAGGAAAAGATAATGCAGTTGAGCGTGTCATTTCGGCACTACTTGAGGTTGGAATCCCGGAACCTGAGCGCGCCATGAATAGCTATCCGCACGAGTTTTCTGGTGGAATGCGTCAGCGAGTAATGATTGCGATGGCATTGCTTTTGTCGCCAAAACTTTTAATCGCCGATGAACCTACAACCGCTCTTGATGTGACGATTCAGCAACAAATCCTTGCATTGGTAGCCGAGCAACGAAGTAAAAAGTCAATGTCAATGCTTTGGATTACCCATGATTTAGGGGTAGTTGCAAATTTAGTTGATCGCGTTATCGTAATGTATGCGGGTCGAATTGTTGAAGTTGGAACAGTTAAAGAGATCTTTACTAATCCGCAACATCCATATACAGCAGGTTTGTTGGCATCGCTACCAAAGTCTACAGATAAGAGTAGAAGTCGACTCGAAGCCATACCCGGTGTTCCGCCAAAGCCATGGCTGGTTGAGAGTACATGTGCGTTTAGTCCACGTTGCTCGAGAGTGACTAATGAATGCCGAATTTCAACTCCCATATTGAAACCAAACAAATTCACAGAAGCAGCATGTTTTCATGAGATGAGTGAAAACTAATGACACTCCATATTGCCAATGTTGAGAAAAAATATCCAGTAAGAGGTAGCAAAAACTCTGTCCATGCATTGAATGGGGTTTCAGTCGACGTGCCTTTGGGTAAGACCTTAGGAGTTGTTGGCGAGAGCGGGTGCGGAAAATCTACTTTGGCCAGAATAATTGTTGGTCTTGAGCTACCTACATCAGGTGATATTTCATGGAATGGTGATGCGATATTTAGTAAGACTAAAAATCAACTCAAGAACCACCACTCGAAGATTCAATTAGTGTTTCAGGATCCATACTCATCCTTAAATCCGCGACAAAAGATTGGCGAGTGCATCGCTGAGGTTATTAGTACTCACAAACTTCGAAAAGGAGCAGAAATTCAATTAAGGGTGGATGAACTCCTATTGGTTGTTGGTATCACACCAGATTTGCAACATAGGTATCCCCATCAACTCTCTGGTGGCCAACGCCAGCGTGTCAGTATCGCGCGCGCGCTAGCTTCGGAACCAGATCTTTTGGTCCTTGATGAACCTGTGTCAGCACTGGACGTTTCAGTGAGAGCAGACGTGATGAATCTTTTGTTCGATTTGCGAACTAAATTTAATTTAACTTATATATTTATTAGTCACGACCTTTCTATGGTTCGACATATCAGTGACTTTATTGCAGTCATGTATCTTGGAAAAATTGTTGAACTTGGACCATGGTCTGAAGTTTTAGAAAACCCAAAACATCCTTATACAAAGGCGCTAATTAAAGCCATGCCAGATCACGAGCGAGTCGGAGAATCTGGTTTAGATAAGCCATTAATGGGCGAGGTTCCGGATCCAGCAAATCTACCTACTGGATGCGCCTTCCATGCGCGTTGTCCAATTGTTATAGACGCTTGCAAAGTTAAAACTCCAATTCTAGTATCTATCGGCAGCGCACACTCAGTTGCTTGTCCGGAGGTAATTAGATGAAAATTTTAGGAATGATGTCTGGCACTTCTTACGATGGAATCGATTCTGCACTTTGTGAAATTAAATATATGGACGATGAAATTCAAATTGAACTCTTAGCATTTGAGAGTGCCGAATATTCAACCAAATTGCGTAATCAAATTACGGCAGCGATGCCACCGCTGAAAATATTTATGGAAGATGTGTGCGTTTTAGATACTTTAATTGGGCAATCATTTGCAAGTGCAGCTGATGCAATTATTAAAAAGAGTGGGATTCAACCTGACTTGATCGTATCTCACGGGCAAACCTTGTTTCATTGGATTGATGAATTCAATAAGGCTGCTGGAACATTACAGTTGGGAGAGCCAACTTGGATAGCAGAGAAAACTGGTGTTCAAGTTCTGTCTAATATAAGGAGTAGAGATATAACCGCAGGGGGGCATGGTGCTCCGCTGGTTAGCATTCTAGATCACTTGATGCTTTCGCACAGCGATTCTGTCCAAGGTGCTCTGAACCTTGGCGGGATTTCGAACATAACAATCACATCAAACAAGATGTCTACTATTGCTTTTGATATTGGACCAGCTAATGCCCTTATGGACGCCGCAATTTTTGCTCACTCAGCCGGGAAATTCTCTTATGACAAGAATGGCGAAATAGCAGCCAGCGGAAAAGTTGACCCACCACTTTTAAAAGTATTTCTTGAGCATCCTTTTTACGCTTTACCTGCGCCTAAATCGACCGGCAAAGAAATATTTCATCTGCCCTACCTGATTGAAATCGCCGGCCCGGTTGTAGAATGGGCAATCGAAGACATTTTGGCCACTCTGCTCGATGTGACCGTGGAAACAGTCGCGCTAGAAGTTGAGAAATATGGTCTCGCTACCCTTTATGTAGCAGGTGGTGGTGCGTTGAATCTACATCTCATGGGCCGACTTCAGAATAGATTGCCTGAATGTAAAGTTTTAACCATTGCCGAACTAGGAATTTCAACTCAATCAAAAGAGGCTATTGCCTTTGCCTTAATTGGTTTTTTAACGCTTCATGGGTTACCTGGACAGATTCCATCCTGCACCGGTGCATCGGGGCCAAGAATTTTAGGATCTTTGACTCCAGGAGCGACGAAAATGCGCCTGCCTGAACCTATATCCCTAATGCCCTCAAGTGTAAGAATAATCAACTAATGGAAGTTTTCAGCATTTCGATTTCAGGAGTTTTCCACTCGAACGAAGTTTTTTCATTTCCTGTTGGAACAAATCCAAATTTACTATAAAGCGAACGTGCGGCAGTGTTTTCTTTAAATACCCATAATGAGATTGAATCAAATTTTCTAGATTCAAGAAATTCAATTGCGCTGAGTAAGAGCGATTTCCCGTATCCCCTTCCGGAAGTCTTCGGTTCAACATACAATGAAAAAAGATGCCCAATTGCTGGATCATTTTCTTCAGGACCAATTCTAAAGAAACCAATTACTTCACCCCCATCTAATCCAATAAAAGTCTCTCTTTCAGAGTTGGATTGCATTGCAACAGTCCAAAGATTTGTGGCGGCAACTAAGTTCATATTTTCACGTGCGGATTCATCAATTACGTTTTTATATGATATTGACCAGCAATTTAAGAAGAGTCGGGCGATAACTGAAACGTCATCGAGAGTTGCTCGCCTAATTTCCATAAATTCAATTCTACTCCAACCGGAGGTTAAAAGTGATAAAGATTTCAAAAGTAAAATTTTGCCTGTTATAGAATGCATGATGGAAAGCCCCATGGGTGTTGCATCCGCTATTTCCCTAGCAGCCGAATTTGAACCAGAGTTAGTACATGATTTGGATGCCGCATGGTGGTATCCGCAGTCAGTCTTGATGTATCAGAAAGGAGAAGTCCAATGAATCATGTGGGGAGAGTCGTGGCTACCTCTAAAAACGGAATTCATGAAATTACCGCACTGGGCAGTAGAGTTGAAATTGGCGTTGATAAGCCATTGCCAGTAATGGATGAAACAATTTTTGATTTGGCCTCGATTACTAAGATTTTGGCTACAACCAATCTGATAATGAACCTTGTTGACCAAAAAATTGTCAATGTGACTGACCCGGTATGCAGATACTTACCTGGTTGGAATTCTAGTGAGAAAAGCAAGATACGCATTCATCACTTACTTTCTCACCGATCTGGATTGCCGCCATGGCGACCACTTTACATAAATCACATGGATAAATCTGAAGCATTTAGTGCAATTGAAAAATTAGCTCTTGATACACGTATTGACTCGGTACGTAGTTATTCTGATTTGGGATTTATGGTCCTCGGACAGATTATTGAAACTCTCTACCAAGAAGGGCTCGAACTTGTTTTCGCGAGTAAGTTAAAAGGAATTTTAAACCTAAACAGGACATCCTTTGCCATTCCCTTAGAAATGACAAACGTGGCAGGATCATCTATTGGTGATATTCATGAATTTAATATGGTTGCATCCGGTAATCCTTATCCAGTTTCGGAGAAAGTTAGTGATTTCGTTCGATGGCGAAAGCATGTTTTAGTTGGTGAAGTTAATGATGGAAATGCGTATCACATTTTTAATGGAGTATCTGGGCATGCAGGATTATTTTCAACCGCTAAAGATATATTGAAAGTTTGCGAAATATATCTACAATCCTATAAAGACGATTCTTTTTTCAAAAGAAATACAATTAGAGATTTCACAGAACCAGGGCGTGACTCTCTTCAGGGCCTCGGATTTCGAAATTGGAAGATATTGGTTGACGGGAGAGAACATTTAGTTTTCGGACATACTGGATTCACCGGGGTTTCTTTTGGGTTTATCCCGGAAATTGAATTTAGCCTTGTGATGCTTACAAATCGCTTGCATACTTACGGGGAGCCAATCAAGACTGAGGAGTTATGGCTTTCTTGCCTGAATGACTCATTGTCGCGAAGATAGCCGTAAAAGTAGCTGCAAATGCGCAAACCAAAAGGGAGTTTGAGACATCCGAATCTCCTAGCCATTGGGCAATAACTGGGATCAATGTCCCGCCGGCAGCTCCAATTAAAATATAAACCGAAGATGCTTTGATGGCATACTCTTTGTCATACAAAGAAACAGCGATTCCAATTATTAATCCGTAGCATGGCCCTGCGCAGAAAATTGCGGCTGAAATTAAAAACAGAAATGCAAAGCTATTCGCATCATTTGCAATGAGAGCAAGGAAGATGGAGAATATTGCAAACAATGTAGACCAAATTTGCAAAAGTTGCTTAGAAGAATCAGCTTTGAACCGAATATGAATTCCGGCAAAACGTCCCAAAGTTAAAAATAGCCAAAAAAGAGATGTTCCAAGCGGAGCACTCTCGGATATCGTCGGAAAGTATTGAGTGAAATAAACTGCTGACCAGCCAGACAAAATAGTTTCTGCACCAACGTAAAAAGCACTTGCTAGAGAAAGATAAAAAGCTGACTTCTTTCCAATTTTTAAATTACGAATTAAAAGTTTATTCTCAGGTGCATTGACTGAAGTAAAACTAAATGAAGTTACGATAGAGGCAATCGAAATGGATATGAAACAAAGGTCGAGAAATTGGAAATACTTTGAAACAATGACTAATAAAGGTGTTAGGAATGCGGATAGAGAAAGGTATGCTCCAAATTTAGTAAGCGCCCTACTCACATTCGTACTGGATCTTCTAATTGTAGATGTGAGTAGAACTTCAAGCTGTCCAAAGCCGAAGCCCAAAATTGCTGCCGAAGCCCAATAGAAAGTAAGTGAATTTTGAAGGCCAACCCCCAAGACTCCAATCCCTTGTAAAATTAGAGCTCCTCGAATATGAGTCGCTGATTTCAGGTAAGAAGAGATAATTGGAGTTGCAATGATTCCAACAAATATGCCTAGAAACATGAAGGGAATTGCCAGTAACAATGGATTTGTAAGAATGCCCATTTCATTTGCCCTAAGCGGAATAGTTGAGGGTAGGAGAGCTGAAGAGGCGCCCATTGTGACAAAGGCCGCAGTTACTCCCCGTTGTTTGCTCATGCAAGCACAATAAACCAGCAAGAGGCGGAAGTTCCTTGACGAAAGTGAGTTTTGGCGATAATTTTCACCGATAAAATATTTTCTTGAAGCTAATTTTCATGAGGGGCCACTGATGACGAAGAAGTTACGTGTTCTGCCAAACAATGGCGGTAACTTCAGCGATCTCTTGGGCGAAATCAAAAACTCATTTTCATCATTTCACGCGAGTGAAACTTCAATTGCAAACTGTGTTTTAGCAAATCCACCACGAGTAGCTCAAATGAATATTTCGCAATTAGCTGATTTTTCACAAACATCAGTTGCATCAGTGGTTCGATTCAGTAAAGCCATTGGCTACAAAGGCTTTCCAGAGTTTCGTATGGCGCTAGTTGGTGAGGTTAGTCGTCTTGGGATGAATGAATCTCAAGTTTCAGAGTTAGATAGCGGAATTACCACCGAAGATTCAATCGAAGAGATCATTAGAAAGATCGCGCTGGCAGATTCACGTGCAATCCAAACAACCGCAGAACGATTAGATGTTGCAAGTTTTAAGAAAGTCGTTGATGCATGGGATAAGGCAACAACTATTGGGATATTTGGTTTAGCATCTAGTGGCCTGGTCGCGATGGATTTACAGCTAAAGCTGAATCGTCAAGGAAAAGCTGCAGTTGCTTGGCGTGATGCGCACACAGCATTGACTTCCATTTCACTGTTAAACCTAGGGGATTGCTTAGTTGCAATCAGTCATAGTGGAACAACGCTCGATGTTGTAGAAGTGATTCAAGAATTTAAAAAGCGTGGCGTCACAATCATTCTTATTACAAATGCAATTCGAAGCGCGGCAACTGCAATTGCTGACATCGTTTTGCATACTTCTGCCCGGGAAACCACCTTCCGAAGCGGAGCAACATCGAGCCGGATAGCTCAATTAACAGTGGTTGATTGTCTTTGCGTCGCAATGGCGCAGAGAAACTGGAGCGGCACCAAGTCTGCTCTGGATCAATCCAGATCGGCCGTGGGAAGCCGCTCCGGTAAAAAGATGGAAGAGAACGAGGGTGTTCTTCTATCGCCAACCAAGTCCCGCACAAGAGGAGGAAATAAGTGAAGATCGCATCTCACCGCTTACGGGCATAGACGCAGGAGCATCGGCCACAAAGTGGGCGCACATTAACAATTCTGGCATCCTTATGTCAGGTAAAGAATTAGCAATGGATGGGGTTATTTACTGGGCGATGAAGGTGCAGGTTATTGGATAGGTCGCGAAGCTATCCGCCATGCATAGCAGCGGGCCACTTAGCAGAATTAGTTTCTCGTATAGACAAAGTTCTTATCCAAAAGTCTTTATCAGTTAAATTTACGGGAGGAATTTCAGCTTCAACTCAACTTTATGTACTACTAGAAAAGTATTTGCGTCAGAGAGTATCTATTTCAAGTGTAGATATTGCAGTACGTGCCGCCGAACTAGCTCGTTAAGGAAGCTTCTTGCCTGGGTTTAAAATTCCAGCTGGATCTAGTAATTTCTTAATTCCACGCTGAATTTCCACAATTGATTGGTCTACCTCATCACTCACGAAATCTCGTTTAATAGAGCCAATTCCATGTTCACCACTTGCGGTTCCGCCAAGTGCTTGCGCGATTTTAACTATCTCTGAAAAGGCTAATTGGGCACGTTTTTCGCCCTCTTTGTCACCATGATCGTGAACGATTGTGGGGTGCATATTTCCATCACCTGCATGGCCAAAGATTCCGATAATCAGATCTTGCTGAATAGCTAACTCCTGAACCTTGCCGACAAATTCTGCAATCTTTGTGACAGGCAGTGCGACATCATCTAACAAAGTAGCGCCAAGACGCTCCAGTGCAGGATATGCCAATTTACGCACACGTATTAAGTCGGCAGCATCACTTGCTTCAGTTGAAAACATTCCATCGATCATGCCATGTGACTCACATGTTGCAATGGCGGCATCTCCCAATTCAAAGTTTTCATCTAGTTGCATTAGCAAAATAGAGCCTGCAACCTCAAACCCAAGTGGATGCCATTGCTCCACGGCGTTTAAAGTCGTTTGATCAATAATTTCCAACATTGATGGCCGATACTTTAATAAAGTTGTTGAAGCAGCTGCTGCCTGAGTAATATTTGGAAATGTTGCAATTAAAGTTGCGGCAGGTTTAGGGCGAGGCATAAGGTTGAGGGTTATCTCAGTAACAATTCCCAAAGTTCCCTCAGATCCAATAAAGAGATGCATTAAATCTAAAGTTGTGACAAACTTTTTAGTCGCCTTACCTACCTTGATAATCTGACCAGTTGACAGGACCACAGTTAAGGCACGCACGTGGTGCGAGGTAACCCCATATTTAACGCAACACATTCCACCTGCATTTGTAGCCACGTTTCCACCAAGTGTGGACCAATCGCGACTGGCCGGATCTGGAAGATATGCCAGGCCAAACTCCTTAACTGCATTATCTAGATCAAGATTAATTACGCCTGCTTGAACTCTTGCTAACTGATTTGCCTCATCAATCTCTATGATCTGATTCATCTTTTCAAGTGAAATGACTAATGAGCTTGAGTCAGCGTTTGCTCCCCCTGATAATCCACTACCTGCACCCCGAGTAACAACTGGGATATTTCTGCTTGCACAAAAAGCTAGGGCTAGCGAAA
This sequence comes from Actinomycetes bacterium, assembly GCA_043776875.1. Lineage (GTDB taxonomy): Bacteria > Actinomycetota > Actinomycetes > Nanopelagicales > Nanopelagicaceae > Planktophila. The sequence goes on from JAYVQU010000044.1 coordinate 66,591, forward strand.
TCTGTTCGGTACTTCGAGCTAATAAAACCGCCGCTGCCGGAGCCGATGGCGCAAAGGGGGCTTGGTCTTTGGAGTATGTGGCGGTGATGTCGGGGTCTGTGATCAGTGAGGTTCCTAGAATTTTTTCAAGATCGACGGTGAAGCTCATAACGCAAGTCTATAACGAGATTGTCATTCCTTAACCTTAAACCTTTGCGTCCAGTCGATATTTCCAAGTAAAACTAATCCTACAATCATGGTTATCTGAATTGCGATCGCAACTGGTGAGGTCAACTCATGCAGAATAATTTCACCAATATTGCTGGCTTTTAAAACCGAAACCGATGTGACGTAGAAGGAGTATGAAAATAGCCGGCCAATTGCAAAAGCCAGCACTAACGGTCGAAGGGCGATAGTTTTCATTAATCCAGCGGCTTCAAAAAGTTGCGCTGATGAAATTGGTGATATCAAGAACAAGGCTATAACTAAATAAAATTTACGCTTGTCACCGGCAAAATACTTAGCTAAATAATTCATGTTATGGGTGAATTTTTTAGGTAGTAGCTCTGAGTATTTTCTGAAATAGGTAGCTAGAAAAAGTCTTCCAGCTGCGGCAGCGCAAACTCCAACTACTACCAATAAAATCGAATTCATTGAGTAATTTAGTGAGAAGAAAACCAGGATGGTCCAAGTTGGGGGAGCAAAGGCGGGAAGCGAGTTCGCAATAAAGATGAGTGCAGCTAATGCAATGAAGGTGCTCATTCGGTAATTTTTACCCGGTTCAACGCTGCATCAAGTCGGGAAACTTCAACGATTTCCATGCCTGTTATCTTTGTATCTGAACCTGTTGGAACTAATGCCCGCTTAAAACCAAGGCGATACGCCTCTTGCAGTCTGCGATTTACGCCGCTTACCTTTCTAATTTCACCAGCTAAGCCAACCTCACCGATTGCGACTAGATCTGCCGGCAGCGCAAGACTTTTAGCTGCGGATGCAACGGCTAAGGCCAGTGCCAAATCAGCTGCTGGTTCAGTCATCTTCATGCCACCAACTGTTGCCGCATAAACATCGCGACCACCGATACGAATATTTGCACGAAGTTCAAGAACTGCAAGGGTCATCGATGTCCGGGCAGCGTCCAAACCTGAAACAACTCGTCGGGCATTTCCATAATCATTTTCACGACCGACAGATACGAGTGCTTGAATTTCGGCCAATAATGGGCGACGACCTTCAAGGGTTACCGTGACACATGTTCCTGGAACTGGTTCAGCATGGCGAGAGGTAAACAAACCAGTTGGATCTAACACCGATTCAATTCCGGTATCACTTAAATCAAAGCAACCAACCTCATCTGAGGCGCCGAAGCGATTTTTAATGGCACGGATCAAACGAAGCCGCGAGTGACGCTCGCCTTCAAACTGTAATACAACATCAACAATATGCTCGAGCAGGCGCGGACCGGCAATAGATCCATCCTTTGTAACATGTCCAACTAGCAACAAAGTGATGTCACGGTCTTTACAGATACGAATCAATGCACCTGCGACTTCGCGAATCTGGGTGACGCCACCTGGTGCGCCATCTGCCGCCGAACTTCCAATTGTTTGAACTGAGTCAATAATCAGTAGTTCTGGCTTAACCGCATCAATATGAGCAATAACCGCACCTAGGTCGGTTTCAGAGGCAATAAAAAGTTGTGGATCTACCGCTTTGATCCGCTCTGCGCGAAGTCGAATTTGGGATGCAGATTCTTCACCGCTTATATACAGCGCCGAAATTCCCTTAGCTGCAGTTTGGGCAGCAACTGACAGTAAAAGTGTTGATTTACCAACCCCTGGCTCACCAGCTAGAAGAATTACCGCACCTGGAACTAGGCCACCACCAAGTACGCGATCTAGTTCAGTCACGCCAGTTGCTCGCGCATAGGCAGCAGATAAATCCACATCGCCAATTGGTGTGGCCTTGGCCGTCACATTTCCGGCGACCAATGAGAGTTTTTTAGGCGCGGTAATCTCTTCAACTGCGCCCCACGCTTGGCATTCACCACAGCGGCCAACCCATTTTTGGGAGGTCCAGCCACATTCGGTGCAGCGGAATGGATCCTTTTCTACCTTGGCCATGTCGGTAAGCCTATGACAAGGCGGTGACTATTTCTGCTGAGCAGCCAAAGTCGCTGGATGTTGAATCACAAATAGCGGAAGCGAGCGCGCTGAAGCTTCTCGAATATGAGCCATTCGTGCATCGCATAAGCGCACTAGCTCTTGATAGGCACCCTTACCCATCAAAAGTTCAAGCTCGTAATCACTTGAGATATACACCGGCTCGGTGCCGACATGTGCATCGCTATTACTTGTGCAATACCAATCAAAGTCATCGCCGCCGTCGCCCCATGCCAGACGTTCGTACTCACCAATTACCGTGACTGAGTATTCGCGCTCGCCGTATTCGCGAGTTTCAAAACTACGACGAAGTGGAAGTTGCCAACAAACATCTGGCTTGGTGTCTGCAAAGTGCTTTCCATCGCGTTGTGCAACATGATGCAGTACACAACCAAATGATCCGGTGAAGCCTGCTGCTGCAAAACCTTTTCGGTTTAAGAATATGCAACCATCATCTACCCGACGAGTTTTGCGATCACCATCTTCATCTTTTTCCGAGATTCGCAATGCTGCGCCCGGCTGCTTTGGTCGCGCTTCGTTGTAGTACTGCCACATATCCGGAGTCAGGTAAGCAGCAGCTTTTATTGTGCGCGCTTCATCATCCTCATCGGTGTACATTGCACCTTCGGTACAGCACCCTGAGTTTGGTTGATTCTTAAAAACACCTGGGCAACCATCACCATAAATACAAGTCCAATATGAGGTTAACCAAGTGAGATCGCATTTAAAGATTGTCGCTGCATCATTTGGGTCGAAAAATTCAACCCAATCACGCGCAAAACCTGGCTTAACTTCTGACATAGTCGTGGAGCCTACATGCATAGCAGGTAGGCTTGTTACATGAATCAGCAATTAAAGGTTGCAGTAATTGGTGCCGGCGTTATGGGTGAAGCCCTAGTCGCAGCCTTAATTGCTTATGGTGTAAACCCAGAGCTGATTACAATCTCGGAAAAGCGAGCAGAACGTGTTGATGAACTCATTGCTAAATATTCAATCAGTTCGGCCGATCTCAAAGAAAATGTTGCTAGTGCCGAAGTATTGCTGCTGGTTGTAAAGCCGCAAGATTTGAGTGCAGTACTTGCCGAGATCAGGGGCACAATAAATCCGGCGGCGGTGGTAATAACCTTCGTGGCGGGTAAGCGTATTTCATTTATCAGTAACGGACTTGGCACTACAAATCCAGTTGTGCGGGTAATGCCTAATACCCCAATCTTGGCTGGAGCAGGAATGGCTGCTGCGTCTTTAGGTGCTGGAGTTACCGATTTACAGAAGCATTTTGTATTGGGTTTCTTAGGTGCCACTGGCAAAATCATCGAAGTTAAAGAAGAGTTACAAGATGCCGTAACTGCAACTAGTGGCTCTGGTCCGGCTTACTTCTTCGCATTTGTTGAAGCTATGGTCGCTGCGGCACAAGAGCTTGGCCTTAGTGAGCTGGAAGCAACGGAACTTACTGTACAAACAATTGTTGGAGCAGCAAAGTTACTTGCTGAATCAGGTAAAAGTGCCACAACTTTGCGGGAAAATGTAACTAGTCCTAATGGAACAACTGCAGCTGCGCTCGCTTCATTTGCAGCAGATGATTTAGCTGCAATGGTGGCTAGAGCAATGAAAGCAGCTCGTGATCGCTCGCAGGAATTAGCATGAAACGCACACTTGCAATTGCACTACTTTTACTTCTTGGAACAGCACCAATTTCAAATGCCGGCCCAAAAAAAATCGCAGTAAAACCCCTACAACTGCTTACGACGGTAGGAACCCCAGGTGAGGTCAGCGGTGTAGTCGTTAGTGGAAAATCTCTCGTTGTTTATGGAACTCAAGGTTTAAAGGCATACGCCCGTGCCATAGATTCAACTGGAGTTGAGTTATGGAATCTTTCGTTGGATAAATCTCCGGCTTCTATTGCAACTGCAGCCGCCGTGGATTCTGCGGGTGATATTTGGATTGCGGGAGCAACGCCGTTAGCAATTGGGCTGATTCCAGAGCAACCTACTCCCATTAATCCGGATAATGCAGTAACTCCACCGACCACATTTGTGGGAGACCTGCAGGCAATTACCATTTGGAAAATATCTGCGGCCGGCGCCCTTCTTTTTTCAAATACTTTACCAACAAGTTATGCTGTTTTCCCAACCGCCATAGCCTTAGATAAAGTCGGCGTCTCGGTGGTTGGCATAATAGCTAGTGAAAAAGTCAGCGCCGGATTTATCACTAACACCGACCTGGCAGGTGTATTTTCAAAGTTACTACAAATAGGGGTTTTAGCAACAACCGCTGATGCAGTGGTTCGACATAGCGATGGATCAACCACAGTGGCTGGCTCTAGTGCTGAAACTATTGCCGCGAAAAAAGTTGCCGGTATTAGCGACGGAATCTTGGTTAAGGTATCGAAATCTCTAAAAATTACATCTGTAGTTCGTAGTTCGATCGCAAAGGGAGAACGGATTTGGAACAGTGCATCAACTTCGCTTTTGCTTGGTGGGGAAGTTATTGCCGCGGGCAAGACCGAGACGGCGGTAACTAAATTTTCAACTTCATTTGTACCAAAATGGAGCTATCGATTTGCAGCTATTGGTCCAGCTATAACATTAGGGTCAACCCAACTTTTCTTTATTTCAACCGCTGCGCTGCCACAACTTGTATGGAGTCCAAAGACGCCAAGGCCGCTATTGATTACTTTTGATGCCAAAGGCATTATCACCGACGCTGATAGTGGCCCTGCGGGTCAGCGGGAAGTGCTGGGAGCCCTATTTTCCAAAGAGTTCGGAGTTTTGGTACTTACATTAAGCGCAGAATCGGTTTCGGTATTTACTCGCATTCCGCGGTAACCTAACCACCCGTACACAAAGTACGTACTAAGAAATGAGAGCGTGATATATGGGTTCCGTAATTAAAAAGCGACGCAAGCGCATGGCGAAGAAGAAGCACAAGAAGCTTCTCAAGAAAACTCGCATTCAGCGCCGTAACGCTAAGTAAGTAATTACGGTTTAAGAAGTGTCAGCTTGCCATTAATTGCGGCAAGTAAGTATTTAACTTTGTTAACAGTTACCCAAGTGCTCTGAGTAGGAGAAGCGCCTTGGGTACTGCTAACTAATCTAATCGCAGATTGTCCAAGACCTTTCTTACTTGTATCTAACGCACATAGTCTCTCCTGGCAGTTAAAAATAGTTGTCTTTCCATCTGTGGCTAAATACTCGCCGGGTGTTCCAAAATTTTCAGTTGTTATCTTTGAAATCTTTGTTGGATCGCTAAGTTGTGCCCAACGGATTTGATTTGGCTTTGGCACCGAAGCCGATGATGCCGCCAACCAGGTTACAAAGATATCTCCACTTAATTTTGACATTGCCACATCAAATCCAAAGATGGCTGCATCATCGTTGGAAATGTCTAAGGTTTGATACTGCCAAGCGGTAGGTTCAATTCCAGATCTGCTTGCGATTCGAATTGCCCCAGAAGTCATTTCCTTCTTTTGATTCATGGAAACCACGGAATCATATGCAACATACGTCTTAGTGCCATCAAGAATCGCTTGAATATGAAAACCGACATCTCCAGTTGTCCGGCCATCAGTCTTGCGGTCGCCATCGAGTAACTCATACTTCCAGGGCGCACCTTTAGTGCGGACTGCTGCAAGAACAACACCTTGGCTTTCATCGCGATAAAAAACTTGCACTTCTGATGCACTAGCAACGCAAGCATTAGCAACACTTACATCACTAGAAGTGTGAACACGAATTGGATCTTCATAATTATTTACTGATGGGCCATCTCCATCAACGATTTCAAAGGCAAAACTATTCCCGTTATATGTTGCATAGCGGAGATCTTTTTCGGTGGCATCACTGTAGAAAATATGTAGCGTTTGCTTTAGGCCACTTCCATTAACGCACATACTAATTGCGCCAGAAATCGTGTTAGTTGTGCGCCCGCTTGATCCCCCAGCACCATCTACAGTTACCTTTCTCCAGGTCTTTCCATCAAAGGTAGCCAGCTTTAAATCACCGCTTTTAGTGTCGGTATAAGCGATCGCAGGTTTTGCATTGAAGGTTGTGCTGGCTAAGGTTTTTCCATCAGCAACGCTATCTAGAACCTTACTTTTCCAGCCAGCTTGCGGAGTAACCCGCTTCGTAAAGGCAGATTCCGAGACTCCCAAAGCGTTTTTGGCAACGATTGAAAATCTGTATGAGGTGCCGTTTTTTAATCCTGAAATCAATACTGGACTTGAAAGTGATGACTTTTCAGTACCGGTGTTAATATTTTTAACAATATATTCACTTATTTGTGCGGTTCGCAAGTTTACTGGAGGATCAAATGAAACCAATGCTGATGAATCCCCAGTAAATGCTTGGGAATTACGGGGAGCTAGTGGAAGATCTGTTGTTACTCCGGCAGGTGGTTTATTGCGCATGTCTTCCATCATTGCCAATAGCAACGGACCCGGTTCACGAAAAATTTCACCTGGGTCAAGGCTTGGAGTCATCACTGAATCAACTCCGGCTTTAGAAAATGTTGCTTCATCTAAATGGGAAGTAGATGATCCTGATTCATACCGTGATGGTGTGTACATCTTTGGCTTTACGCCACCATTTGCTTTAACCGCAATTGCGCCAGACCAAAATAATGAGGAAGTTAACGCGGTTCCTAACTCTATTGAGGGCGTTGGAAGATCAGCTAGTCGTCGCCCATCACTTGTTTGCAAGTAAGCATCAAATGGTGTCGGTTGATCCAAACTTCCTAAATTACGAACCGGGTCATAAGCATCATTTGCAAGAAAAGCTAAACCATGGCCAATTTCATGCAAAAAAACAGATTTTAAATCGTATTCAGAAGCAGTTGGCAATCCATCACTGCGAGAGTTCCAGGCCGCGCCTGAGTTAACTTGGATCACTATCTCTGGATTTGCTTTATCAAGATCCTTACCTGCAAGCGCATTGGCAAGGGCTGAGGTGTACCAAAGTGAAGGATCAGGTGCGCCGGGAAAAGTTGAGAAGAAACTTCCTGGACGCGCACTTCCGAGAACTCCCCAAGAACTTGATTGTCCCCATGAAGCATCTACCGTTACCACGACAGCTGATTTGAAATTAGCCGACCAGATATCAATTGCCGCCTGCACATCTTTCTTGGCCCATTCTGGAAAGTTGTTGTACTTAACATCAAACCTAGATTTAGCTTCCAACCGCTTGGTTGGGGCGGTTGCAGTCATTACTAGCGACGGAGATTTTCCCGCGTAGACATAACTCCACTTAGTTGCAGGTATTTGCCTAAAGGAGAGCGCCTCTGCTGCCGGGACGGAAAACACGGATGCAACCAAGAGGGCAGCGATTGCTGTGACCTTTATCCTCTTGAATCGCACTCTAAACATGAGCCGAACGGTATCAGGGTGCAGCGGGTGGATTAAGGTCAGGGGTAGGAAATATCAAATCTCTAAGTCAATTTTCAGGCTGGGACGGGAGAATACATGACCCTCATAACAATTTATGGCCGAACGGGTTGCCATTTGTGCGAAGATGCCTTAATGGTTTTGCAATCGATGAAAGTTGAACTCGATTATGAAATTAAAGAGATTCTTATCGATGGCAATGAAGAGTTAGAAAAAATGTACGGAGAACAAATTCCGGTAACTCACATTGATGGCATTCACCATGATTATTGGCGAGTGGATCCAATTAGATTTAGATCTTCCCTTGAAAAACATCGTCAGCATCAATAATTTTGTATGAGTAACCTTGCTCGGCTAAAAAGCGTTGCCGGTTTTGCGCAAAATCTTGATCAATAGTGTCACGTGAGATTACCGAATAAAACTTTGCCGTGCGGCCATCTGATTTAGGACGCAAAATACGACCCAATCGTTGGGCTTCTTCTTGCCGACTTCCAAATGCTCCGGAAACCTGAATCGCAATGGTTGCCTCAGGAAGGTCAATCGAAAAGTTGGCAACTTTAGATACAACCAAACAGGTTAATTCACCGCTCCTAAATTTATTAAAAAGTATTTCTCGCTCTTTGACGGGAGTTTCGCCTTTAATGACTGGAACTTTAAGAAGTTCAGCTAACTCATCAATCTGATCCAAATACTGGCCAATTACCAGAATCTGTTCACCCGCATGCTTTGCAACTAATGCTTCCACTACATCTCGCTTTGTGCGGGTGGTAGCGCAGTTGCGGTAGCGGTTTTCCGGTTCTGCAGTTGCATATGCCAAACGTTCGGTCTCAGTCAGATTTACCCGAACTTCAATACATTCAGCTGGTGCGATATAGCCCTGTGATTCGATTTCCTTCCAGGGAACATCAAATCTCTTTGGTCCAATAAGTGAAAATACTTCACCTTCCATGCCATCTTCGCGCACCAAAGTTGCGGTTAATCCAAGCCGACGACGAGATTGAATATCGGCGGTGAAACGAAAGATTGGTGCCGGCAGCAAATGAACTTCATCATAAATAATTAAACCCCAGTCATAAGAATCAAAGAGATCTAAGTGAGCATAAACCCCATTCTTCTTCTTAGTCATAACTTGGTAGGTAGCAATAGTTACCGGGCGAATCTGTTTCTTTGCACCTGAATACTCGCCAATTTCATCCTCATTAAGTGTGGTGCGTTTTAGTAGTTCATCACGCCACTGTCTGGCCGCAATGGTGTTGGTTACCAAAATCAAAGTTGTTGCTTTTGCATGAGCCATAGCTGCCGCACCGACAATTGTTTTTCCAGCACCGCAGGGCAAAACGACTACGCCTGAACCACCATGCCAAAACCCCTCTGCTGCTAACTCTTGGTAAGGGCGAATCTTCCAATCCTTTTGCACTAATGAAATCTCGTGTGCTTGCCCATCAACATAACCAGCGAAATCTTCCGCCGGCCAACCCAATCGCAAAAGTGATTGTTTGATTTGACCACGTTGACTTGGCAACACCGCGATAGTTTCAGCATCAATACGAGCACCAAGAAGTGGAGCAATTTTCTTTGCTCGAATCACTTCTTCAAGTACTGCGGTATCCGTTGTGACTAAAATCAAACCATGAACTGGATCTGCTTCCAGTCGTAGCCGCCCATAACGTGACATTATTTCGGCAACATCAATAAGAATTGAGTGTGGAACTGCGTAACGGGAGTACTTAATTAAAGTATCGATTACTTGTTCAGCATCATGGCCAGCAGCACGTGCATTCCATAAACCAAGCGGCGTTAAACGGTAGGTGTGAATGTGTTCGGGCGCGCGCTCCAACTCTGCAAAAGGGGCGATAGCACGTCGACACTCAACAGAGATAGGATGGTCTATATCGAGCAAAAGCGTTTTATCGCTCTGAACAATTAGCGGACCATCACTCATCAAGTAAATCCTTTATTAGGGCGTGTAATAGTTTGCTGCGATCTTCAAGGGTACTGATATCAATCCATTCATGCGCGGCGTGAGCGCCGCCGCCAACTGCTCCAAGGCCATCTAGAACTTGCGCCCCAGCTGCTGCCGCAAAGTTTCCATCACTTGCCCCGCCGACTGATGCATGCCCCAAAGGTGGCATTCCAAGGGCTTTAGCAACCTTTTCAGCACGTTCATAAAGGGCCATAGTTGAGGAGGTTTCCAGCGGTGGGCGATTAAAGCCGCCAGTTACCTCATAGCCAGAATCTGGATTTACCGGAGTTAGGGTTCTAATTGCGGCATCGACCCGTTGCAGATCTGCCATCGAAAAGGAGCGAATATCGATATCTAAAACCGCAAGATCAGGAACAGTGTTATTTGTATTTCCGGCATGCAAAGTAGTTGGAACAACAGTTGTCCCATGTTTTACATTTTGTAATTGTGAAATTGCAATAACAGCATGTGCCATTTCAATGGTCGCATTGATACCCTTTTCAGGATCGAGACCAGCATGTGAGGCTTTACCGTGAATTTTGAGTTGATACATCGCCGTACCCTTGCGGCCGGTCTTAACCTTGCCATCCAAAGTTGCCTCTAAAACCAATACCGCCTTAGCCTTAGCAGAAATCTCTTTGATGAAATTTTTACTAGTTGCACTTCCAGTTTCTTCATCAGTTGTCGCAATTAAGGCAGCATTCCCGGTGATTCCTTTCATTGCATATAAAGCTTGCACAAATCCAGCTTTCATATCAAAAATTCCAGGACCGGTAGCTATAGTGCCGGCAACTTGCCACAGCGGTGCAAAAGATCCTTTAGGCCACACGGTATCGAGATGAGCTAGGACAACTACATCTGGATTTGGTGCACCCCACCAAAAAACTGGCCGTCCATTTACTTCCCGAATTTCGGCTGGAGTCCCAAGGATGCGAGTGGCAATATCACTTGCCAGCCGGACAATATCGCGACAGGCTGCCAAATCCTGTGTTGGTGATTCCAACTTCACTAATGCTTCTAGGGCTGCCAACATAGGTAAACTCTACAGCGGTGCTACGCCAGTGATGCGAGGAATTCTGAAGGATTGCGCCTCTCCAGTTGCGTGATCGCGGGCGATTAGTGCCCCTGCACTAATTCGTATTGGGTCAATAATTCGATGGGTTAGGCCACCATTGTTGTCGGCATAGCCGATAGAAAGGGTTTTTTCAGCAATTATGTACCGATTCAAAATATCCATAGTTTCATTTGCAGTTGTCCGAGGCAGTTGCCCTAATGCTTCGCTAGCAACTTGGCGCAATCGCGTTTGGCGATCTGTTGATTTTTCGCCAGTGCGTAAGGAACGAATCGCTGCCGTCAAAGCTTCTGCTGTATGAACCTCAACTTCACCGATGACTCTCGGTGGCCTTGGTTTTGTTAGGGCACGATTTGATTTTGGTCCAGTTAAAATCATTCCATTAGCTGATTCACCGGCAGGTAGATAACCACAATCTCGCAAAATGCGCATTGCATCTGTTGCATCCAGGTCACAGATCACAACTTCAGGTGCAATCCGACGCAACCCCAAGATCTCTAACTTTTTATCATTAATTATCTGTGAGATTAATGTGGTGTCTTCGCAACGGATAAAGGAGGATGTGTTTCCAACTCGTAATTTGCCGTGCTTCTTGGCAACATCTGCAATCAGATATTCAAGCGGTTGCGGCATAGGAGTCTTGGAAGTCTTACTTAAAAATGTCTTTATCTCGTCGCCGGTTTTTCCATGATCTAGCGCTCGGCGAATTGTTGCCTCTGTGAATCGATAAACTGTTGCACCACCACGGCTCTCTATTTCAGCCATCATTGCCAGCGCTTGCGAAATTTCATGTTCAAGTGGTCCAGGTGCAATTGCAGTGTTGTCGCTTTGAATCAAGATGTGGTCAACTGTTTTAGGGAGGTCCGTGTTTATAGAACTTAAGTCATCGCCATTTAAAAACTCAATTCCAAATTTAGATATCGCGCCTTGGCCGGTGATTCCAAGCCATTCAGCTTCCCGAAGCGTCCACTCTGCTAACTCATCTTGCAGTGATGAGTGGCGACGTACCGGAGCACGCCAAGCCAATACCGCCTTGAAATTACTCCATTCTGGAGAGGTACCAGGATTTTCCCGCAATAAATCCAAAGTCAAGCTTCGTACCCGAGCTGCATTAACCCGATCTAATTCCGGCCCTAATGCTGCAACATTCTTAGCCTCTGCTCGTCCCACCAAACCACTGACACGAGAAGTGATCAACCACTGCGATGCCAACACTTGCCAACGATCAGATGGAGTTTGCATTAACCAAATATCAAATTTGTTGCTTGGCAGAATTCGATCATCCGCATCAATACTTATAAGAGAAGCAAGATATGCCAGCTCTGCAATGAAAGCGGTGCATGACTCATCTACACCTAAATGAGTTGAAATGACTTTCAAATCCCGTACACCTAAACCACCGGCACGCAGCGCATCGGCTGGTTCATCTGCCCAAAAATTTAAGAGTTCTTCTACCCAACGCAAAACTGTCGAAATATTAGCGATCGCCGCCAAATTAATTTGGCGCTGATCACGTTTGGTGCCAGACAATTGTGGTTGCTTCGTGAATCGCTCTTTGTGAACTTTCCCACTCCGCAGCGCAATTGCAACTTCGCGTGGCAAAATTACGGTGCGCTGATCTAGTGGGACTAGGAACTTTCTTTCAAGCAGCCACCCAACACCTGGTCCCGGGTTCTTAATATCGCCAACACTTCCGCGCGGAGGTCCCCAGGTCAATCGCTGCAACACTTTTTTTGCATCTGCCGGTGCATCAGCTAATTCAGAAAGTTTTAACTTAGCCATTGATGCTGGCCCAAGACCTGCAGGTTCGGTACCAATTACATCGCGTAATTGCGTTGGAACACGCAAGCCGTCATCGGCAGGATAAACCAAACCGATCGCGATTAAGTGATCAAGTGCGGTTTTAGCCTCTTTTTCAGTCAGGGAAGCGATATTTTTTTCGGTAAAAGGTTCGTTAACGCAAGCGGCAGCCTCTAAAACCTGTAGTTGCCAGTGGTTTAAGGAGTCAATTGCGCGGGCCAAACTAGGCGCAGCGCAGGCACGAACAGCAAGGGATGCAATATCTGGTGGGACGGGTGTAACTAAGTCTGGTCGGGCGATAAACAATTTCAAAAAGGCAGCATCATCAACACTACGGAGGTAGTCTGAGAAGGAGCGCATTTCCATAACTTGCTTACATTACTGGGATAAAGCCGGTTGTTGTTAATCGCACCTTAATGTTTGCGCGGGGTTAGCCAGGTGCCAAGCGCAGCAAGGCGGACCACAATCGGTGAAATGGCCCTTCCTACAAAGCGGGCTTTGCGGAAATCATGAATTGGCCAACCCTCAGCCATTGCACGTAAACTCAAAAGTGCATCTGGATTAATTACTGATGGATGACCAACACATTGCAAAAGTGGAAGATCATTGTTGCTATCAGAGTAAGCAAAGCAATTTTCTAAGTCCAAATTTTTCGCAACCGCGAGTTCACGAATAGCAGTTGCTTTTTCCTTTCCATGTAGCAATGGACCATTCATCTTTCCGGTGTACAAGCCATTTTCTATTTCAGCCTTGCTACCGAGTGCGCCAGTAAGTCCTAGTCGCTTTGCAATTAAAATTGCCATGTCTTCCGGAGCCGCGGTCACCAAATAGACAGCCACGCCATCTGAAATATGTGATTGCGCAATATCGATGGTTCCCTGCCACATGGCTGGTGAAACAAATTCATCATAAATTTCTTCGGCGATTGCTTGGATGTCTTTCACATTGTGTCCACCAATAAAATTGGTGGCAGCATCTTGAAACCTTTGAATCTCTTCTTTGTTTTCCTTGCCCGTTAAGCGAAATCTTAGGTTGGCCAAAACAAATCGCGAAATATCCTTCTTTGTAAAGTAACCACGCTGATACATCCCGCGCCCCAGGAAGTAAATGGTTGAGCCACGAATAAGCGTATTATCGACATCAAAGAAGGCAGCCCGTTTGGTCGTGAGTACCATGTCACTACCCTAGCGATAGAACTGGTTTAAGAAGGCTTTATGCTTTGCCAATGAGTTCTACGGTACATGTGGTTCGACACGGCGAAGTTCATAATCCGGAAAAAATTCTGTATGGCCGGCAACTAGGTTGGCGGTTGTCTGATCTTGGACAGGAAATGGCACGCACAATTGGCGAGTGGTCAATGGGTATTGATTTAGGGGCGCTTCATGTCTCACCCCTTCAGCGGGCGCAAGAGACCGCTGCACCAATAGCGGCTGCACATAACATTGCAATCACAACCGATGATCGACTAATCGAAGCTGCCAATATTTTTGAAGGAAAGCCTTTTGGGGTTGGTGATGGTGTTTTGAAGCATCCATCATCATGGAAGCATTTATGGAATCCATGGAAACCATCGTGGGGTGAACCATATGATGAGCAAATCAACCGAATGCTGGCAGCGATCTTTGCCGCACGTGATGCAGCTAATGGGAAAGATGCGATCTGTATTTCACATCAATTACCGATCTGGATTTTGCGAAGTGCAATTGAAAATCGTCGGCTTTTGCATGACCCCCGCAAACGTGAATGCACCTTAGCTTCAGTTACAAGTATTCACTTTGATGATGAAGGATTTATTTCTGGTCTCACTTACTCTGAACCAGCTAGGCATTTGCTTTCAGAAAATAAATCATGAAAAAACTCGTGCTCGCGCTAACGCTGGTTTTCCTATTAACTTCTTGCGGTGGTGGTGGCACTTCAACATCGGAGGAGAGTTTTGTTTCAGGTGATGGCGCAACAACTTTTATAAAAGAAAGCGACCGAAAGATTGCCCCAGCAATTTCCGGACTTACTCTCTCAGGCACAAATTACACATATCCTGGAAATAAGGTCGCAGTTGTAAATGTATGGGCATCTTGGTGTTCACCGTGTCGAGCAGAAGCGCCAACACTGGTAGCTTTGGCTAATAAGTACACTGATATCGAATTTATTGGAATTTTAACACGGGACAACCCGGCAAATGCGGAAGCATTTGAACGCCGCTTTAAAATCCCGTATCCAACGATTATCGATGATTCAATTTTGATGGGCTTTAAAGGTTCTTTGTCGGCTAATGCAATTCCAACCACAGTCATACTAGATAGACAGGGACGGGTTGCCGCCCGCATTTCTGGCGCAGTCACAGTTGCATCACTTTCGACACTTATTGAAAGAGTCAGCGCGGAATGAAAGAGTTCTTAGTTGAGCAACTCTTTAGTGGTGTTTTCGTTGTAGCTTTCCCAATTGCTTTTGTTGTAGGCTTAATCTCTTTTTTGTCACCGTGTGTACTCCCATTAGTTCCCGGCTATTTATCTTTTGCTGCTGGGTTTTCAGCAAGTCGTGGAAAAGTTTTTTTAGGCTCACTTCTTTTTGTCCTGGGATTTAGTGTCGTCTTCATCTCCTTTGGCGCAATCTTTGGTGGCTTAGGAAATCAACTGATTGCAAATGAAGCGATAATTTCGAAAGTACTTGGAATAGTCACAATATTTATGGGTTTCATTTTCTATGGCAGTTTTCCATTTTTGCCAACCATACGCCCAAAAATGCGAACTAAGGGTGGATTATTAGGCGCACCCCTATTAGGAGTGTTATTTGGAGTTGGTTGGACTCCATGTATTGGTCCGGGTCTAGCGGTTGTACAAACTTTGGCTTTCCAAGAATCAAATGCAGTTCGTGGCGCTGTGCTTTCCTTTGGATATTCTTTGGGGCTTGGTTTACCTTTTATGCTCTCCGGATTGTTCATGGATAAGTCAGCAAAGCTGCGATCAATTATTTATCGCCGCGGAGATCTAATTTCCAAAATCGGGGGTGTATTTTTAATTGCACTTGGGCTGCTGCAGGTATTTGGCTTTTGGGGGCAGTTAATGAATTCAATGCGTAGTTTGATTTCTAATTTTACACCGGTGATTTAATGAATAAACAAATACAAATTCCGGAATTAAATAGCCTCAGTCTATTTCGATTTGCTTGGCGACAATTAACAAGCATGAGCACTGCACTCATTCTGCTGCTTATGCTTGGAATTGCGGCAATACCGGGTTCATTACTCCCGCAACGAACCCAAAACCCAATACATGTCACTCGATATTTTAAGGATTCGCCGGAATTGGCTAAATGGATGGATCGCTTCTGGCTATTCGATGTCTACGGATCACCCTGGTTCAGCGCTATCTACATACTTCTGTTTGTCTCTTTGATCGGTTGTGTACTGCCGCGCACAATTGAACATTTCCAGGGAGCGCGCGCGCTGCCGCCGGCGACGCCAAAGAATCTTTCCCGGTTAGAGCATTACCAAAGATGGGAGACAAATGGGACTGAATTAGATGCTGCGCGAGCTTGGTTTAAGAAAAATAGATTTAGAGTATTGGATTCTGGTGGCTCGATATCCGCAGAAAAAGGTTTTACCCGCGAGACGGGGAATCTATTCTTTCACTTGGCTTTAATCCTGATTTTAGTGGGCATTAGTGTTAGCTCGCTTTTTGGAATGCGCGGCGAAGCAATTATAAATGTGGGTGAACGTTTTATTAATAATCCAACTAGTTATGACTCGTTGACTTACGGGAAATTGTATGGAGATTCAGATCTTCCAACATTTATTCTTAAAGTGGATAAGTTCACAGCTAAATACAATTTGGTCACAGGCGCACCGGAGGACTACACCTTAGATATATCTCTATTGCGTGACGGACAAACACAAGTAGAAAAGATAGTTATTAAAGTAAATAGCCCACTCACAATCGAAAATACCAGAATCTACCTGCAAGCCACCGGTTACTCGCCAATTGTTACGGTACAAGACTCATTAAACAACGTCGCTTTTCAAGGACCAGTTGTATTTTTGCCGCAGGACTTAAATTTACGTTCTATAGGTGCAATTAAAGTTCCTGATGCCCAACCACAAATTGGATTCCTTGGTTCCTTTCTCCCGACATATGCTCGCGATGGTGCAAATGGTGGAGTTAGCGTATTTCCCGAAGTGTTAGATCCGCGATTACTACTATCTGCATGGAGTGGGGACCTTGGTTTGGATTCAGGCATTCCTCAGTCTGTCTACCGAATTAATACATCCAAAATGGTTCAAGTGGGTTTAAAGGCGCTAAAACCCGGAGAAAGTTTTGCTTACCCAGGTGGGGTTATAACCTTTGAAGGGTATGTGCAATGGGTCAACATTAGCTTTGTCACAGATCCGGGAAAGAAGTTTGCATTATTAGGCGGTATTGTTGCCATCCTTGGATTGCTCGCATCTTTATTTACCCGTAGACGTCGTATTTGGATTCGAGTAGGTGAAGATGTAGAAGTGGCGGGATTGGCAAAGAATGCAGCACCAGGACTTGAACCAGAGATCGCTCAATTTGTGCAAATATTAAAGGGGGACAAATAGATGTCACGCAGCTGGGCTATTACCTCAAATTATTTTGTTTACTCAGCGATGGCCGTTTACACCCTTTCGCTCTTGGCTCATGCAATTGAAACTGCTTGGGCGGTAAAGGTTCCAAATGAGAACACTAAGACCTTGGATTACAAGCGAACTGAAAAGGTTGCTCGCATAGCAACGGCATTGATGATTCTTGGCTTTATTCTTCTCTTTGCTGGCGTGATTGCTCGTGGCATGTCTGCCAGTCGAGTCCCTTGGGGAAATATGTATGAGTTTTCAATCACTGGTGCGCTGGCTTTTTCTGGTGCATATCTAGTTGCACTTCGAAAATACGATCTTCGTTGGTTAGGTTTGTTGGTTTCGATTTCCGTGCTACTGACACTCGGAACTGCGGTCACCGTTTTATACGTGCCAAGCTCACCATTACTTCCAGCACTCAAATCCACTTGGCTAGTGATCCATGTTTCAGCTGCAATTATCTCTGGCGGAGTTTTTTTGCTGGCAAATGTAATTGCCGGTACTTACCTTTATCTGGATCGAATGGAAGCAAAAGGTGAGCGCAATCAATGGGCAAAGCGCTTGCCTTCACTTGAACTCCTTGATCAACTTTCATATCGACTCATTGCCTTCGTCTTTCCATTGTGGACTTTTTCAGTCATTGCCGGAGCGATTTGGGCTGAAAGTTCGTGGGGGCGCTATTGGGGTTGGGATCCAAAAGAAACCTGGGCCTTTATTACTTGGGTTGCATATGCCGCCTACTTACACGCGCGCGTGACAATTGGGTGGCGTGGACGCAGAGCCGCCTGGTTGTGCATATTTGCCGGATCGACTTTTTTATTTAATTACGTATATGTAAATATTTGGGGAACTGGAAAGCACACCTACTCTGGGCTTTAAAGTTTTCTCAAAAACTCCGGATCATCATCAGGTGGCAATATCCGGCGCTTTGGATTTTTCAATCCCTTTGGTTTATTTCGGCCAGCGATTAGGTAGGCGATTGGCCCGATGGGGACGGGTGTCCCGAGAAGAATAATAAGAAGCAACCAACCCCATTTTGGAAGGTTTCGGACTTGGCTCTCATCTGCGCGGGCGCAATCAATGAGTGCATAAATTGTAAGACCAAAGATCAGTACTAATGGGATGACTTTCGACATGGGATTAGTGTATCGCGAGTGCCAGCGCAAAGAGAGTTGCAAATAAAAGTTGTAATTGGCCAGTGCGCCCTAAGACCGGAATCAACTCCCTTCCTGATACTCCGCTCAGAACTAGTTTTGAAATCGAGTAAGTTATTGGTGCGGCCAGTAAGGTGAGCAGCGCCATAGGAATTAATGTTGCGATTGCGGCGATGTGGGCCGAGAGCAAGAGTGCAACAAAGGCAATTCGAGCTTTGGTGTCACCTAGCCGCACCGCAAGTGTGAGCTTGCCGACTACTTCATCTTTAGCGCGATCTCGGATGTTATTTACCACCAAAATTGCACATGCCAACACACCCATAGGAATTGCGACTACAAAACTAAGTACTGTGATTTTTTCAGTTTGAACATAAAAACTTCCTACGGTTGCAACTAAACCAAAGAAAATGAAAACTGACAACTCGCCAAGACCGTTGTAGCCGTAGGGATTCTTCCCGCCGGTATAGCCCCAGGCAGCAGCAATTGCAAGCAGGCCAATCGGGATTAGCATCGCCGAAGTGAGTAGTGACAACCAGAGCCCGGCAATGCTCGCAATTGAAAATGAAAAATAAGCAGCTCGTTTTACCGAATTTGCCGAAGCCAATCCACTTGCGACTAATCGCGTTGGACCAATTCTGTCGGTATCCGTTCCTTTAACACCGTCGCTGTAATCATTGGCAAAGTTGACGCCAATTTGCAGCCAAACTCCAACTTGTAAAGCCAAAGCTGCGCGAAACCAATTGAAATCAACTCCGGCTAAAGCTGATGCAACAACTACTGGCGCAACAGCGGCCACAAGAGTTCGAGGGCGTGAACCTACAATCCACTTATTCATGAGTGAACTGCCTAGTTAATGCTTTTCTATCCACTTTGCCAATACCAAACAGTGGTAGCGATGCAACATGATGAATGCCTTTGGGTTTAGCAAATACCCCTAATTCACTTTCGAGATGGGCGGTAATCTGGCTATCCTCGCATTCTCCAACAACTGCCAAGTGTAGTGTTTGTCCCCACTTTGGATCTGCAATTGAAAATGCAACACATAGTAAGTAAGGAAACTTAATGGCCAATGAGTTTTCGACTGCAGTTAAGGAAAGATTCTCGCCACCAGAGATAATTACATCATCTGATCGGCCCGTGACGACAACTTTATCATTGTGGATTTCGCCAAGATCATTTGTCGCAAACCATCCATCTTGAAGTGTCCATGGAAAGTTCAAATAAGTTATGGCAAGGATGGGTCCGCGCAAATTGATCTTTCCATTTGAAATTTCTACTTCAACATCGGTAAGTGGCCTTCCATCGTAAATACATCCTCCACAAGTTTCAGTCATTCCATATGTTGTAACAAATTTGATCCCAGCAGCTTCGGCCTGATTGCGCATTCCTTGGGATATCGCAGCTCCGCCGACTAAAACTTTATCAGCATCTTGTAAATGCTTTAATAATCGATCATCCCCATTGACCGCCCGGAATAATTGGGCTGGAACAATTGCCGTGAAATTTACTTTGGGATAATCCCCTTCAAAGTTTTGCAGGTCTATGGGCAAAGTGCCAAGTTCTATTGCGCGCACAATTACATTTACCGCTGCAATATGAGTAAGTGGAAGCAATAACGACCAGGTGTCTCCAGCCTTGGCCCCAATATATGTGTTAGCGGCACGGGCAGAAGTGAGCAAAGCAGTGGGTGAAAGCGCGACCTCCTTGGCCGGCCCACTTGAACCAGATGTGCCAATTACAACGGCGCAATTGGAGGGGGCAAATTCAGATGTGATTTGGCCAAAACCGAGGGTGGGGCCATTACCCACGAGCGCCGACGTGATTTCTCCCGCCAATTGCGGAATTTCACATCTCGGGCTGACCCGCAGGATCTTTCGTTGTGACGAGTTATCCATTGCCACCGTAGGCTATCGCTAGCACCGACGATGGAGGAAATGTGAGCAAGCCGATTAAGCGCGAATTTGGTAGTAGAGAGATTCCACAATGGGTAACTGCACCCGGTGGCGAAGAGTTTGTAGACATTAAATTCCAAGCCGGAGATGGAATCGCGAAGATTACGATTAACCGACCACAGGTTCGCAACGCATTCCGTCCACAAACAATTATTGAATTGATTGCGGCATTTAATCTTGCTCGAGAGAATGAAGATGTCGGTGTAATTATTCTTACCGGTGAAGGTACCGATGCCTTTTGCTCAGGTGGCGATATGAGTGTCCGTGGCGATGATGGATACCTTGGTAATGACAGATTGGCCAAGAAGGGGATTGGTCGACTCAATGTTTTAGACCTACAAGTGCAAATTCGACGAACGCCAAAGCCGGTTGTTGCTATGGTGGCAGGTTGGGCAATTGGTGGCGGACATGTGTTACATGTTGTTTGCGACTTAACTATTGCGGCCGACAATGCAAAGTTTGGCCAAACAGGTCCGATGGTCGGATCATTTGATGGCGGATACGGCGCTGGCTTACTAGCTGCACACGTTGGCCAAAAAAAGGCCCGTGAAATTTGGTTTATGACACGTGAATACAACGCACAAGAAGCTTTGGATATGGGATTAGTCAATACCGTTGTCCCAGTCGCCGAACTTGAAGCAGAAACAGTTTCCTGGTCTCGGGAAATGCTACGCAACTCACCTTTGGCACTGCGATTATTAAAGGCGAGTTTAAATGCTGCAGATGATGGGCTTGCAGGAGTCCAACAACTAGCTGGCGATGCAACGCTTTTGTTTTACATGACCGAAGAAGGTCAAGAAGGTCGTGATGCTTTTCAAGAGAAACGCACACCTGATTTCGGAAAATTTCCAAAGCGTCCTTAATTAATGGATCAACTCCTTCTCGATACTTTGCGCGTGGTGGCGCTCCCAACCAAAACTAACTTTCGCGGTATAACTGTTCGCGAAGTCGCTTTATTTGAGGGTGAATATGGTTGGTCCGAGTTCTCACCATTTCTGGAGTATGACGACCAAGAGTCTGTGCCGTGGCTTGCTTGTGCAATTGAGGCGGCAACCCAACCAAAACCAAGGCTATTTCAAAGCCATATTGCGGTAAATGGCACGATCCCAGCGCTTAATAGTGAGAGTGATTTAGCGAGCGTTGTGAACTCTTTTCCTGGAGTGAAAACTTTTAAGGTCAAAGTAGGAACAAATGATGAAGCGGATTTGGCACGGATAAATAAAGTTCGTGAATTACGCCCAGATTGCGCCATAAGGATTGATGCCAATGGATTATGGAGTGTTGCGCAAGCAGTTAGCTTCCTTGCGGCAGTTGGAGAAATTGAATATGTTGAGCAACCTTGCGCAACCATTGAAGAGTTGCGCGAAGTAAAACATCGCACCGGTGTGAAAATTATGGGCGATGAAGTATTGCGCAAAGCGGTTGATCCTTTTTCGATAGACTTGAAAGGGGCGGTTGATGTTTTAATGTTAAAGGTTCAACCCCTAGGCGGAATCGCGCGGGCGCACGCACTTGCAGTTCATCACAACTTGCCAATTGTTGTATCGAGTGCGTTAGAAAGTGCGGTCGGAATTAATTACGGTCTGACTTTGGCGGCATCTTTTGAAACCATGGAGTTTGATTGTGGACTGGCAACCGGCTCTTTACTTGCGAAAGATGTTGCACACCTGCCAATTATTGATGGAAATATACAGTTATCGCCCGTTACGCCAAACTTTGAAGGATTGGAAGTATCAGCAGAACGCTTTGATTGGTGGAACAATCGCGTCATGCGGACGGCAGCTCTCTTATGACAAACAACTCAACATCACTTGCTCGGGTTATTGTCCGTCAAATTATTGAAGCTGGAATTACTGATGTCGTTATTTCACCCGGATCTCGGAGCGCACCGCTATCGCTAGCCTTTTTCGCAGCGGCAGCGAAGCAATTAATCACAATTCATGTGCGTTTAGATGAGCGAACGGCCGCATTTTTTGCGCTGGGAATAATTAAAGCTACCGGCCGAGCAGTTCCAGTTGTTTGCACAAGTGGAACCGCTGTTGCCAATTACCACCCGGCAGTTTTAGAAGCTCATCACACCAACCTGCCGCTACTTGTATTAACTGCGGATCGTCCCGCGATGTTGAGAAAGACTGGGGCAAACCAAACCACTGAGCAAGCTCGTATTTTCGGTAACGCGGTCCGCTACTTTGCCGATGTCGATGGCCCCGTTTTCCCAATGGAGTTGCCACTTGATAGTTTGCGGTTGGGTCCGGTGCATTTGAATCTTCAGTTTGATGAGCCACTATTGCCTGATGAAAATGCAGAGTGGCTATCGCAGATACATGTGCGTCGAGTCGATTTTGTAGCAACTAAAAACCTTGGAATCTTACGGCTAGTTGGTGCACGTGGTGTCGTTGTTATCGGACATGATCGCGGTGGATTGTCAGTTGCCGAAATTACTGCCTTCATAGAAGTTCTTGGTTGGCCCGTAATTGCGGAAGATCCACTGTCATTTCCAAATGCGGTAGCACATGCAGCTATTTTCTTGGCATCGAAAGAGATCAGAAGTACTTTAATTCCACAATCAGTTTTGGTTATAGGTCGAACAACTCTTTCTCGCTCGATTAATACTTTCATTAATTCAAGCCCACTTATTTACGTAGTGGATCAACGAATCGCAACAGTGGACACTGATCGACAAGCAGATCGCTTATTTACACAGCTTCCCGAACTTCAGGGTGTTATTCATTCCGAAGACTGGATCGCAAAGTGGTGCAAGATTTCTGAGCGATCACACAAGTTAATTGACGCTCTTGCTGGATGGAATGAAGCGGTAATAGCTCGAACAATTGCTGCCGCAATTCCAGATGGAACTGCTTTATTTGTCGCATCATCAAGGCCGATCCGGGATTTGGAAGGGTTTGCAACTCCTCGCAGCGGAGTTACTACCTATGCCAATCGGGGATTAGCTGGGATTGATGGCAACATTTCGACCGCACTTGGAGTAGCGCATGGCCATAAAGCCACGATTGCATTATTAGGTGACCTTTCATTTCTGCATGATTTAACCGGCTTGGTGAACAAAGAAGCGATCAATTGCAGATTCATAGTTATAAACAATGATGGCGGCGGCATCTTTTCCACCTTGCCCCAGCGCGGAGTAGCTGGGTTTGAAACGGTATTTGGGGTTCCGCACGGTTTAAATCCGGCAGCTATTGCGCAATCAATGGGAGTTAACGCAAAGCAAATCAGTACCTTGAAAGAACTTGTTGCGCAAGTTACTGCGCCAATTATTGGAATCTCAGTAGTTGTGTGTGAAGTCCCAAATCGTGAAACTAATGCCGATAATTTGAAAGCTATTGTTGCAGCTTTAGCCGCTATTTAAGCGCACTGCGCATTGGGGCGAACTTGGCATAAGTTTCGGCAAGTTCAATTTCAGGATCAGAGCCATCGATGATTCCACAACCGGCAAAGATTCGAATTGTGTCGGCGTTGATTTGTCCACAACGCAATGCGATACCTAGTTCACCATCACCGGCTGAATCAATCCAACCAACTGGACCTGCGTAACGCCCGCGCGACATTCCTTCAATTTCAGTAATTAGTGCGGCTGCTTTAGGCCTCGGAGTTCCACAAACAGCAGCCGATGGATGCAGTTGTTCAAGAATTGTAAATGCATCGACATGCGCCAAAGTTTCAGCAAGTGCGCCGGTGACATCAGTTGCAAGGTGCATAACATTTGCTAAGTGCAAGACAAAAGGAGAATCAGGAACATTAGTTGACGAACAGAATGGCTCTATCGCATCCGCTACCGAACGAACTGCATACTCGTGTTCTGCTAAATCTTTAGATGAACGTGCCAACGATGCCGCTAACGCTAGGTCTTTTGCGTCATCGCCAGTCTTGCTAATTGTTCCGGCAAGAACGCGCGATGTGACCATTCCTCGGGAGAGGCGAAGAAGTAATTCGGGAGTCGCTCCGACTAATCCAGAAACTGAGTACTTCCAGGTAGTTGGATACTCTTGGGCCAACTTCTTCAAGATCGCCCGCGAATCTATGCTTTTGCTGGAACTAACCGTGATATCTCGCGCCAGCACCACTTTATCGAGCTCCCCATTGTGGATTCGAGAAACGGCGGTAGCGACCTTTGATTTCCACGCTAATTCAGCCTGAGGTTGCTCACTCCACTTCATTTCACCATTGACTACCTTGGCTGGTGTGCTTTTGAGAATTGGCTGCGGCTCTGAACCGATCCAAGTAATCCATGACTTACCCTTTTTATTTCCAACGATCACCGCCGGGATTATTAAAACTGACATGTCATCAGGTGAAAAA
The DNA here is from genome assembly GCA_043776875.1 of Actinomycetes bacterium. Lineage (GTDB taxonomy): Bacteria > Actinomycetota > Actinomycetes > Nanopelagicales > Nanopelagicaceae > Planktophila. Next base: position 90,955 of record JAYVQU010000044.1, read on the forward strand.
GAAAATGATGTGAAAAGTACTGGACCAGTGCCGCTTCCATGCACAGTATTTGTAACCGCAAACTTTTCTAACTGTTTTTCCCACCAATGTCTGGCATCGGCGAATCTACGCGGCCCGCTTACCGTAGTCGTTGCATAGATTCCCCAGCCGACTAATCCTTCTTCACTCCTTACCCAAGCACATGGCGCCGAATCTGGCAGCAGATCAAGTAAGGGCAAATGCTCACCCAGACGGGTAGTTGTAACCGGGGTGAATTGGGTCATTAGGAAATTTTACGATTAACCACTCGCCAAATTACTGGTAAAGATGTTCCGGCAATTGCAATTTTTAAAACTTCGCCAATTAGAAATGGAGTTAGTCCGGCTGAAATTGTCCAGCTCCAACTTTGCCCGGTGAATTGTTGCAACCACACTAAACCAAATGCAAAAGTTATAACGGTGCCAATCAACATAGAAGGTAAAGCGGTTAAAAAACTTTGATCAAGCCGAAAACGTGCCAACTGACCCAAAATTAAAGTCGCGACCAGCATTCCAATTAAATAGCCGCCAGTTGCGCCAACAATGCGATCCAAACCAAAGGCACCATTTGCAAATACTGGTGCCCCAGCAATTCCTGCCAGCAAATAAATTGCAAAGGTAGTGAAACCTAATGTGGATCCGTAGGTAGTTCCAAGAATTAAAACCCCAAGGGTCTGACCAGTTACCGGAACCGGCGAGCCCGGAACTGGGATTGCGATCTGGGCTAAAGCAGCTAAACCAAGAACTCCGCCGACCAGCAAAACCGCATTAGAAAGGAGAGATGCGCGTGGGATTAAAGCTGTTCGAAGCGGGGTAACTGTGAGCGACATGAACTTCCTCCGGTTGATTTAAGTTGTAGATGAGCCTACTTCAAGGGAGAATACAAGTATGTCCCGCGCTAATTTGAACAAAGATCCCGATGAGATCGCGGCCATGTTTGATGGGGTCGCCAAGCGGTATGACCTAGTCAATGATCTGCTAAGTTTGGGACGGACCAAGGCCTGGCGCAAGGCGGCCACCAAAATCATCGACCCTAAGCCAGGAATGGTGATTTTGGATGTGGCGGCCGGGCCTGGCTCCTCCTCGGAGCCACTTTTTAAGGCCGGCGCCACTGTTTTTGCCACAGATTTCAGCGAGGGGATGCTGGCGCAGGGCAAAAAGGTGCGCCCATATCTGAACTTCTCCAAGGCTGATGCCCTAAATCTGCCCTTTGCCGCCAATAAATTTGATGTAGTCACCATTTCATTTGGCCTCCGCAACACCGTTGCCTATGAAAAGGCACTGCTGGAGGCGTATCGGGTAACCAAGCCAGGGGGCAGGATGGTGGTTGTTGAGTTCAGTCACCCAACCTGGCCACTGTTTCGCACCATTTATTCTGAGTACCTGATACGCCTTTTACCTATGATCGTCAAGAAAACCGCCTCCAATCCAGCTGCCTATCTATATCTGGCCGAATCAATTCGGGTCTGGCCAGATCAGCGAGCATTGGCGGCAAGCATGGAAAAGGCGGGTTGGGGCAGCGTTAGCTGGAAAAACCTGACCTTTGGGGTTGTTGCAGTTCACAGCGGGATTAAGGGCAAGCGGTCATGAGCCCCTGCAATTCGACCTTAGGATTTCGTCTGTGATTTCCACATCTAATCCGTATGTCCCAATTTTGGTGATAGGCGCAATTGGCTTTGGTTTTGCAGTTATTTCAGTTGTTGCTGGAGCGCTCACGGGTCCTGCCCGATACAACCGCGCAAAACTTGATGCATATGAATGTGGAATCCAACCATCTCCGCAAGCCGCAGAAGGCGGACGCTTTCCAGTCAAGTACTTCCTGACTGCAATGCTTTTTATAATTTTTGATATTGAAATTGTTTTCTTGTATCCATGGGCAGTCACTTTTGATGCGCTTGGTTTGTTTGGTTTGGTGGAAATGGCAATATTTATTGGAACTGTTTTTGTTGCGTATGCCTATGTTTGGCGCCGCGGCGGATTGGAATGGGACTAACCAATGGGTCTGGAAGAAAAAATCCCAAGTGGTTTTCTTTTAACTACAGTTGAAAAACTTGCGGGATACATGCGAAAGAATTCTTTATGGCCGGCAACATTTGGTCTGGCATGCTGCGCAATTGAAATGATGGCGGTTGGTTCAGCTGCTAAATATGATATTGCCCGATTTGGTGGCGAAGTTTTCCGAGCATCCCCACGTCAAGCAGATTTAATGATTGTTGCTGGGCGAGTTTCAAACAAGATGGCACCAGTTCTTCGCCAGGTTTATGATCAAATGAGCGCTCCAAAGTGGGTTATAGCCATGGGTGCTTGTGCATCATCAGGCGGAATGTTTAACAACTACGCGATAGTTCAGGGCGTCGATCACATAGTTCCGGTTGATATTTATTTGCCTGGTTGCCCACCACGTCCAGAAATGTTACTTGATGCAATTTTGAAACTTCATGAACAAATTAAAAATGAAAAGCTTGGTTCAAATCGCGCCCAGGTAATCAAAGAGGTAGAACTTGCAGCAATAAATGCAAAGCCAACCCACCAAATGAAGGGCTTACTTGCATAATGACTGATGGCATGTTCGGCCCTATCGGCACCGGTGACACATCTGGGTATGGTGGTTTGCTGCGCAAAGCCGCTAGCGCAGGATCAACGCAGCGCCCATATGGCGGTTACTTTGATGATGTTGTCGATGATTTAGAGCGTGCCTATCCAGAATTTTCGGATGCGATTGAAAGAGTTGTAGTAGATAGTGGTGAATTGACGCTTCATGTTATACGGGAAAAGTTAGTAGAAGTTGCTTTTATTTTGCGGGATACATTGAAGTATGAAATGTGCATGGGAGTAAATGGAGTTCATTATCCGGAGCAGACTGGTCGCGAACTTCACGCCGTCTATCCATTACTTTCGCTATCAAAAAATCAGCGAATTCGGTTAGAGGTTTGCGCCCCTGATTCAGACCCACATATTCCTTCAGTTGTTGAAGTATGGGCGGGTAACAACTGGCATGAACGTGAAACTTTTGACATGTTTGGAATTATTTTTGATGCCCACCCTGGTTTAACTCGGATCTTGATGCCAGATGATTGGAAAGGTCACCCACAACGCAAGGATTACGCATTAGGTGGCATTCCAGTTGAGTACAAGGGAGCCACGATTCCACCTCCTAGTGAGCGAAGGAGTTACAAGTGACAACTTTTGACCCATATGCACCATCACGGGAAACTACTGAAGGAAAAGTATTTTCAGTTACGGGCGGCGACTGGGATTCCTTAATTCAAGAAATTGGTGCAACCAAAGAAGAGCGCGTTGTTGTAAACATGGGGCCACAGCACCCATCTACACATGGTGTGCTTCGACTAGTTCTAGAACTTGAAGGCGAAACAATCACAGAGGTTCGTTGTGGAATCGGGTACCTGCACACTGGTATTGAAAAGAATATTGAATTTCGTAACTGGACCCAAGGAACTACCTTTGTCACTCGAATGGATTACTTAAGCCCGTTGCACAATGAAACTGCTTATTGCATGGCAGTTGAGAAACTTCTAGGGATTACTGGTGATGTGCCAGAGCGCGCCAGTGTTATCCGCGTGATGATGATGGAGCTAAATCGAATCTCATCTCACATGGTTGCACTCGGTACTGGTGCCCTTGAATTGGGCGCGATGGGTCCGATGTTTTTTGCTTTCCGTGATCGTGAAACGGTGCTAGAAATCTTTGAAATGATTACCGGCCTGCGCATGAATATGGCCTATATCCGCCCAGGCGGAGTTCGACAGGATCTACCTGAAGGCGCACTTACTAAAATTGGCGATGGCGTGAAGTTGATGCGCAAAAACTTCAAAGACAATGCTACGTTATTAATTGGTAACTCAATTTGGATGAAGCGCACCCAAGGGATTGGGTACCTTGATTTGGCAGGTTGTACAACTCTTGGAATTACCGGTCCGGTACTTCGTGCAACTGGAATGCCTTGGGATCTTCGCAAAGTACAGCCATATTGTGGTTATGAAAATTATGATTTTGATGTTGTTACGGCTGACACATGTGATGTCTATGGTCGTTTTTTAATTCGTATGAATGAATTAGAACAGTCATTGAGAATTGTTGAACAGTGTGTAGTTAAGTTGGAAAAACTTGAAGGAGCACCGGTAATGGTTGCCGACAAAAAAATCGCATGGCCAGCGCAACTTGCACTTGGTGGGGATGGACTTGGCAACTCACTGGATCACATTCGAGAAATTATGGGCACTTCAATGGAGTCATTGATCCACCACTTTAAACTTGTTACCGAAGGTTTCCGAGTTCCTGCCGGTCAGGCTTATGTTGCAATTGAATCCCCACGTGGCGAGTTGGGTGCATCAGTTGTCTCAGATGGCGGAACACGTCCTTATCGGGTTCACTTCCGTGATCCATCTTTCAATAACCTGCAAGCAACAGCTGCAATGAGTGAGGGTGGCATGATCGCCGACATTATTGGCGCAGTTGCTTCAATTGATCCAGTGATGGGAGGTGTTGACCGCTAATGGCATTCTCAGATGATGATTTGCAAATAATGGATTCAATTATTAAACGTTACCCACGTTCACGCTCTGCGATCATGCCTTTGCTGCACTTTGTTCAGTCAAAGGCGGGCTATGTAACAAATGAGGGAATCGAATTAATTGCAAAAATTCTCGAACTAGAAGCGGCCGAAGTCACGGCTGTATCTACCTTTTATACCCAGTACAAGCCGGCCCCAGTCGGGGAGTATCACGTAGGTGTTTGTACAAATACTTTATGCGCTGTGATGGGTGGAGATGCAATTTTCGCATCGCTCAAAGATCATCTTGGAATTGAAAATGATAGCGTTACCGATGATGGCAAAGTTTCACTAGAACATATCGAATGCAATGCTGCCTGTGATTATGCACCTGTTGTTATGGCTAACTGGGAGTTCTACGACAATCAAAGCGTTGAATCGGCAAAAGAGCTAGTTGATTCAATGCGGGCGGGTAATCCAATTCCACCCACTCGAGGTCCAAATCGATTAGTTACTTGGAAAGAGGTTTCCGCAGTTCTAGCCGGAATAAATGACGGACTTGCACATGAAGGCGTGCAAGCTGGTGAACCAACTTTGCTTGGTTTAAAACTTTCGAAAGCGGGCAAGTAATGACAAAGTTAGTTCCAGTTTTATCCGCCCACTGGGACGAAAAAGATTCATTTACTTTTGCAGCTTACAAACGCCATGGTGGATATCAGGCGTCCGAAAAAGCCCTCGCAATGGATCCAGATGCAGTGATCCAGTTGGTGAAGGATTCCGGGCTACGCGGTCGCGGCGGTGCCGGTTTTCCTACTGGAATGAAATGGGGATTTATTCCGCAAGGCGATAACAAGGATCACTACTTAGTTGTCAACGCCGATGAATCTGAACCAGGCACTTGTAAAGATATGCCACTACTCATGGCGAACCCACATGTGTTGATCGAAGGTTGCATTATTGCTTGCCATGCAATTCGGGCAAAGCATGCATTTATTTATATTCGCGGTGAAGTTGCCCATATTGTTCGCCGATTAAATCAAGCCATTGCCGATGCCTACACCGCTGGAATTCTTGGTAATGGGATTGATGTGGTGCTACATATCGGAGCAGGTGCCTACATCTGTGGTGAAGAAACTGCTTTGCTTGACTCACTTGAAGGTTTCCGTGGTCAACCACGTCTTCGCCCACCCTTTCCAGCAATTGCTGGGCTATACGCTCGGCCCACTGTTGTAAATAATGTCGAATCAATCGCATCTGTTCCAGCTATCGTTATGAATGGCGCGGATTGGTATCAGTCAATGGGAACCGAAAAGAGCAAGGGAACAACGCTTTATTCATTGTCAGGTCACGTTGCAAATCCCGGCCAGTTTGAAGCACCCCTTGGAATTACACTTCGAGAAATTCTGGAGCTTTCTGGTGGAGTTCGTCCCGGACATAAATTGAAGTTTTGGACTCCTGGCGGATCTTCAACTCCATTATTTACCGATGCACATCTTGATGTGCCTTTAGATTATGAAGGAGTAGCGGCGGCTGGATCAATGCTTGGCACAAAAGCACTTCAAATTTTTGATGAGACAACCTGCGTGGTTCGGGCGGTTTTGCGTTGGACTGAGTTCTACAAACATGAATCATGTGGCAAGTGCACCCCATGTCGTGAAGGCACTTGGTGGTTGGTACAAATTCTTCGTGATCTGGAAGCTGGTAAAGGTAGCGAAGCAGATCTTGCTAAATTACTTGATCTTTGTGACAACATTTTAGGTCGATCTTTTTGCGCTCTGGGAGATGGTGCAACTAGTCCAATTACCTCATCCATAGAATATTTCCGTGATGAGTATATTGCCCACTTAACACAGGGTGGTTGCCCATTTGATCCAGTTGCATCAACTCTTTTTGTTGGCGTAGGTGCATAAGTGAGTAATGACTTAGTAGACATGATCACCGTTGTAATTGATGGTTTTGAAGTTAGCGTTCCCAAAGGAACGCTAGTCATTCGCGCTGCCGAGCAATTAGGAATTCAAATTCCGCGTTTTTGTGATCACCCTTTGCTAGATCCAGTTGGTGCATGTCGTCAATGTTTAGTAGATATTGAAATTAATGGTCGCGCATTTCCAAAGCCACAAGCATCTTGCACAATTCCGGTTGAAACAGGAATGATTGTTAAGACCCAACTGACTTCACCCGTGGCAGAAAAAGCACAACGTGGAATTATGGAGTTTTTGCTAGTAAACCACCCACTCGATTGTCCGGTGTGTGACAAGGGCGGCGAATGTCCATTGCAGAATCAAGCAATGAGCACTGGACAAGGTTCTTCGCGGTTTGAAGGGGTAAAGCGCACCTTTGAAAAGCCAATCAATATCTCTTCCCAAGTCTTATTAGACCGGGAACGTTGTGTTTTATGCGCTCGCTGTACCCGATTCTCGGAGCAAATTGCCAGCGATCCATTTATTACACTCAATGAGCGCGGGGCACTTCAGCAAGTTGGTATTTATGAGAACCAACCATTTGAATCATATTTTTCTGGTAACACAGTCCAGATTTGCCCAGTTGGCGCACTCACTGATGCTTCCTATCGATTCCGCGCACGTCCATTTGATTTAGTTTCAACACCATCAGCCTGTGAGCACTGCGCCGCTGGTTGCGATATGCGCACTGATGTTCGTCGTGGAAAGACGCTGCGCCGTCTGGCCGGTGAAGATGCATCGGTTAATGAAGAATGGAGCTGCGATAAAGGTCGATGGGCATTCAAGTATGTAACCGCAGCTGATCGTATAAGAGTGCCAATGGTACGAAATGAATCAGGTGAACTTGTCGAAACTTCTTGGCCGGAAGCACTTGCCGTTGCAGCGCATGGGCTAATGGCGGCAAAAGCGGCAGTGCTAGTTGGTGGGCGGGCAACTCATGAAGATGCTTATGGTTATAGCAAATTTGCTCGGGTAGCACTTAAAACAAATGATATTGATTTCCGCGCGCGCATCGCATCAAATGAGGAACGCGAATTTATTGCAGCCAGAGTTGTGGGTTCTTCCACAACTTATCGCGACTTAGATAAAGCCGATCAAGTTCTGCTAGTCGGTTTTGAACCAGAGGAAGAATCACCAATTGTTTTCTTGCGATTAAATAAGCAGTTCCGCAAAAGAGCTTTGAAGGTAATTTCAATTGGCTCCAAAGAGTCAATTGCAGTAGAAAAACTAAAGGCATTATTTGTAAAGGTCGCACCCGGTCAAGAAGCCGCGGCAATTGCATCCCAAACCCTTACCAATAAGTCAGTAATTCTTGTAGGAGAACGCGCGGCCGAAAGTGCTGGTGCGTTAAGTGCGGTTACCGCTTTGGCCGATGCAACTGGTGCCAAGCTGGCTTGGATTCCGCGCCGGGCTGGTGAACGTGGCGCAATTGAAGCTGGAGCCATAGGTAACTTGTTGCCTGGCGGACGCCTAGTTTCAGATGCTGCAGCTCGCCTTGATCTGGCTGCCGCTTGGGGGGTTGACTCACTGCCAACTGAAGTTGGCCGTTCCACTTCGCAAATTATTGATGCGGTAATGGCCGAAGAAATTGGCGCACTACTTGTTGGCGGGGTAGATCCGCTGGACTGGGATAACACCCAAACAACACTTGTTGCATTAGAGAAAGCTTTCGTGGTTTCGCTGGAAATTTTAAGTAGCGCGGTGACCGAGCGGGCAGATGTGATTCTTCCGGTAGCTGCGATAACTGAAAAGTCTGGTTCATTTCTTAATTGGGAAGGTCGCGCTCGCTTCTTTGCTGCTGCGGTCGATGATTCACTACACCGCAGCGATCTTAGAATCCTTTCAATGATTGCCGAGGAAATGGGAGCGTCAATTAATTTAGGAACTGTTACTGCGGCCAGCAAAGAGATTGCAACTCTTGGAAATTGGGATGGCGCTCGCAGTGAGTTCAAAATAGTTTCTTCCGTAAAACAACCATCACTTAAAACAAATGAGGCGCTAATTACCTCATGGCGCCGCCTGCTTGATCTTGGAACTTTACAACAAGGTGAAGAAAATCTTGCCGGAACTGCTCGCCGCACCGTTGCCGTAATTTCGCCAAAGCGGGCCCAAGCTTTGGGCGTTGTTGCCGGCGATCAACTCAAGATTTCCACCGCACAAGGTTCGGTAACGCTTTCAGCACTTGTTGAGAATATTCATGATGATGCAGTGTGGGCGCCACGCAATTCCCGTGGATCTCAACTATTGGCAAATCTAGGCGTCGCACATGGCGCGGTAGTTACGGTGGTGAAGGCATGACAACTGCACAACTCATCGGAGCCGATCCAGGTTGGTTGATCGCGGCAAAGGCTGGCATTGTTTTCATCGTTTGTGTACTTCTAACACTGATGTCGGTGTGGGGAGAGCGCCGAATCGTTGCTCGCATGCAGCAGCGTCCCGGACCTAACCGGGTTGGACCTTTTGGTTTAATTCAAGCTTTGGCTGATGGCGTTAAGTTAGCGCTAAAAGAGGACATAATTCCAACAGCTGCCGACAAAATTGTTTTTGTCTTAGCTCCAATTATCAGCGCTACCGCCTGCTTTATGTCCTTTGCGGTAATCCCAATTACGGGTGAAGTGACAATGTTTGGTCGCCAGACTGCAATGCAGTTAACTGACATTCCAGTTGGCGTCTTGTATATCTTGGCGGTTGCAGCTGTTGGTGTTTACGGAATTGTTTTAGCGGGTTGGTCCTCTGGATCCACATATCCGCTGCTTGGTGGACTTCGTTCGAGTGCGCAAGTAATTTCATATGAAATCGCCATGGGTCTTTCCCTGGTTGCGGTCTTTATCTACGCCGGATCTATGTCAACATCTGACATCGTTGCCGCCCAATCTTCTTGGTGGTATGCGGTAGTTCTCTTTCCATCATTTGCAATTTTTGCAATTTCCATGGTCGGCGAAACAAATCGCGCACCATTTGATTTGGCAGAAGCAGAAGGCGAACTAGTTGGTGGATTCCACACCGAATACTCATCGCTAAAGTTCGCACTATTTTTCCTAGCTGAATATGTAAACATCATCACTGTTTCAGCGCTAGCAACGACCTTGTTCCTTGGCGGTTACCACGCACCGCCAGGTCTAGGCTTTACCGAAAACTGGCTTGGTGGTTGGTTTACCGCAATCTGGTTCTTGTTAAAGGTTATAACCTTCTTCTTTGTATTTGTTTGGTTGCGTGGAACCCTGCCGCGTTTGCGTTATGACCAGTTCATGCAATTTGGTTGGAAAGTTTTGATTCCAACTTCAATTCTTTGGATCTTGGTGGTTGCAACTCTGCGTGTGCTCTCACTTCAAAATACTTCCCGGATAATCGTGATTGCCTTCGCTAGCAGTGTCGTGTTTATTATCATGGCGCTAAACCTTGGTTTTGAAAATGCAAAGAAGAAAAAGGAGTTGGCGGTAGCAGAGGGTGATAATAAATCTGCCCCAACATTCGCGGTTCCTTCTTTGCCGATGGAAGTTTCGACAATTAATGTTTCAATGAGCGCAGGAGGCGACCGTGGCTGAAAACCTAGAACCGTTGAAGCCAAAGGATTTAGGCATTAACGATGTTGAATTTTACGAGGTCGAACAAACTCCATCTGTTGGTCTTTTGGGTCACCTGAAGGGATTTTGGGTCACTTTTTCAACTATGTTTAAGAAGCCTTTAACTGTTGAATACCCGGAAGTTAAAGCTCCAACAGAGGAGCGTTTCCAAGGTCGCCACCAACTTAATCGACATCCTGATGGGTTGGAAAAATGCATTGGTTGCGAGTTATGTGCTTGGGCATGCCCGGCCGATGCCATCTATGTTGAAGGCGAAAACAATACGGAAGAGAATCGAATGTCTCCGGGAGAGCGTTACGGCAAGGTTTATCAAATCAATTATCTGCGCTGTGTTTTCTGCGGTCTTTGCATCGAAGCCTGTCCAACTCGTGCGCTAACAATGACAAATGAGTACGAACTTGCTGATGATTCCCGAGCTAAACTCATCTTTGAGAAGCAGGATTTGCTGGCACCTTTGGGTCAAGGGATGCTGATGCCACCTCATCCAATGTATCCAGAAATGAAAGACATCAACTATTACAACGGCGATGTAACGCAATCCCATCCATCACAGGATTTGAATAAATGATGCAGTTGGCACTTGAAGTTGGACAAACAGCTACGCCGGAAGCGGTCTTGTTTTGGATTCTTGGCCCGCTTGCTGTGGTTGCCGCATTAGGCATGTTGTTAGTTAAGAAGGCGGTGCACTCAGCGATCCTGATGGCATTTGTCATGGTTGTGCTTGCTATTTTTTATATTGCACAGGATGCAGTATTTCTCGGCATTGTTCAGGTAGTTGTTTATACTGGAGCAGTAATGATGCTCTTCCTATTTATTTTAATGCTTGTTGGGGTAGATGCATCTGATTCACTAACCGAGACAATTCGTGGTCTTCGACCAATTGCTATTACCGCCGCAGTCGGCTTTGGTGGGTTAATGGTTGCATTGCTTGGCCGGGCAACGCTTGGTCGAAGTTCGGTCGGACTCACCGCGGCAAATGCCGATGGCAATGTTCAAGGTATTGCGCAACTTTTATTTTCGACCTATGTCTGGCCTTTTGAAGTCGTATCGGCCTTGTTGGTTACCGCGGCCCTTGGCGCAATGGTGCTGGCGCATCATCAAACATCGGCCAAGCCAACGCAACGCCAACTTTCCATTAATCGTTTCCGGGGCGACTCACTAGCAAACGCGGCCGGCCTGCCAGCACCAGGTGTTTATGCACGACGCAACGCCGTTGATGTTCCGGCATTGCTTCCGGACGGGACTGCGGCAGCAGCTTCCGTGAATGTAACTCTTAATGCTCGTGGCGACATACTTGATTCAAACGCATTTGATTTAAGCAAACTCTCTACTCAGGTAGCGGAGGAGAAGTAATGGAGGCCGCAAACTATCTTTACATTTCGGCGCTCCTCTTCACTATTGGTGCGGTCGGCGTAGTTGTGCGTCGCAATGCAATTGTGGTTTTCATGTGTATCGAGTTAATGCTTAATGCCGCCAACCTTTCCTTTGTAACTTTTTCCCGCATTAACGGAGATCTCAACGGTCAGGTAATGGCCTTCTTCACAATGGTTGTTGCCGCCTGTGAAGTTGTAGTTGGCCTTGCAATTATCGTGGCTATTTACCGATCCCGTCGATCCGCATCGGTTGATGATGCTAATTTGTTGAAGCGATAAAGATGACGATCTCAAACAGTTTGGTGTATTTGATCGCGCTGCCATTGGTGGGTGCCGCACTACTACTACTTGGTGGGCGTCGTACCGATAAATGGGGACACCTATTAGCCACTGCGCTATCAGCTGCTTCTTTTGGTGTTGGTCTTTACCAACTTTCGCAAATGGTCAGTCGTTCGACGGATGCCCGCCCGGTCTCACAAAAGCTCTTTGAATGGATCTCGGTAGGCAGTTTCCAGGTAGATGCGGGATTGTTGTTAGATCAGCTTTCGATTTGTTTTGTCTTGCTAATTACTGGCGTTGGCACATTGATTCATATTTATTCGATTTCATACATGTCAGAAGATCGCGATCGACGTCGATTTTTCGCCTACCTCAATCTCTTTATTGCAGCAATGTTGATATTGGTTTTAGGTGATAGTTATTTGAGCCTTTACGTAGGTTGGGAAGGTGTTGGTCTTGCCTCATACCTATTAATTGGTTTCTGGAATCAAAAGCCGGCCTATGCCACCGCATCCAAAAAGGCATTTGTGATGAATCGAGTTGGCGATATGGGATTGTCGCTGGCAATCATGATCGCTTTTGCTTCCATGGGAACGGTTTCCTTTGCCGGAGTGGCAGAAAGTGCCCCTAATACTTCTGATGCTGCTTTAACCGGCATGGGAATCATGCTGCTTGTGGCTGCTGCCGGTAAATCAGCACAATTTCCGTTACAAGCTTGGTTAGGCGATGCGATGGCCGGTCCAACACCAGTTTCAGCTTTGATTCACGCAGCAACAATGGTGACCGCCGGCGTATATCTCATCACTCGTTCAAACTTTGTCTTTGATGCAGCGCCAACTGCGCAACTACTAGTTGTCATAGTTGGCGCTATTACTTTGATCTTTGGTGCGCTAATCGGTACCGCAAAAGATGACATCAAAAAAGCACTGGCTGCATCGACAATGTCTCAAATCGGCTACATGATTTTGGCAACTGGGCTCGGTCCAGTTGGTTATGCATTCGCAATCATGCACTTACTTACTCACGGTTTCTTTAAAGCTGGGATGTTCCTCGGTGCAGGCTCGGTCATGCATGGCATGAATGATGAAGTAAATATGCGCAAGTACGGTGCACTTCGTAAATTCATGCCCATTACATTTGCCACATTTGGCCTGGGCTACTTAGCAATTCTTGGTGTCCCACCATTTGCTGGGTTTTACTCAAAAGATATGATTATTGAAACCGCATTTAATTCCGGTGGCATTAAGGGAATATTGTTGGGAAGCATTACCTTGTTAGGTGCTGCAATTACCGCCTTCTACATGACCCGGGTAATGATTCTTACCTTTACTGGCACAAAGCGCTGGGAGGATGATGCGCATCCGCACGAGTCTCCATGGTTAATGTGGTTACCAATGGCGATTCTTGCCGTTGGTTCAGTTACCTCAGGATATTTGCTAGCTCGTGGCGATGCACTTGTTAACTGGTTGGCTCCATTGTTTGCCCACCAAGGCGAACATGAAGAGTTGCTAAAGCCAATTGTTGTTTCCATGATGGTGCTAATAATGGTAGCAATAGGTATCGCGATCGCCTTCTACAAGTATTCACGTCAAAAGGTGGAAGCAATTGCTCCGACTGATGTTTCAGTATTTACCAAGATTGCCCGACAAGATTTGCTGCAGGATCGTTTCAATGAAGCGGTCTTTATGCGTTCAGGACAGGTGTTAACCGCAACCCTGGTGGCAACCGACGAGGTTGTGATTGATGGTGCAGTGCGCGGAGTTGGAAAGTTAGCGCTGAGTTCAGGTGCCGGACTTCGAGGGCTACAAAACGGCTTTGTCCGTAGTTATGCCGCAATGATTTTGATAGGTGCAGTTGTGCTGATTGCAGCGATTTGGGTGGTGGTCGTCTAATGAAGTGGTTAACGCTCTTAATGCTGCTACCTCTTGCGGGTGCCGCAATTATTTCAGCCCTTCCTAAAGCCAATGAAAGGGCGGCAAAACAAGCCGCGCTGGCAACAACACTTGCGGTAATGGCAACGACAATCGCGATGGCGGTTGGATTCCAACGGGAGAATGTGAACCTTCAATTTGTCGAAAAGTACTCATGGATTCCTAGTTTTGGAATCAATTACGCACTCGGTGTAGATGCCATCGCACTTGTGTTGATTTTGATGTCAACTATCTTGGCACCAATTGTTGTGTTGGCGGGTTGGAATGAAGCACACGGTGGTCGCTGGAGCGTTAAGACTTTCTACATTCTCATCCTTGTTCTGGAAACCATGATAATTGGTGTTTTTGCTGCAGCCGATCTTTTCTTGTTTTATGTAATCTTTGAAGCGATGTTGATTCCGGTGTACTTCCTTATCGGTGGTTACGGAACGGGGGAGCGGGCAGCAGCAGCGGTGAAGTTCTTGATCTACAGCCTGGTTGGTGGATTGTTGATGCTGGCATCAATCATTGCGCTGTATGTAATCTCTGGCGCACAAGGTGGCCACACATTTGATATCAATAAACTTTCTCAATTAGAAATGAGCTCAACAACTCAAAATATCTTATTCCTTGGATTCTTTATCGCCTTTGCGATTAAGGCGCCGGTGTGGCCATTCCATACCTGGTTGCCAGATGCGGCAACCTCTGCCACCCCCGGAACTTCCGTGCTACTCCTTGGTGTTTTAGACAAGGTCGGTACTTTCGGAATGATCCGTTACTGCTTGACTTTGTTTCCTGAAGCAAGCAAAACTTTTACTCCGGTAATTTTAATTCTTGCGGTTATTTCAATTACTTATGGTGCTTTCCTTGCGATTGGGCAAAAAGAGATCAAGCGCTTGATTGCATTTACATCGATCTCTCACTTTGGTTTCATCACCATGGGAATCTTTGCTATGACCACACAAGGCCACAGCGGTGCGACTTTGTACATGTTTAACCACGGTTTCTCTACCGCGGCGCTATTCCTAGTAGCTGGCTGGATGATTTCACGCCGTGGTTCTTCAACGATCGCTGACTTCGGTGGATTGCAACGGGTTACTCCAGTGATGGCATGGACATTTTTTATTGCTGGCATGTCTTCGTTGGCCCTACCTGGACTATCAAGTTTTGTCAGCGAGTTCCTAGTTTTGGTCGGAACTTTTACTAAGTATCCAGTGCATGCAATTATCGCAACCTTTGGAATTGTCCTAGCAGCCTTATACATTTTGATTCCAGTTCAAAAAACTTTGCACGGTCCAACTACCCCAGGCAATGAAAATCTCAAGGATCTAAATCTTCGCGAAAAGATTGCAATCGCTCCTGTGATTGCAATCATCGTCGTATTGGGCTTCTATCCATCACCACTCTTAAAGGTTATTAATCCAGCTGCATCGCATGTTATTTCACAAATGGGTCTCACTGATCCGCCACCAACTAATGGGGACAAGTAATGACATTTACCGCGCCAGTACTTTCATACGCACTTCTTTCACCGATGTTGATTCTGTTAGGTGGCGCCCTTCTTGGTGTACTAGTCGAAGCCTTTGTTTCCAAAGCTCTTCGGCCAGTAGTACAGCTAACACTTTCACTTGGTGCATTGATGCTTGCACTGATTCAAATTTGGAAGATTCGTGGTCAACAGTCACTAACGGCGGCAATGGGATCTGTCATCATCGATGGACCGGCCTTGTTGTTACAGGCATCAATCCTGATTATTTCAATTATCTCTATCTTCTTGATTGCGGACACGGAACATTTCACCGCGCTTCCGGCGGCACTTCCAGGTTCGGAAGAGGAGCGCAAGGCGATCCAAACTGGCAACCAAGTGACCGAGGTTTATCCACTCACCTTGTTCGCAGTCGCTGGAATGATGTTGTTTCCGGTAGCAAGTGATCTCATTACATTATTTGTTGCACTTGAAATGCTTTCACTCCCGCTTTATTTGATGGCTGGATTATCGCGCCGCCGCCGCTTGGCCTCACAAGAATCCGCGCTGAAGTACTTCTTGTTAGGCTCTTTTTCATCGGCATTTTTCCTATTTGGCGCCGCTTATTTATATGGTTTCTCGGGCTCTCTCACCTTTGCTGGAATCCAGCAGTCAATCGTAGGTGGCAGTGGAAATGATGTGCTACTGCTGATCGGTATGGCCTTCCTTTCCATCGGGCTACTTTTCAAGGTCGGCGCAGTTCCATTCCATGCATGGTCGCCCGATGTTTATCAAGGCGCACCAACTCCAGTTACCGCCTTTATGGCAGCGGCCACAAAGGTTGCCGCATTTGGTGCGATGCTCCGCATCTACTACACCGTTTTTGCAAATGCGCAGTGGTCATGGACACCAATGCTTTCGGGTATTGCGATTATTACCATGCTGCTTGGTTCGCTGGTGGCCATAACACAGCGCGATGTTAAGCGAATGCTTGCTTACTCATCAATTGCTCACGCCGGTTTCTTGCTTTCAGGAGTCATTGCGCTTAACAAGTCCGGACTTGATGCAACAATTTTCTACCTGTTTGCATATGGAATAGCAACAGTTGGAGCATTTGGTGTGGTAACCCTGGTACGTGATTCAACCGGCGAAGTTACCGATCTAAATCGCTGGAAAGGTCTAGGCAAGCGCTCACCATTTGCTGCCGCTACCTTTGCTTTCTTCCTTTTAGCTTTTGCTGGAATTCCATTGACAAGTGGTTTTATTGGAAAGTTTTCAATTTTTTCAGCAGCCTATGAAAGTGGCGCGAAAGGCGTAGTAATCATCGGGGTACTTTCAAGTGCAATTGCAGTCTTTTTCTACATCCGCGTAATTGTTTTGATGTTTTTCACTGATGCCACTGAAGATGGTGCAAGTGTTGTAGTTCCTTCAATTCTTACCCGTTCGACCATTATCATTGCAGCAGCTATTACCTTGGTACTAGGTGTTTACCCAACACCACTTCTAAACTTCATCGCTGATTTAGCTACTTTCATTCGTTAATGTCTGCCTTCGGAATTCCAAATGTTGCACCTGTTCTTGAAGCACAGCTAATTGGTCGAATGGCAGAGGTGGAAGCGCTACTTCATAGCCATACCCGGAGCGAGTACCCATTTGTTAATGAGACCGCACACCACCTTGTTGCCGCTGGCGGCAAGCGGTTACGCCCGTTATTGACCCTTATCACCTCACACTTTGGTGATCCCACTGGCCAGGGCGTCATTGCCGCCGCCGTAGCTTGTGAAATTACCCACCTGGCAACCTTGTATCACGATGATGTGATGGATGAGGCCCCGCTTCGTCGCGGCGTTGAAAGTGCCAACATCCGCTGGGGGAACACAATTGCGATTTTAACGGGTGACTTTTTATTTGCCAAGTCCTCTGATTTGCTAGCCGATTTAGGACCAGCTGCGGTTCGTTTACAAGCCCGTACCTTTGAACGCTTAGTCATTGGCCAAATCATGGAGACGCAGGGTCCAAACCCTGGCCAAGATCCACTTGAACATTATTTGAAAGTTGTTGCAGATAAAACAGGTTCATTAATCGCCGCCTCTGCCCGTTACGGTGGAATGATTTCAGGTGCACCTGCAGATATAACTGACACGGTCACAGCATTTGGGGAAAAGATAGGCGTTGCATTCCAACTTGCCGACGATGTTATAGATATCGCTAGTGAATCAAATCAATCAGGAAAGACTCCTGGTACCGATCTTCGCGAAGGTGTTCCAACTCTTGTAACCTTAAATGTCATGAAATCGACTGCCGCCGCCGATTCAGAACTCAAGCGCTTACTGAGTGCCCCTATTGAGGATGAAGCAACGGTCCAACAAGTTCTGGTTGCACTTCGCGACCACAAAGCACTTGATGAATCTCGTCAACAACTTCACCAAATTGCAAAGGAAGCTCGATTTGCTCTTTCGCCGCTTCCAACTACTGATGCAACTGACGCGCTAATATCGCTATGCGATGCGGTTATTGACCGTTCAACCTAATTACTTAATGCGCGGTACCGCCGAAATCAATTGAATGGTGTATTCGTTTTTTGATGAATGAAGTATCTCCGAGGTTGCTGCAGCCTCGACAATCTCTCCATTTCGCAGCACGACCAAGTGATCGGCAAGCGAGGCTAAAACGCTGATATCATGCGAGACAATCACCAGTGCAAAGTTACGTTTTGCTCTTATCTTTTTCAATAATTCAATAATCTCGATTCGAGTTGTCACATCGAGGGCGCTAGTTGGCTCATCGGCAATCAGGAGTTTAGGAGAGGCAATTAGCGCACGAGCTATTGCCACTCGTTGACGCTGTCCACCTGATAATTCATGTGGATAGCGAGTAGCGAGATTTAAATCCAGCTCAACGTCTCGAAGTGCATTCCTGATTTGCTCTGACGCAGTTACACCGCTATCAACTAGTTTAAGTGAGTGCAGAGGTTCGGCAATTATCTCTGAAACTCTTTGGCGTGGATCGAGCGAAGCGTATGGATCCTGGAATATCGCCTGCACACTCTGTCTGAAAAGAAGTCGATTCTTGCGAGATTTTAGTTGCAAAGGAAGACCATTGAACTCGATTGAACCAGTTGTAGGTGCTTGCAGTCCGAGCATCAGTGAAAGAAGTGTCGATTTTCCAGCCCCAGATTCACCAATTATTCCTATGCTCGCGCCTTCAGTCACAGTGATATTTATATTTGAAACACCAAGAAGTGATTTGTAAGAGAATCCTAATTCACTCACTTTTAGTAGAACTGTCATAGTGTCGCACCAAGAGCACTGTCCAATGCGCGTGCACTAGCGATGAGTTTTTGAGTGTAAGGATGTTGTGGATTATTCAATATGTTTTGAATGGAGCCGTCCTCAACAATCGCCCCGGAATTCATAACCAATACGCGGTCTGCTATCTGAGAAATAACGGCAATGTCATGCGAGATAAAAAGCAGGCTCAATTCTTCCTCGCGGACCAGTGCATCAAGAAGTAGCAGAATCTCGCGTTGAACTGTGACATCAAGGGCGGTAGTAGGTTCATCGACAACAAGAAGTTTAGGTTTACATGCAAGCGCGGCAGCTATAGCCACGCGTTGTTTTTCTCCACCCGAAATTTCGTGGGGGTATGAATCTATGATTCGAATCGGATCTGCAAGTTTAACTTTTGTCAGCGCCTGCAAAATCGCTTCTTTGAGGGCATGGCCTCTTAACCCAAAGTTGCGCTTGATCGGCTGTTCCAACTGTTTGCCTATCTTCATCAACGGATCAAGTGCAGTTGTTGGATCTTGAAAGACCAGGGCTATTTTTGCGCCACGAATACTTTGGAGCTGCCGATCGCCAAGCAGCAAAAGATTCTCGCCTTCGTAAAATATTTCACCACCTACGGCTAGCGCTCTTGGAAGTAGCCCTAAAATTGAAAGCGATGTAAGCGATTTACCAGAACCTGATTCGCCGATGAGTCCAACCCGTTCCCCAAAGCCGATGTTAAAAGAAATATTATTAACCAGATGTCCACTTCCTGAAATGACTGTCAAGTGAGATACAGCGAGAAGCGAATTCATCGGTCACACCTTAAAGTTGGATCCACGTAATCGCGTAACCCATCTGCAATGAAATTAATTCCGAGGACCAAAGTTACAATTGCAATTCCTGGCGCTAGCGCACCAAGAGGTTGGGTAACCACAGTACTTTGCGCTTCGCGAAGGAGATTGCCCCATGATGTCGATGGCGGTGGGGAACCTAGGCCCAGATAGGAAAGCCCGGCCTCAGCAAGAACTGCGACTCCATAGATAACTGCTGCGCTTACCATAAGAGTTGGCCACATATTTGGCAGTAGATGCTTTCTAATGATGGACCAGGTAGTGCCACCACTTACGCGAGCGGCAATTATATATTGAGTGGAAAGAATTCGTTTTGCGAGAATGCGAGAAAGCCGAGAAACGGGAGCACTTGAAGCTATTCCAATTGAGAGGATCGCCGTGGAGAGTGAGGGCCCACGAGTCGCAACTATCAACATCGCTAAGAGCAAAGTCGGGAATGCAATCAAAGTATCAAAGATAGACGCAAAAGTATCATCAATCCATTTTGGGGATATCGCGGCAGTAATTCCCAAGGTCACTCCTATTAGAAAGGAAATGATTACCGCACCAAAACCCACCAAAAGCGCAATCTTCGAACCGTCCATGACTTGTGAGAGTAGATCCTGCCCAAGCCTGTCAGTTCCAAAAAGATGGCGAATAGAGGAGCCTTCTAGTCGCTTTCCTTCAGTATTGTCCACATCGTATGGAGTCCAAAAGATAGCGAGAAGTGCAATAAATAGGATGATGCCAGTTAAGCCAATTCCTATCCGAAACGTCCAAGAATATTTCTTCATCCACTACTCCTAATTCGTGGATCAATAATTCGCTGCAAAATATCTGCAACAAAACCAATGAGGAGTACTAACAATGTTGTGAACAGAAGTACGCCTTGAATGTTTGGATAGTCATGTTGTGCTATGGCTCGCACTAAGAAATTTCCTAATCCAGGAAGAGAAAATACGCTCTCCACAACGACTGCACCAAGGAAAGTTGTTGCTAACTCGATGCCCAAGATAGAGATTATAGGTACAGATGCATTGCGAGTACCGTGTCGATAGATTGCCCAGAGATGGCTACTACCTAATGAACGCGCCGTTCTTATGTAGTCGCTATCAATGACATCAGTAAATACAGATTTCATGTAACGAGTGAGTGAGGCCGACATAACCAAAACAATTGTGGCAACTGGCAGTATTAGAGATTTTATTGCATCGACCGGATTTGCGAAATTGTCGACCGGAAAGCCCCCAGAAGGAAGCCAGTAATACTTCAATGCAAATATCCAAACCAGAATTGTTCCAATCCAGAAAACTGGAATTGCAATTCCGAGTTGAGATAAGGCAGAAAGAACTATTCCAAACCAGCGATTTCGGTAGTAAGCGGACAGGGCACCCGAAATGGTGGCAATGACTGCTGAGAGAATAAAAGCGACCACAGTTAATGGAATGGTGACAATCAAGGTCGCAGAGATTTCGGGCCAGACCGGCAAGCCACTGACGTAGGAGGTCCCTAGGTCTAAATGTATTAAATCATTGAGCCAACTAATTAGCTGTTGCCAAACTGGGCGATCGGCTCCTATGGAAGCCCTAACAGCTGCTATCTGTTCCGGAGTGGCATTGATGTTCAGGAGTGCATTTGATGGATCTCCTGGTAATACTCGAAGTAAAACAAATATTGTAAGGAGCGAAAAGATGAAAGAAAGAAGGAGGAAGAGAGTACGGCGTGATATTTCGCGTAACATCGCCTCCTCCTTCTAATCATGAATTAGCCTTATCTATGACTTCACGATATCAAAGACAAAGAATTGAGAGTTGAGACCGTTTACCTGGTATCCACTGATGTTGCTCTTGGCGACAACAATCTGAGGGTAAAGGTACAGCCAGACGCTGGCCGCATCGGCGGCAATCTGCCGATTAACAAGAATTAACTTGTTTGTCTGTGCAGCAATCGTTGATGAGGCCTCTGCTTCGGCGACCCAATTAGTAACCCTTGGATTGTCATAACCCCAGTAGAAATTTGGATTTCCGTACCAAACCACATCACGGTGATTTACATGTTCCTGAAGTGTCGCTTGGAAGTCACGAGCTTTAAAGACCTTTGAATACCAGGTATCACTTGAAATAGGATTGATGATCACGGTGATTCCTACCTTCGCAAGTTCTGACTTCACGAATGAAGCTACTGCTGGATGTGGGTTATATGTAGGCGCATCAAGTGTGAATGTGAAGCCCTTTTCATAGCCAGCCTCCTTGAGTAAGCGCTTAGCAAGATTAACACTGTAGGGGTTTTTATTGCGAAGGTCGGTGTACCAAGGATCAGTTGGCGGCACCATCGAGCCAATCAAAGTGCCGTAACTGCCCCAAATTGACTGAAGAAGTTTCTGACGATTAATTGCTGAATAAACCGCCTTGCGCACCTGAATATTATTAAAAGGAGTGATGCGATCATTGAAGGCAAGGAGTTCCTTAGTTGTGGATGCCCCACTTGAAATTTTTAGGTCTTTTCTTGATTCAAATTGCCTAATTGCATCTGGACTCTGAACTGAAGTAATGATGTCTATCTGACCGGACAGCAGTGCATTATTAAGTGCTGTAGCATCTGTAAAGTACTTAAATACAACGCCAGCGTTTTTTGCTGCTGTACCCCAGTACCCATCGAAACGATTCAACGTTAGCGAACTTCCACGTTTCCACATGTCGAGTGTGTATGGACCCGTTCCATCTTCGGCAGTGGTGATATCCGTCTTTGATGAATCAACGATCCAGACATAACTGAGGTTGTAAGTGAAAGAGATTGATGGTTGCTTCAAAGTGAATACAACGGTTGTGTTATTTGGAGTCGCTATGGAGGAGAGGGCAACAAAACTGCTCTTTCGCGCAGATTTAGAGGTTGGATCTGTGACGGCAAGAACAGATGCCTTCACATCAGTTGAAGTGAGCGCCTTTCCTGAGTGGAACTTGATTCCAGACTTGATCTTGATTGTGTAAGTAAGTCGATCACGGCTTACTGAATAATTATCTGCAATGAGGTTTTCAACTTTGCCTGCATCTGTAAGTCGGAAAAGACCTTCGTACACGTTGTTGTTGAATGCCTGTGTAATTCCTTGACCTCCGCCACCGTAGTTGCTGAGGTTCTGCGGTTCATAGAGTGATCCGATATTGACAATTGCATCGCTGCTAGCAGCGTGTGACACAGGTGCTACTGATACAACGAGAGCTGCGGCCAAAAAGCCCGCAATCGTAGAGAGTTTTTTTGAGATCTTCATGATTACCTTTCAAATAAATGGGTAGGGGTTTTAATAAAAAAGAAAAAGATAAATTTACGAAGCAGAATTAACAGTTGTGCAATGAAAACTTGCAGAAATCAACAACGCGTCGTTTCACAAACTTTGCTTTCGTAGTCATGAGGCTTAATCTACTCAATCTTTATCCAAAATTGAAATTGCGGTATATTTGCATCTGCGTTTGTTTCCCAAGTGATTTATTAGCTCCGATTCGATAACATTCATCTATGACACTCTCACTTGATTTATCTGAAGCGTCATTTAACGCATGGAAATTCGCTCGAATTACCAGCCTGACGAGTCCATTAGGAAATCTTGCTCTTTTTGAAACTCGCTGGCTTGGTGAGGGTGAGACAAAAGCTGAGGTTGAAGTTGGGTTACCCGAAACTGTTCAAGTAACTGAGTTGGCTCGAAAGAACATCACAACAGGGGAAACTGAGCGGGGTCTTCGATTTTGGGACAGCAAATCTGAGGCCAACCTTAAATTTAATGCGATTTCAACGTTTTCATTCGACCCATCTTGGATAATCAAAGGTCAATTTATTCCTGCCCCCGCTGGACGAACGGTTCCATTTGAGCACCTTCGTGATAACGGATTGTTTCGTCCACTACCAGTTCCTGGTGATATCAATATTGAAATCGCAGGCGAGCAATACCAGTTACATGCATTCGATGATGGGGGAAAGTTGCTACTTACCTTCGCTGATGCAACGGGGCTAAGCGAAGTTGCAGGTGAAAAGACTTATCTGCCGGGGCGATTTCTCTTCGTAATAAAATCAGATGATGAAGTAATTCTTGATTTTAATCGAGCATTTATTCCACCGTGTGGTTTTTCATCTGCATACAACTGCCCACTACCGCCACCGCAGAATAGAATTAGGACTTCAATTCGCGCTGGTGAAATTCAGATTATTAATCGTTAGTTACTAGCCTTATTTGATTTGACTAGATCGATAGCAAGGGTAGTCAGCGCAACCCAAATAATCATAAAACCAACCCAACGTGCTGTGGGCATTTCCTCATGCCGAATCCAAACTCCAATTGAGAACTGCAGAGTTGGAGTTATGTACTGAAGCAAACCAATAGTTGTAAATGGTAGGCGAGTAGTTGCACCGTTAAATAACAGCAATGGAATTGCAGTAATGGCACCAGCGCTGATTAATAAAAGCGTTAAACCCCAGCTGTGCCCGAACTGCCCAGTGCCTTGATTACCTATGTAAATCAGGTATCCCAGGTAAAAAAAGGCGGAGATAAAGGTCTCAATCGCCAGGCCTTCAAGGGCGCCAAGACCCAACTGCTTCTTGATCAGTCCGTAGCTGCCCCAAGAAATAGCCAAAACAAGTGCGATCCATGGCAAGCGACCGTAATCGATGGTTAACACCAGTACTCCAAGAGTTGCGATTGACACCGCTACCCATTGCAGCGGACTTAATTTTTCTTTAACCAATATGACACCGAAGCCAATAATTATTAGCGGATTGATGTAATAACCCAGCGATGCTTCTACTACATGTCCATTGTTGGTAGCCCAGATATAAACCAACCAGTTAATGGATATAAGTAATGAACTTAGGAACAGTTTTATCGCAACCCTTGGTCGCTTCAATGTTGCTAAAGTGTCTTTCAATGCTTTAGTTGCAATTAAAACAATAATGCAAAAAACTACCGTCCACACCGCACGGTGCGAAACAATTTCTAGCGCTTTTGCGGGTTCAAGTAGCACCCAATAGAGGGGGAGCGCCCCCCAGATTGAGTAAGCACTTACACCAAAGAGAAGACCGAGTTTATTTTTACTCAATTATCTAAAGTTGGTAAATTGAACGGCAAAATCCCAGCCACCATCTTTAATCATCGCCATAGTTTCTTGTAGATCATCGCGACTCTTGGAAGTTACCCGGAGCTCATCACCCTGAATCTGCGTCTTCACCGATTTTGGACCATCATCTCGAATCTTTTTCGCAATTTTCTTGGCGTTCTCAGTTGAGATCCCCTCTTTCAGGGGTGCCGCAATCTTGTAAATCTTTCCAGACAGCTGTGGTGCACCGGCATCAAGGTGTTTGAGCGAAACGCCACGCTTAATCATCTTTTCTTTAACAACATCGAGTGCTGCTTTTGCGCGCTCTTCCGTGTCAGCTTCAATCAATACTTTTTCACCCTCGAGCTCGATCTTGGAACCAGTATTTTTAAAATCAAAGCGAGTTTCAATTTCTCGAACCGCTTGATTTATTGCATTATCAAGTTCCATTCGGTCGATTTTGGAGGTGACATCAAAACTGCTATCTGCGGCCATTTAAAGAGCTCCTTCACGTATTAAAAATCGGTCGCATAAGACTGGGTCTTGGCGCCTATCTGCGTAAGGTATCCTTACCCTTCGCACAATCCATAATTGCCGCAATACTTGTACGACCTTGGCGGGTTGCCCGAGCGGCCAATGGGAGGGGACTGTAAATCCCCCGGCTCTGCCTTCGAAGGTTCAAATCCTTCACCCGCCACAAGGAAGAAAGTGTAGGTCAAGGGCTTAGTAATCTTTTTCTTGTCTCTTACTATCTCAATTATTTAGTTGTGATTGAATGGCGACGGGTTTGTTGTACTTACTGCAATTGCCCGTGGTGCTAACTTCGCCTACATCGGCCGCCGCAGAACTCTTAGTAAACGTACACATGGGGCATCATGGCGAGAATCGGATTAATAGAACTTCACGTAATGGCATGGTGGGTTCGAATTGGGGAGTCCTTGATGACTACGCAAATGTCGCAGAGGGATTTCTCGCACTTTACCAAGTGACTGGTCGCCAAGACTGGTTCGATCTGGCCAGCAATGTACTTCAGGTGGCCAGCGAGAATTTCGCCGACGAATCGAATGGATTCTTTTACACCGACGCATTGGCACCAGGCTTAGTGCAACGCCCAAAGAATATTCATGACAACGCGGAGCCATCTGGTGTATTTGCGCTCGCAAAGGCGCTGATTACTCACTCCGCCTTAACCGGCGACTCCGAATATCGAAAACGTGCGGAAAGTGTGCTCACGACAGTCTCAGAGATGGCTGGCACCTCGCCGATGGGTGTTGGTTGGGGCTTGGTCGCCTC
>JAYVQU010000045.1:0-19832 GCA_043776875.1 Actinomycetes bacterium
TTAAAGGGACTGAGCCCGGTTGACTACCGAACTCAGTCCCTTGCTAACATTGCCCCGACTCTTAATTAGAACTCCAACTTATGGGGTTCAGTTCATTTCCCAAGCCCTCTTTTTTATTGTGAGCTACTAATTGTCGCCGTAGTACTTCAACCAAGGGACACTGATTCCCTTATCAATTGAAAGGTTTCCAGCTTTGCGAACCGCTGTATACAGCGCTCCACCTGATGGAAGTTTTCCAGTACTTGCTGCCTGTACCAGAGACTTTGCCACCAACAACAGTTGTGTTGTTGTGAAGTTGCAGTGGTTAGTTCCTGGTGCTGCAGGAGTTGTGGTGATTGGAGATCCCGTTTCATTAAACTTTGTATAGTTAGCTGGAGTTGTATTCCAGAGCATCAAAAGCTTATTTCTTGGATTCTTGTAATCACGAGTTGTCCGATATTCCTTAACCGCAGCAGCTTTTTCAGCTGCATACTGGTCCACATACAGATCGACTAGGCGCTGTGATGCACCTGCTGGTGTAATTGGATCTGCCAGACCAACCATCAATACTGTTGGAACATTTATCTTTCCAGTATTTGCATGGAGTGCCCGCATCTTTGCAACCGCTGCTGGGTTAGCGGCTGCACGTGGCGCACCTGGGTTTGCCGCACTTAATGCTCCCAGTAATGCGTCAATTACCGTGTTTCCAGATAGTGCTGCGTTGAAAATTACTCGCTCTGAATCAACGCGTGCTGCGTAATCAGTCTTTGTGTTATCAAAGACCGCTCCACCGACCTGATTTTCTACATCCTGGGTTGCAAGTACAGCCAGGGCGGCTGCATTTGTTCCATTTTCTAGAATTGCAAGTGCTGGGCTAATTGCCAATGGGAAACTCAACTTCAACGGACCATTTGGACCTGAAATAGCGTCAAAGTGTGCTGATTGAGTTGGAATTCCAGCCATTAAGCCAAGCAGCAATAGTGCGCTTCGGGAAGGAACTCCCGCTGAAGCAAGTGCCTTACCGGTAGCGGAGGAGGTGTCTGGCCATGCGCCAGTTGGTATAGCTGCCTGCAACTTACCCATGACGGTAAATACCTTTACCAGATCGGCATATGACTCGGCAACGCCAGCAGCACCTGCTGAATAATTTCCAGCCTTAATGGTTGGATCAAATAGGGTTTTAAGGCCCCACAGGAAGTCTCCAGCTCCAGTTAATTGTGGTTCAATATTGTCAGCCATGCACATAGGTGCAACAGCAGAAACAAGTGAAGGATTCTTTTCCGCAAGACCTTGCGTAATTACGCCACCAAGGGAAGATCCCCAAGCAATTACCTTTTCAGTTTTAGGGAACTGCTTTTTGAAGGTGTCGATCAGCTCAACATTTGTCTTGATTGCTGAATCTGGATTCCAACCTTGACGAGCAAAGCCAGAACCAACAATTGCAATACCTTGACTGAAGAAGTATTTAGCAACTTCAGCATTTCCACCTGGAACTGGCTCAGGTGTATTTGTGATCTTATATCCACCAATTAGTGGAATTCCGACCGGAATATCTACGTTGTAGCGGTATCCATGTGAGTACAGCGCAACAGTTCCGTTGAAGTTTGCTGGAACCTGCATCGCATATGGTGCTCCATCAGATGTTACTCCAACGCAAGACTGAATTGGGCTCTTACCGTCGCAAGCAGGTGCAGCATTAGCAACTGTTGGTGCGGTGATAAGGACGGTAGTTACAAGAGCAGTTACGGAAATAAGCGAGAGAAATCTTACTTTTTTCATTAGTTTGGTAATCCCCTCGTTGGCATGGCCGGACGCTTGTAGGTTGACTTAATAACTGCGCCAGATCCTGAGTCAGTGGTGTAGGCAACATATGTTCCACCAATTGGAGATAGATCACCAGTAGGTGAGTATTTTCCTACCCAGTAACCAGTTAAACCAACATGGCTAATCTTTGAGTAACCTGCTGGAACCAAAGCAGAGTTTGCAAAGGTTGCACCCTTGCTATCGATTGCAGCTAACAGTGACTTGCGAGTTGGATTTAAACCAGCAGCTTTAAGTGCCTGCGCGGTCATAAACGCTGTGTTCATGCCAAGCAGTACATTGAGGTCAAAAGCTGATCCTGGAACTGCTTTTGCGTAAATATCTGAGAAGAATTTTACGTACTCATCGTTCATATCTGTTGTAGAAGGTACTGGTGAGAACCCAATTGCGTTAAATAATACCCCCGCAGGAACTCCAGTTAACTTAATTGTTGTGGCATCGCCACCAACTGAGCCGAGCATCCACTGTGGCTTGTACTGAAGTTGGGCTGCAACTCCAAGCATCGCAGATGTTGCACTTGAAACACCAAAGAGGATTACAACATCTGCTTCGGCGGCCTTGAACTTAGTAATCCAGCCAGCCGCAGCTGCTGCACCTTGTGAACCTGATGCATAAGCAACCTTTACTGCAAAGTCAACGCCTGCGGTCTTAAAGCCGGCAAGTGCATCTGAACCGAAGTCATCATCTTGATATAGCAGACCAATCTTTTTGCCGGCAAAGTTTTCCTTGATGTACTGTCCCATAACCTTTGCTTCCATAATGTATGAAGGCAATACAGTGTAAGTAGTTGGATACTTCTTCACATTAGCAAATCCGCTGAATCCAGTGTTAATAAATAGGACTGGTATGCCGCGACGTGCTGGATTTACAACTGCGGCTACTGCTTTCACATTTGCAGTGCCAAGAGGTGCAAGAAGTGCCATGACCTTGTCCTTAAGGATGAGTTCATTTGTTTTAGCAACTGCTTCGGTTGGAACATAACGATCATCTTTTACAACCAGTGTGACCTTGCGGCCATTTATTCCACCATTTGCATTAAGATAGTCGAAGTACGCCTTTGCGGCACCTGGGATCTTGTTATAACCAAGTGATGCGGTACCAGTCATTGGCAAGGTCATACCCAATTTAATTTGAGTTGAACTCACGCCAACTTCAGCTGCTTGTGCTGGAATTGCTGTTGCAGCCAATCCAACTACAGCTACTACCGCTGAAGCTGTAATCAGCTTGCGACGGTTCATTGCTTTCATGTTTTTCCTTCCATCGAGGGTTTGGTACGAGAGTTACTGCTATTTAAATTTTTGTCCGCTACATGTTTTGCTTTGCGAGCGCGATGCTGCTCCACCGGCCCATTAGGAACAAAGAGTACGGTCAGAATCAGCAAACCGCTAACAATTAGCCCTGGGAGGTTGGTGGTAATGGCCTCTGATGTACCAAGTCTATGCGCGATCACATCAGCAACCTCAGGAATCGCCACCAGAATTATCGCCCCAATCAAGACGCCTGAGAGGGTAGTTATGCCAGATAGCACTGCACCAGTCACTACTGCGAATGAGAGCGCCAGTGGGAATGCGCTCGGTGAAACGGTGCCAATTGTCATGGAAAGCAAGGCTCCAGCCAGGCCGGCGAATCCAGCGCTCAAAGTAAATGCCAGAATCTTGCTTCGGGCGGTATTAACACCGCATAGCTGGGCGGCAACCTCATTGCCGCGGGCGGCCCGCCAGGTACGGCCATATCTAGATCGCAAAATGTTTTGCAACAACCACATTGAAATCAAGGCGGCTAATGCCGAAATCCAAAAAAACCACTTGTACTGAGTGAAATTCTCGCCGAAGGAAAGTGGTGGAAAACCAACATCGAAAAAGATTCCTTGTTCCCCGCCTAATACTGAAAATTGATTGGCGAGGGACGGTAAGCCAATTGCCAAAGCCAAAGTTGTGCCAGCTAAATAAGGCCCAGACAAACGAGCGGCGGCGGCGCCTAAGAGTGCGCCTGCGATCGCGGCGGCAAGTACAGCAATAAAAAAAGTTAAAACAATTGGTACGCTAAATTCAATCCGAGAAACTGCGGCAGCATATGCACCAACTGCCATGAGTGCTCCGTGCCCAAGGGAGACTTGCCCAGAATAGCCAGTTAGTAAAATAATCGAGGCAATGGCTATTACATAAACTGAAATAGTTGCGCCTTGATAAACCCGAAGCTCATCAACTTTTCCACTTAAGAAAAAGAGAACTACGCCCCCGATGATAAATGCAATTAAATGGGAAGACTCCTTGCGCTTATGCACGACGGGCCGCCTTACTGCCAATAATTCCTTGCGGTCGAATAAATAAAACGATAAGCAAAATTATAAATGGCGCGATAAAAAATAAACCACCGTCGATATAAATTAAAATAAATGAGATTACTATTCCTAGCAGCATTCCACCTATGACCGCACCTAAGAGACTTTCTAGACCGCCGATCACCGCCGCGATAAATCCTGAAACCAAGAGAAGTGAGAACTCAATTGAATCTGGAGACAAATAGCCATTTCCATTTACGGTTTGGAACATTCCGGCAACAGCTCCAGCGGCTCCGGCTAACGCCCAACCCAAGGTTCTCACCGCATCAACTCTAATTCCAGATAATCGAGCAATTTCAGGTGAATGGGCAGAGGCCCTTAGTGATAGGCCCAAATTTGTTTTTTGGAAAAGAATTGACAATAAAATCATCAAAACAATAACGGTTAATAAAATTACCAGTTTCATTGGCGAGAAGACTAAAACTTGGTCACCAATCGTAAAACCATCATTTGAAACTGGGCCAACGATCCGCAAATCTTGTCCGCCCCAAATCATGGAAACGACAGCCCGAATAATTCCTAATAAACCTAGGGTTGCAATTATCGGAGCCACGCTTGCAATCGGACCGGTTGAACTGTGCTTCACCAATAATCTCATGAAAACAACTTCAATGAAGGCAGCAAAAAGTGCACCGCCGATCATGGCGACCGGTAAGGCAATCCAAAATGAGTTGAGGTTGACCATCGCTTCATACCCAAAATAGGTAGATAACAAAGCCATTCCGGCTTGGGCAAAATTAATGACACGTGTGCTTCGCCAAACAAGTACCATTGAAATAGCCATCAGTGCATAAATTCCACCTGATGTGATCCCGATAAGAAGCGTATTTATAAATTGAAACATAATTAATACCCCAAGTATGCAGCACGCACTGCGGGATCATCCATCAGAGCTTGCGCATGATTTACCGCAACGACCTTACCTAAATTCAAGACAACTCCAAGGTCGGCAATTTTTAAAGCTCCCATTGCATTTTGCTCAACAAGTAAAACCGTCAATCGCATTGATGTAGTCAGGTCACGAATTGATTGGAAAATTTGTTCAATTACTAGCGGTGCTAAACCAAGTGATGGCTCATCAAGTAAAAGTAACTTGGGTTTTGCCATCATCGCCCGACCGATTGCTAACATTTGGCGTTCCCCGCCAGAGAGCGTGTCTGCGCGTTGTTGAAATCGCTCTCCTAGCCTAGGAAAAATTGTAACTACTTGTGCTAAAGACTCAGTCGCCTCTTTTTTATTTCGACGCCAAATTGCACCCAGCTCAAGGTTTTCCTTCACACTCAATTCTGGAATAACTGATTTACCTTCCGAGACATGGGAAATCCCGAGCCGCACTAGCTTCTCCGGTTTCATGCCTGTGATGTTTTGACCCATCCAATTAACATTTCCGTGGGTTGGTTTGTTCAGCCCTGATATAGCGCGTAGCAGAGTAGTTTTGCCAGCACCATTTGAACCAATAATCGCGGCTAACTTTCCGGTGGGGACAGCGAGTGAAACCTGATTAATAGCACAAATTGCACCGTGATACACAGTTAGGTTGGAAACATTGAGTGACATCTATGCGCCCGTTCCTAAGTAAGCAGCCATAACTGCTGGATCGCGGCGTACTGTTTCGGCATTTCCACTTGCAATTACTTCGCCGAAGTTGAGCACATACAATTTGCTACAAACAGACATAACAACATCCATGTGATGCTCAACTAAAAGTACTGACATGGTTGCGCTCAAGTTTTTAATAACTAAGTTCATCCACTCAATATCTTGTGCGCCAAGCCCGCCGGCAGGTTCATCTAACATCAGAATGCTTGGTTCGCTTACTAAAGCACGCGCAATTGCAACTCGTTTCGTATCTGGAAATGACAGCGTATCTGCGCGACGATCAGCAAGTTGCCCGGCATAAACTCTTTCTAGAGCAACGCGTGCTTTTTCGCGAATCTTGCGCTCATCCGTTTTGTTGCGACCTAAAGCCGCCGAAATTAATCCTGACTTAGCTAAATGTTGCGCGCCAATCATTACATTTTCCAAAACAGTTAGGTCGCCAAATAAACCAACACCTTGCAAGGTGCGGGCAATTCCCAAATCGACTAATTCAAATGGTTTAGGAAATTCGCGCTGTTTTCCGTGAAGATGAAACTCGCCAGAATCTGGCGTAACCAAACCGCACAGAGCATTAAATAAAGTTGTCTTTCCCGCGCCATTAGGGCCGATTAATCCAACAACTTCATTTTTACCAATTTCTAAATAAACATCATTGAGAGCGCGCAGACCGCCGAAGGAGACATTGACTCGTTCGACTCGCAACGCTGCAGAGTTAGTAGACATGAGGTGCGTAGATTCTAGGCACTCGTGGCCCAATTCGGGTAACTATTTCGTAATTTATACTGCCAGCTGCCGTGGCCCAATCATCTGCGGTGTACTCCCCATGTGATCCATTACCAAAAACAACCACCCAATCCCCAGATTTAGCTAACGACTCTGCGCCGAGATCAACCACAAATTGATCCATCGAAACTCGTCCAATAATTGGCGCTCTGACTCCATCTACAAAAACGCCAGTCCCTAGTGCAATGCGCGGAATTCCATCGGCATATCCCATAGCAACGACTCCCAGTTTGGTTGCCGCAAATGTGTGCGCAGTGCCGCCATAACCAACGCCGACCCCAGCCGGTACCTGCTTTACAAGATGCAGTTTGGCCCGAAGTTGCATAAGCGGTTTTAAAGAAAGTTCTTTGCTACTCCCGAGGGTATTGATATCCGGTGATAAACCATACATCGCGATACCAGTTCGAACTAAATCAAAATTAGCATCGGCATTCATCAGCGTTGCTGCTGAATTCGATAGGTGTTTGATAATCGGATTAACTCCAATACCTGCTAACTCGGTAACCATTTCGTTAAATCTGATTAATTGGTCAATATTTTGTCGTTCATCTGGTTCATCAGCCCGTGCGAAATGTGAAAATATTCCAACAACATTCACAGTTGAGAAATCAGATTTTAGGAACTCTTGCCACTCATCCAGAAAACCACCGCGCGTCATCCCGGTATCAACTTCAATATGAATCCGAGGTTTATTTAGCAGAGTTGAAATTTCCCTAAAAGCAGCAATCGAAGCAACCGCAACATCAATGTCATGGTCTACCGCAGACTTAAAATCTGCTTCTGGTGAAACCAGCCATGCCAAAATTGGAATTTGCACGCCACGATTTCGTAATTGGATCGCCTCTTCCAGTAATGCAACTCCCAGCCAATCTGCCCCAGCTCTTTCAGCGGCTAAGCCAACTTCAACTAAACCATGTCCATAAGCATCAGCTTTAACTACTGCAAGTAAGGGGGTCCCGCTAGTTGATTTCAATAGTGCGATGTTGCTAGCTAGATGCGCGAGATCAATTCGGGCTTCTGCCCGATGCTCCATCAGCTGCGTTCCACAATAACCATGGCGGTTGCAATACCGCCATCATGCGAAAGCGACAAGTGCACCTGTGCGCCATCAATCAAATCTACGATCTCGCCGCGAAAGACAAATGTGGGTTTCCCACTTTCAAAATTTATAATTTCCGCCTCTTGCCACGATAAACCTTTACCAGCATTTAGCGCCTTAGCTAACGCCTCTTTTGCCGCAAACCGTGCTGCAAGTGAAGTGATTGACTTAGTGCGCTCAGCAACGGTGAATAGTTTTTCAATTAAACCTGGTGTGCGCTCGAGGGAACTCTGGAAACGAGCAATGCCTACCACATCGATCCCAATCCCATCAATCATTGCGAAAGTCTAGTGCAACTGACTTTTTGATGGAACGTACCTATCAATCGCAATAACGGCTACAAGTAACGCACTTCCGATAAATAACCCACCTAATAAATCACTGAACCAATGGGTATGTCGAATCAGTGAAACGGTACACACCGTCAAACTGATTAATACGACTCCAGCAGTGGCTAACCGGCCTTGATATCGATCAACTTTCGCATATCGATAAATGAGGTAAGCCAGGATTCCCCAAGATAAAACTGCATTTGATGCATGGCCACTTGGATATGACATTCCGCCAACATGTAAAAAGTCAAAGCCATCTCGTGGTTTTGTCCTTCCCAATAATAATTTAGATCCCCCAACAACTAAATTAAGTGAGAGCAGGGAGATGAATGCTAAATTCAATGGGCGCCAGGTTTTAAACTTATATGCGATAAAAGCGGCGGCCAACAGCAAAACTGTTGTCGTTAATCCTCTTAGGCCTAAATCATCTAAACGGCGTAGGATAAATCCAGCCAAGCCACTAAATTGTGGTTTTGGTCGACTATTAATTTCTTCGTCATAACTTACGAGTGGGCCATTGCTATAAACTTGCTGGGTCACAATTAGAAATCCTAAAAACAATAATCCCGACCAACGAAGCGCGCGATTCATTTGATTGCGACGTTTAACTTCAACTTCCTTCATTACTCAACCGTTACTGATTTAGCCAGATTCCGAGGTTGATCAACATCACTGCCACGTACAAGGGCCATTTCATAGGCAAAAACCTGCAATGGCACGATTGCAAGTATCGGCTGGAAAAGCGCTGGCGTAATCGGAATTCGCACCGCATGTTCTGCGCCTTCCACATGTGCGCCTTCTTCGGCAATCACAATCACTCGTGCGCCTCGAGCTTTAACCTCTTGAATATTACTTAACATCTTTTCATCCAACCCATGTTCGTGTCCCGCAGGTAAAATTGCAATTACCGGGGTTCCTTGATCGATCAATGCGATCGGACCATGTTTTAGTTCGCCACCTGCGAAACCTTCGGCATGAATGTAGGCCAACTCCTTTAACTTCAAGGCGCCTTCGAGCGCAACCGGATAGCCAACATTTCTGCCAAGAAAAAGAACTGTGTTGTTGTGAGCAAAGGTACGTGTTAATTCACGCAACGGCTCTACCGTTTCCAAAATCTGTTCAATCTTTCCAGGTAGTTCAAGTAACTCTTGATAGAGATTGTGCACCTCGGAATCTTTAAGCGAACCATTAACCTGCGCCAAGTGCAATCCAATTAAGTAAACCGCGATGATTTGGGTCAGCAATGCTTTGGTTGAAGCAACCGCAATTTCCGGGCCGGCGTGGGTATATAAAACGGCATCAGATTCCCGAGGAATTGTTGAACTATTGGTGTTACAGATTGTAAGAACGCGGCCACCTGCAGCTTTTGCGTGGCGCACCGCCATTAAGGTATCCATGGTTTCACCCGATTGCGAAATAGCAATAACTAGAGTACTAGCATCGATAATTGGGTCTCGATATCTAAATTCGCTGGCAATTTCTACCTCAACCGGGATCTTCGCCCATTTCTCAATGGCATATTTCGCAATCATTCCTGCGTGGTAAGCGGTGCCGCATGCGATAACTGTAATTTTCTTTAAGGAACGAACTTCAGCAACACTCAGGTGAAGTTCATCTAAGCGAATTTGGTTGTTATCACTTAAGCGACCAATCAAGGTGTCGGCAACCGCCTTTGGCTGTTCAAAGATCTCTTTGAGCATGAAGTGGGCAAAGCCGCCCTTTTGGGCGGCGCTGGCATCCCAAGAAATCTCATACTCTTTTGGGGTAACAATTTTTCCAGCTAGATCGGTTATCTCCACTGATGCAGGTGTAATTGTGACTATCTCGTCTTGACCCAACTCAATGGCGCGCTTGGTATATTCAATAAAAGCGGCAACATCTGATGCCATGAAGTTTTCGCCAGCACCAAGACCAACTACCAATGGGGAGTTTCGACGTACGCCTACAACTACACCAGGGGCATCGGCATGGATCGCAAGTAGGGTAAATGAACCCCTCAAAACTCTAATGGCACCGCGCATTGCCGCGGTCAAATCCCCACTATGTTCCTTGCGAAGATCACTGAGTAGATGTGCAACCGATTCGGTATCAGTTTCAGATGAAAAAATATGACCTTTTGCTTCTAACTTGGCACGAAGTTCGGAGTAATTTTCAATAATTCCATTGTGAATTACGGCTAACTTTCCCTCATTATCTACATGAGGATGGGCATTGATGTCAGTTGGTCCGCCGTGTGTGGCCCAACGAGTATGTCCAATTCCTGAGTGTGTTATAGGTAATGAAGCATCCAAAGCATTTTCTAAATTTGAAAGTTTGCCGGCCTTTTTTTCAATAAAGAGCTTCCCAGGCGTCCCCAGGGCAATGCCAGCTGAGTCATAACCTCGGTACTCCAAGCGCCGAAGTCCGGCAATTAAAGGCACTGATGCAGATTGTGGCCCGGTGTATCCCACAATTCCGCACATACCTATTTACCCCAGTTCGCTCTTAACAATATCTGCAAGCTGCTGTGCAACTTCTTGGGCAAGGCTATCACTCGAGGCTTCAACCATGACCCTAACTAAAGATTCGGTGCCAGATGCTCGAAGTAAAATCCGACCAGAATCACCTAAGCGGTCCTGCGCCTTTTGCACCGCCGCGGCAATGACCGCAGAGTTCGACAACTTATCTTTAGCAACTTCTTTTACATTAATAAGTACTTGTGGGAAGCGAACCATGGTTGCGCTCAGTTCTTGCAGGGTTTTTCCGGTGCGAACTATCTCTTGCAAAAGTTGCAATGCAGTCAGAATTCCATCACCCGTATTAGCAAAATCGCGCATAATGACATGGCCTGATTGCTCGCCGCCTAATGAGAAATCATTTGCGATCATGTTCTCTAAAACATAACGATCACCAACGGGGGTTGTTACAACTTTAACTCCAGCCTCTTTCATTGCATGCATGAAACCTAAGTTGCTCATTACCGTACCAACTATGGTGTCATCCTTTAGAACTCCACGAGCTTTAAAGCCGCGCGCCAAAATTGTAAGAATATGATCGCCATTAATTTCACTTCCGGTGCCATCAATTGCCAGGCAGCGATCGGCATCTCCATCATGTGCGATCCCAACATCAGCGCCTTCTTTAATTACAGCAGCGCGAAGCTGATGAAGATGGGTTGAACCACAATCATCATTGATGTTCCAGCCATCTGGTTGATTAAAGATCGCAACAACTTCGGCACCCGCACGACGGTAGGCCTCAGGAGCAACGAAGGATGATGCACCATTAGCGCAATCAACAACAATTTTTAATCCGTTGAGTGGCGTTTCAACTGATGCCAGCAGGTGCTTTAAGTAGCGCTCTGTCGCAGTTTCATCATTGATTACTCGACCAATATTTCGACCAGTTGGCCGTTCCCAATCCTCGCCCATACGTGCTTCGATTCGCGCCTCAATTGCATCAGCTAACTTCCCGCCACCCCGAGCAAACAATTTAATTCCATTATCTGGCATTGGATTGTGAGATGCAGAGATCATGACGCCAAGATCTGCCTTTGATTCGGCAACCAAATATGCGATTGCAGGTGTTGGAAGTACTCCAACTCGATACACATTGACTCCGGCACTCGTTAAACCAGCGACTACAGCGGCTTCTAGAAACTCACCAGATGCGCGGGAATCCTGTCCAACAATTGCAGTCGGCTGATGATCCTTATTTGATGGGCTTTCAACAAGAATATGCGCGGCAGCAACCGAAATATCTAGTGCGAGTTCTGCCGTTAAATCACGATTGGCTAAGCCACGGATTCCATCGGTGCCAAAAAGCGCCATTGGAACTCCTTTATACAAAAGTTTGTAAAAAAGTGAATTAACGCTTTGAGTATTGAGAACGCTTACGAGCCTTTTTAAGGCCATACTTCTTGCGCTCAATCACACGTGCGTCACGCTTCAAGAATCCAGCCTTCTTAAGTGCTGGACGGTTTGCCTCTTCATCAATTTGGTTAAGTGAACGTGCCACACCTAGACGAAGTGCGCCAGCTTGCCCGGAAACTCCACCACCGTGGATTCGTGCGAAAACGTCGTACTGATTTTCGGCACCAACTGTGCGAAATGGTTCCGAAACTAACTGCTGGTGAACTCTATTTGGAAAGTAATTTTCAAGCGTCTTACCATTAACAACCCAACGACCTGTTCCTGGAACTAGACGAACACGTGCAACAGCTTCCTTACGTCGCCCAGTGCCGGCACCGGGTGCCTTGATTGCTGGACGATTAGTTGCAGGTGCAGGTGTTGCAGATGAGTAGGAAGTAGGAGCTTCTTCGTTGTCGATCAAAGTTGTGTTATCTGACATTTACTTTTCCTTCACGATTTGAGAAACTTGATTAAATACATAAGGCTTCGGTGCTTGTGCCGCATGGGGATGCGTTGGTCCGGCATAAACCTTTAGCTTTCCAGCAATGTCGCGACCAAGGCGATTCTTTGGCAACATTCCCTTGATCGCCTTTTCAACTGCACGTGTTGGGTGCTTTACCAGCAACTCGCCGTACACAGTAGAAGTTAATCCACCTGGAAAACCTGAGTGTTGGTGGGACCACTTCTGTAATGCCTTGTTACCGGACAACGCAATTTTTTCGGCGTTAATAACAATCACGAAGTCACCCATGTCCATGTGTGGCGCAAATGTTGGCTTGTGCTTTCCGCGAAGGAGAACTGCAGCATGTGTTGCAAGACGGCCCAAGACCACATCTTGGGCATCGATGATGTGCCAGTTATGGACCGCATCACCAGCTTTTGGACTGTATGTACGCACGCTTTTGCCTACCTTCTGTTTCTATTATTAATGACGGCGCTTTCGCAAGCGCAGAGGAGTAAGGGTACCCGCCTCTGGCACAAGGGTCAAAATGGCGCGTTGACTCATCCCAGATGCCCGCCTAGCAACATACGAAGAATCATTTGAAAATGCCCGCCTAGCGGTGTGTCTGTCGATGGGGCAATTGCCCCATCGACACTATGAGCCATGGAGCTTTCAATGAGTCAACGCAAAGCAGTAACCAAGACCATCGCCACCCGATATAAACGATCAAACAGGGGTGCAAAGAAAATTATCTTGGATGAGTTATGTGCCATCACGCTCTGGCACCGAGATCATGCTCGCAAGGCGCTGCGTGATGCGTTGGTCGTTAAAGAAGTGAAGCCCCGACCTCCGAGGCCGCGCCTCTATGACGAGGCAGTCATCCAAGCGCTGGAATTTTGTTGGGCAGTGCAGGGAACTCCATGCGGACGTCTATTGGCTGCGGGGCTTGTGGACTTAGTGCCGCGGCTGCGCTCCTTCAGCGAACTCGATATCAGCGATGCGACCGCGGCTAAGTTGCTCACCATCGCCCCTGCCACCATTGATCGCCGGCTTAAAGCAGAGCGAGGAAAACTCGATCCGCGGGGGAGATCCCATACCAAACCTGGCTCACTGCTCAAGGATTCCATTCCCATGCGCACCTGGGCTGATTGGGATGATGCAAGACCTGGGTTTGTGGAGATTGATCTAGTGGGCCATGAAGGTGGCAATAGCCGTGGAGATTTTTGTTTCACCCTGGATATCACCGATATTGCCACTGGCTGGACTGAGACCCGCTCAGTGAAGAACAAAGCTCAGAAGTGGGTATTTGCCGCCATCAAGGATGGCCTGGCTAGCTTTCCATTCCCGATCCTGGGTATCGATAGTGATAATGGATCTGAATTCATCAATTGGGAGTTATTTCGCTGGTGTGAGCAAGAGCAATTAACCTTCACTCGCTCCAGATCAGGTAATAAAAACGATGGTGCCCATGTGGAACAGAAGAACTGGCATGTCATCCGCCAAGTAGTGGGCTATCACCGCTATGACAGCGCCGGTGAATTAGAGTTACTCAATAAAATCTGGCAACAACAGCGATTGCTGACCAACCATTTTGCACCCCAGCAAAAACTCATTTCCAAAGAACGCAACGGTGCCAAGATCAGTAAGAAATACGACAGAGCCGCCACCCCATACCAGCGGGTCCTAGCCGATGAGGCCACTGTCCTGGCAACAACCAAGAGGCAACTAATCCTGGAAAATAAACCACTCAATCCAGCAGCGATCCAACGTCAGATCCAAACTCTCACTGTCGAGCTTTTAGCCCTGACCACATCAAAGCAAGGACCAAAAACTCAACCGGCTAGGCGGGCATTTTCAAATGATTCTTCGACTAGCTCTAGGCGGGCATCTTGACATGATTCCACGGGCATGGCGAAAATAGCCTTCAAATTAGTAGCCAACTAGTTATCTTCCTGCAGGTCGCGCCGCGCCGCACTCTCTTTGGCAGGCTGCAAAAGTTCAGAATCTGAGGGGTAATCCACCTGACGCAGGGTCAAGCCGCAGGCAGGGAAGACCAGGCTCTCTGAAATTCGAAGCTTACTGCCCAATCTTTCAGCAATCCATTCTGGCCCAAATCGACCTTCGCCAACACATACAACAGCGCCGACTAAATTGCGGACCATTGAATAACAGAATGCATCAGCTACGACATCGGCGATTAAATACCCTTCAGCATCACGGACCCATTCATAGCGTTGTAATTCCCGGATAGTTGTGGCTCCTTCGCGAAACTTAGCGAATGCGACAAAGTCATGACGACCTAGTAAAAGTTGGCTCGCTTGATTCATCAAATCTACATCTAATGAGCGAT
Organism: Actinomycetes bacterium; assembly: GCA_043776875.1. Taxonomy (GTDB): domain Bacteria; phylum Actinomycetota; class Actinomycetes; order Nanopelagicales; family Nanopelagicaceae; genus Planktophila. The sequence continues at coordinate 14,637 of JAYVQU010000045.1, forward strand.
ACCAGGGTGCGACATCAAAGCGGTGTAATGGTGAAATCACTTGATTAGCATCAAGAATTTTGTAGGTGTAGTGGCGACGTAGCGCTGAAAAACGCGCATGAAATACCTCGGGAACTATCGATATCTTGAGTATTCGAACATCGGTATCAAGGATGCGATTTAATTTATAAATCAGTTCTTCCAGATTAAGTGTGATGGGAAGATCAACATGTATTACCTGGCCGCTGGCATGTACGCCAGCATCGGTACGTCCGGCAACAACACTTTCAACTTTTGTTTGCGAAATTTTCGCAATTACTTTTTCAACCTCTCCTTGAAGCGTGCGACGATCTGGTTGAATCGCCCAGCCGGAAAAGTTGGTGCCATCGTAGGCAAGATCGATCCGCAAACGAAGAAACCCACGCTCAGGATAGAGAGTGGGTTCCGTCATGAGAATATTTTCTAAGAGTTAAGACTTAGTTATCTTTCTCAGTTAATAGTTCAATTACTGCCATAGGTGCGTTGTCACCCTTGCGCGGACCGACCTTAGTGATTCGGGTATATCCGCCTTCGCGTGTTGCAAAGCGTGGGCCAATTTCAGTGAAGAGTGTATGTACAACGCTCTTATTTGCAATCTGCGCCATGACTTGACGGCGAGCAGCTAGATCACCTTTCTTTGCAAAGGTAACTAACTTCTCGGCCAAAGGACGTAACCGCTTAGCCTTTGCCTCAGTAGTCGTGATCTTGCCATGCTCGAACAACTGCTCTGCCAGCGTGCGTAGAAGTAGTCGCTCATGTGATGGGCCTGAACCCAAACGAGGACCTTTACTTGGTTTTGGCATTTGCTTGTCTCCTAGGCTTGCTCTGCATCGACGAATTCATCGTCGAGTGATGAGTTGTAGTTCTGATGTTGGGTTGGATCGAAACCAATTGGGCTGTCTTTGAGCGACATTCCCATTGAAACCAACTTTGCTTTGACCTCATCAATTGATTTTGAACCAAAGTTGCGGATATCAAGTAGGTCAGCCTCAGAACGGTTAACTAGTTCTCCAACTGTATGAATGCCTTCGCGTTTCAAGCAGTTGTATGAACGAACCGTTAGATCGAGTTCTTCGATTGGAAGTGCAAGATCTGCTGCTAGGGCTACATCCATAACAGATGGCCCCATCTCGATACCTTCGGCATTAAGGTTTAGTTCGCGCGCAAGGCCGAAGAGTTCAACCAGAGTACGTCCAGCTGATGCAACCGCATCACGTGGCTTCATAGATGGCTTAGTCTCAACATCAACAACTAGTCGATCAAAGTCGGTGCGTTGTTCAACGCGAGTTGCTTCCACTTGGTAGGTAACCTTCAAAACTGGAGAATAGATTGAGTCAACCGGAATGCGACCGATTTCAGCGCCAGCTTGCTTGTTTTGGACAGCGGTTACATAGCCACGGCCACGCTCAACTGTAAGTTCAATCTCAAGATTACCCTTGCCATTAAGTGTTGCGATGTGAAGCTCAGGGTTATGAACTTCTACGCCTGCTGGAACTGCAATATCGGCACCGGTAACTACTCCGGCACCTGATTTGCGGATGTAAACAACGGCTGGCTCGTCGTTATCTGCGGAAAGCACCAAATTTTTGATGTTCAACACGATATCGGTGAGATCTTCTTTTACGCCTTCAAGAGTGGTGAACTCGTGAAGTGCACCGGCAACGCGAATGCTGGTAACTGCTGCACCTGGAATAGATGAAAGCAATGTCCGGCGCATGCTGTTGCCGAGTGTGTAACCGAAGCCTGGCTCTAGCGGTTCAATGATGAACCGTGAGCGATGCTCAGAAACTACTTCTTCGCTGAGAGTTGGACGTTGTGCAATTAGCACTGCTGCTCCTCTTCATTTCGGGGAAATCCACTATTTGATTTCCGCTCCGTCCCTTTTTCTTTCGATCAAGGGTCTTACTTGGCACCGCTTGCATACCGCTAACTAATTGGTTTGGCCTATTAGCTGGGGCTTTTAAAAATTACTTGGAATAAAGTTCAACGATCAACTGCTCTTGCACCAAGGTGTCGATAACAGCACGAGCCGGAACTGAGTGAATGATGATTCGCATCTGAGAACCAACAAGCTCCATCCATGCTGGAACGCTCTTCTCGCCCAGCTCTGCACTTGCAACAATGAATGGCGTTAGATCCAATGACTTTGGCAGGACATCAATGATGTCCATTGCCGAGACGCGGAAGGAAGGAATGTTTACCTTCTTACCATTTACCAAGAAGTGACCATGACGAACCAATTGACGTGCCATGTCGCGGCTCTTTGCAAAGCCGGCACGGAACACCACGTTATCCAGCCGGGTCTCAAGAATGACAAGCAGGTTTTCACCAGTCTTGCCCTGCTTGCGGTTAGCCTCTTCGTAGTAACCACGGAACTGCTTTTCTAGAACACCATAAATACGTGCGCACTTTTGCTTTTCGCGCATCTGCAATAGGTACTCAGATTCCTTTGTCCGGCCACGACCGTGCTGACCTGGTGGATAAGGACGTGATTCGATCGGACACTTTGGTCCATCGCACTTTGCGCCCTTAAGGAAGAGCTTTACTTTTTCGCGACGGCAACGCTTGCAGTCTGCTCCGGTATAACGAGCCATTTATTCTCTTCCTTCCTTAAACTCGACGTGGTTTCGGTGGGCGGCAGCCATTGTGTGGAGCTGGAGTTACATCAGAGATGGCTCCAACTTCTAGGCCGGCTGCTTGCAATGAACGGATTGCGGTTTCGCGACCAGAACCTGGCCCCTTTACAAAAACATCTACCTTCTTTAAACCGTGCTCCTGTGCTCGACGAGCTGCGGCTTCTGCGGCAAGTTGTGCTGCGAATGGAGTTGATTTACGTGAGCCCTTGTAACCAACCTGACCTGATGAAGACCAAGAGATAACAGCGCCGGTTGGGTCGGTAATAGAAATAATTGTGTTGTTGAAGGTGCTCTTAATGAACGCCTTACCAACGGCAACGTTTTTCTTCTCTTTCTTACGAATCTTAACTTTGCCCTTAGCTGCAGTTGCAGTCTTTGATTTAGGAGCGGCCATTACTTAGTCACCTTCTTCTTACCTGCAATTGCCTTACGAGGACCCTTACGTGTGCGCGCATTTGTATGTGTGCGCTGACCACGAACAGGAAGTCCCTTACGGTGACGAATGCCTTGGTAGCTTTGGATTTCAACTTTGCGACGAATGTCGCCAGAAATTTCACGACGAAGGTCACCTTCGATTTTGAAGTTCGCTTCGATGTATTCGCGAAGTTTTGCTAGATCTGACTCTTGCAAATCCTTTACGCGAATATCTGGGCTAATGCCAGTTGCTGCTAATGTTTTTTGAGAACGGGTAAGACCCATTCCAAAAATATAAGTGAGTGCGATTTCCAAACGCTTTTCGCGCGGAAGATCGACACCGACAAGACGTGCCATTTATCTACCTATCTATAGCTGGAGGTCCTCCGCTGCACTGTTCTCTGGCCTACCAGTCCAAAGGTCTTCTTAATCTCTTCTCTCGAATTAATCAAAAAGTCGTACAACGAGTTATGTATTTAGTTATGAACTGCTGTTTATCCTTGACGTTGCTTGTGACGAAGGTTTTCGCAAATGACCATGACGCGACCCTTGCGGCGAATGACTTTGCACTTATCGCAAATCTTCTTCACGCTTGGATTAACCTTCATGTTTTTGCTCCTTCGTTACTTATAACGATAAATAATTCGACCTTTAGTAAGGTCGTACGGACTCATTTCCACGATCACCCGGTCGGCTGGAAGAATGCGAATATAGTTCTTTCGCATCTTGCCGCTTATGTGAGCTAGGACTTTATGTCCGTTAGTTAACTCCACGCGAAACATTGCGTTAGGTAAAGCTTCAGCAACGGTGCCTTCCATTTCGATGGCGCCATCTTTTTTAGCCAAGCTGTACCCACATTTCTGTTTAAGCGTGAAACAAGCGAAGTAGTAGTTTAGAGGGCGGGGTCAAAATAGGGAAATCGGCAAAGGAATAGTAGATAAATGTAACTCAGGCCACAGTTCAGTTGCGTTTTACGCTGAAAATCGAACTCGCCAGCAGCACCGCGAGACCAATAAATACCGCTCCTGCCCCCGATGCCGCAGCAACGGCACCGGCCCCAGCGGACACCAAAAACTGGCCAAATCGATTACCCATTAAACGGGCAGAAACGGCCAAAGCGCGCTCGGAACTCTCAGTTTTTTGAGCGACTAATGACATTGTCAGCGGTTGTCCTACACCTAGTGAAAATCCCGCCACAAAAACGATTGCACCTAAAGCAATTGGTGTGTGAGCAAAGGCCATTGCAACACATGCAATAATTGAAATTATCGTGCTCCACCATAGTAATTGGAAGGTTGAAAAACGTTGGCTCAGGCGACCTAAGAACAAACGCGACAACATGGTAGTACCAGCGCGAATAGCAAGGATGGCACCAACTGCATATGGTGAGAAATTATTTTCACTTCCAAAAAGTGGTAAGAAAACAACTAAAACATCAGAAGTAAGCATCATTGCAAGCGTTCCATAGATTACAAATTTTGCTTCGCCTAATCTGCCAACCCAAGAACCAAATTGCAAAGCTAAAATAACTGGGAAGAGGGCATACAAAGCTGCGATCAAACCAATCTGTGCACTATTGGCATCAAGTTCAATTGCGCGGTAAGTAATCATCGGTCGAAGGACATAGATCGTTGCCTGAGTCAGTGTTGAGGAAAGCAGCAGGGGTTTGGCCCAAGGCAAAAGCGCCTAATAAAGCAAAGGTTGTAATTCCGGCGTATAAATAATGTGATGGAATTTTTAGCAGTAGCACCCAAAAACGAATCAGTGGTAAGTTCAAAATCAAAAGTAAGAAATTACCAATAAATAGGGAAGCAATTAATCCCCACACAATTTCTGGACTTGTCTGGAAAAGCATTGGGCCTGGTTGAATATTAAATGATTGAAAAGCCACAAGGACGACTGCTGCAGTTGCAGATGTTGGCAGACCGAGCGCAAGCATCGGAACTAATACACCTGTTGCATTTGCATTGTTGGCTGCTTCTGGTCCAGCCACGCCTTCAATTGCTTTTTCCGAAGGCTTAATTGCTGATAAGGTAACGAATTAGCCGTAAATTATAAAAGACCGGAAATCTCAACGCCAAGGCGGCTCAACTGTTCCCGCCCGCCATCTATGGCGGTTAACACATAA
>JAYVQU010000046.1:0-4607 GCA_043776875.1 Actinomycetes bacterium
AATGTCTTAAATGATGCGCTGACTTCGGTGAGAATGACAAATACACCGTAGGCAACGACACCAATTCCCATAGCAAGTAAGGCCGCAACGACCGGACCATCTGGCTTTGTGGACGTTCCTGAGTTATCTCTATTGATTGTCATGGCTTCCCCCTATTTCACTGGTGCAATTTTAGTAATGAGTGCGCCGAGCAAACCTGCTACGGCAGCTGTTAGGAATGCAAGAACTAAAAGCCACAATGCAATTTTGCGTGCGCGTTCATTTTTAATGAGATCCACTCCATAGTACAAGACCACGAAGGCAGAAACGGTAGCGAGAATGGGGCTGATCCATGCGATATGTTCTTTCCATTCCATTCCAAAGTCGTGCCACCCTGCGGTGTTCTCGTTAGCTAGGAGAATCGATTTTGGGCTTGTGGGAAGTTTTGCGCGATACCAGGGATAGACAATGTACGTGCCCGTTATCACTGTGCCCCAAGCGGCGAAGGCCATGGCGACGACGCCGATTTTCAATCGCTTCATTCTTTCTACAGCGCCGAGTGCCGTCACCAATTCTGGTCGCAAACTATAGAACCCGGCTAAAGCTCCAGAAAAAGCCAATAAAAAAAGGGCGCCAAATCCCATTCCATGAACTAATGCTCCAATTTCCCGACCATTAAGGTACATTTCTTGCCTCCAGTCTAAACGGGAGAACCAACAACTAATTCTTCCCTTGGCTTCATATGGAACTACAAGAAGAACTGTAAGTCAAGAACGACAATGCATTGTCGTTCATGACAATGGTCATAGATCTTCTTTGCTAGCACTCAAAATCTATTCAGTACTTCACATGTTCCAAACCTAGGCGGGCTTTGCGGCTTCCTGCGTTGGTTTGTTCATCGCGTTTGCGGTAGATGATCGGTGGGCGGAACATGTAGTGAATTCATCCAGGTGTTGCAATGATCGGTTGAGGCCAAGTATATGCAAAGTCACAACCCTTCTTCCAGCAATTTGCCATTCTTGGGATATTTGAAGTTTCAACTATGTTATAGTGGAAAAGTAGTTGAATATTCAACTAAAATTATAGCTTCGAAGGAGAACAGCAATGTCAAAAGCAACCGTCGGTTCACTTACCGGCAGCTACGCAATCGACCCAACTCACAGCCAAATTGGATTTGGTGCTCGACATGCCATGATTACCAAAGTCCGCGGCCAGTTCAATGAATTTTCCGGTAATGGCTTTTTCAACGCCGAAAACCCGACCGAGTCCAAGCTCGAGGTAACGATTCAAGCAAAGAGCATTGATACCCGCAATGCGGATCGTGATATCCATCTGCGCAGCAATGATTTTTTCGCAATGGAGGAGTTTCCACTGATCACCTTCGTCTCAACCTCCTTCGCCAAAGTTGATGATGAGACTTATGCGGTCACCGGCGAGCTAACCGTCAAAGGTGTAACTAAATCCACCACCATGAACCTAGCTTTCACAGGTGATGTGGTTGATCCATGGGGAAACCAACGCATTGGTTTCGAAGGCAAGACAACGATCAATCGCACCGACTGGGGAGTTAACTTCAATGCCGTCCTTGAAGCCGGTGGAGTTCTAGTGAGTGAGAAGATCACCCTAGAAATCGAGATTTCAGCAATTCGCCAAGTTGCATAATTTTTTTACCACCTCTATTAGAGAATTTGCCGCAAGAAATGAGGGGGCCGGGCCGAGTCTTTTGACTCGGCCCGCTTTTCATTTGGCGATCTGGAGCAGAAGCAGTTTCTGGCGTCGCAACTGCCTGTAACCTAACGCCATGTCGACTGAGAAGGAGCGTGATTTCGTGCACGCAGCTTACGACTTTGCCTATGTGCAGGAAAAGTGGCTGCCGGTTTGGGATGAACTTCAGCCATTTAAATCTGGTGGCGCCGATGACATTCGGGAAAAAAAGTATGTCCTAGACATGTTTCCCTACCCTTCGGGAGATTTACATATGGGTCATGCCGAGGCCTACGCCCTTGGCGATGTAATTGCGCGTTATTGGGCGCAAAAAGGTTTCAATGTTATGCACCCAATTGGCTGGGATGCATTTGGACTGCCAGCTGAAAACGCGGCCATCAAGCGCAATGCAGATCCACGAATTTGGACTTATGAAAACATCGCGGTGCAAAAAGCATCCATGCGCCGATATGCCTGCTCCTTTGATTGGGACCGCGTTTTTAATACCTGTGATCCCGAGTATTACAAATGGAACCAGTGGTTATTTCTTAAATTTTATGAACGTGGACTGGCTTACCGTAAAGATTCAGCGGTCAATTGGTGCCCAAGTTGCCAGACGGTTTTGGCAAATGAACAAGTTGTTGCAGGTTTATGCGAGCGGTGTGATTCCCAGGTTACAAAAAAGAAGTTAAATCAGTGGTACTTCAAAATTACCGATTATGCAGATCGATTATTGGATGACATGGCCCAACTTGAAGGCAAGTGGCCGGACAAAGTTTTAACGATGCAGCGTAATTGGATTGGTCGTTCCACCGGTGCAAATGTTCACTTTGAAATTGAAGGTCGAAGCGAGCCGGTTACGATTTATACGACCCGACCCGACACATTATTTGGCGCGACATTTATGGTGGTAGCAGTTGATAGTGACTTTGCCGCCGAACTTGCCGCAGGCAGCGGAGTTGAAACCGAATTTGCGACCTACCTTGACTCAATTAAGGCAGCAAGTGAGATTGATCGACTCGCTACCGACCGTCCAAAAAGCGGTATTTTCTTAAATCGCTTTGCAATCAATCCAGTAAATGGTGAGCGGTTACCGATCTGGGCTAGTGATTATGTTTTAGCAGATTATGGAACGGGTGTGATTATGGCGGTACCTGCCCATGATCAGCGAGATTTAGATTTTGCTCACGCAATGAAGCTGCCAGTCCGAGTAGTTGTCGATACTGGCGAGGCAGATCCAAATTCATCTGGAGTTGCAACTACTGGCGATGGAAAATTAATTAACTCTGATTTTTTAAACGGGTCAAATAAGACTGATGCAATCGCTTTGATCAATGAGAAATTAGCATCCGATGGCAAAGGTGCGGCCGCCCGAAATTATCGCTTGCGCGACTGGCTGGTTTCTCGGCAACGTTATTGGGGCACGCCAATTCCAATTATTCACTGCCCTGCATGTGGTGAGGTTCCAGTTCCATTGGATCAGTTGCCACTTACATTGCCCGATGCCGAAGGTTTAGATCTAAAACCAAAGGGAAGTTCACCGCTAGCGGCGGCAACTGATTGGGTAAATGTAAAGTGCCCTAGGTGTGCCGGTGATGCTAAGCGCGACACCGACACGATGGACACTTTTGTAGATTCATCCTGGTACTACTTGCGTTATGCCGATCCAACTAATGCAACCGAACCCTTTTCCAAGAAAAGGGTTGATACCTGGCTGCCGGTAGATCAATATGTGGGCGGAGTAACCCACGCCATTTTGCACCTTTTGTATAGCCGCTTCTTTACCAAGGTTTTAAATGACATGGGCATGGTTGATTTCAATGAACCATTTACTCGGTTATTAAATCAAGGAATGGTTGTCATGGATGGCTCTGCGATGTCTAAGAGTCGTGGAAACCTGGTTCGCCTTTCCGATGAGTCAGAAAAGCATGGCGTGGATGCAATTCGCCTTTCCATGGTGTTTGCCGGCCCCCCGGAAGATGATGTTGATTGGTCCGATGTTTCACCATCAGGTTCAGTCAAATTCTTAACTCGTGCTTGGCGACTTTCCGGTGATGTCACTAGCGCACCTGGTGTTGATTTCAGTACCGGCGATCTGGCATTGCGAAAGGCCACCCATAAAGCAGTTCATGACGCAGCCTTTGCTATTGAATCTCTTAGGTTTAATGTAGCTGTTGCCCGCGTGATGGAACTGGTAAATGCAACCCGGAAAGCAATTGATTCTGGATGCGGCTCAGCTGATCCTGCGGTTCGGGAAGCGGTGGAAGCGGTTGCAATCATGCTCTCACTGGTTGCCCCATTTACGGCGGAGGAGATGTGGGAGCGCTTGGATCACAAGCCTTGTGTTGCACTTGCCGGTTGGCCAAAAGTTGATGAGAAGTTGCTGGTTGCAGATGCAGTAACCGCTGTCATTCAAATTAATGGCAAGATAAAGGATCGGATCGATGTCTCACCATCAATTTCTGATTCTGATCTAGAAGTTGCGGCATTGGCGCTGCCAAGTATTGTTGCAGCCTTGGCTGGTGAGCACATAAATAAGGTGATTACGCGTGCTCCAAAACTGGTAAATATAGTTATCAACAGTTAGCAACACTTCGTAAGCTTCAATTTTTATTGCACTTGAAAATGTGCCTATGGAACAGTTACGCAATGCTTTGGATTCAGTCTCAAATTGGTGGTTTGATCTTAATTACACCCGCCAGCAAAAGCGTGCCCTATTAGCAATCAGTGCAGTGCTGCTACTTTTATCCTTTTTTATAGTTATCCGCGGCAATACCCAAGCCCCGGTGATAGCAGCGGTCTCACCAATTGTTGTGCAGGAGCCAGAAATTTTTGTCGATGTCACTGGTGCGGTAAACAAACCAGGTGTCTATTCACTCTCCGGTAAATCACGGGTGATTGATGCCATCAAAGCCGCTGGCGAT
>JAYVQU010000047.1:0-49972 GCA_043776875.1 Actinomycetes bacterium
AAAGTTAAAGGGACTGAGCCCGGTTGACTACCGAACTCAGTCCCTTGCTAACATTGCCCCGACTCTTAATTAGAACTCCAACTTATGGGGTTCAGTTCAAAAACCCGGGGGCCCTTTTTTAACCCCTCACGGAGAGTTGAGGGTTAAATCGTCGCACTTTCCGGAGTGCGACGAACATGCATAAACCCTGCTATGGCTAGCAGTAGAAACAGGAGTCCGCCTACAAAAGCTGCAATTGCTGCATATCCGGCGATCACACCCAAAGTTCCGAATGCGTATGCCTGAAGCAGCATTCCACGAAGTGTGTTGCCCATAAATAGAGTTTGGCGAAGTTCGGCATACTTAGCGATTTCGACAGTATCCGTACTTCCTCCTCTTACCATACCCATATACACACCCGAGACTTCAGAGTAAGTAGCAGGCTTGCCCATAACTGCAATGGCCGAAGATTTCATATGTTCCCAAATGAAAAGATCTGAATAATCCCTAGCCATCTCACCAGTATTTACTTGCATCCCGACCCACTTCATAAGTTGATCTTTGCTCGCAGCTGGAAGGCCAGCCTCAACTGGAAAGGCAATGTTTTGATTTTCCAGTTGAGTCCTAACACTGTCATTTGCAAAGGATGCACCAAAGTTTAGTAATCCGGCAAAAATAAATAGCACTAGGCCTAGGCCAAGTCCAACTAGCGAAACTGCCTTGTCAAATGTTTTACGTTTCATTTTCTCTCTCCTCATAGGCGCTGATCATTGAAATCAATACCTGCCATGTCTACTCTCAATAGCGGCAGTTGTTTATGGGATGAGCGAGGGACAGCACTCTGGTAAGGGATTGTGAGGGCTTGCCCTCACGAGGCATCAGTTTAAAAACTGATTTTAATCAACGTGACGGTTGCACATGGCCTTTCCGTCTGGCCCAACTTCAAAATGAGAACAAGGCATATCTAAGCTATCAAATGCGGCATCACCAAAATGTGCCCGATAAGCAAGGGCGAGCAAAACTCGCAGATTTGTTTCCTTATCTGACTTTATGCCAAAAACTTGGGCACTTCGGCTGACCGTGTTTTCAATAACCTTTTCATTATGTGATGTCTCCTCGGCAATGGCGGCATTTGATTTGCCCTCGCACACTCGTTCAAGGACTAACCGCTCAAAAGGGGTAAGTTCTCTTGTTGATATTGTGATGTCTCTGGCCACAACTAAAACCGCCTCTCCGCGATTGCACGATTATACTCCTATATACTCCTATAATTGCCTGAAGTCACCCGATAGACTTCTCAAATGAGTGAAATCTATAAAACCCAACAAGGGCAGGTTTTGATTTTAGCTTTCAATCGTTCCGAGAAAATGAATGCGCTCACACGGTCCATGTACTTAGGATTAGCTAATGCTTTAAGTGATGCCGCCGGAGATTTTGGGATACGAGCAGTTGTGCTAACGGCTGAGGGCGAAAACTTTACCGCCGGCAATGACATTCTCGATTTTATAGATAACCCTCCCACGAGCGATAGTTCTGAAGTCTCGCAGTTTTTAGGTACGCTTTTAAACTTCCCCAAACCATTGCTTGCCGCAGTCAAGGGAAATGCAATTGGAATTGGAACCACGATGTTGCTGCATTGTGATGTGGTGATAGCTGGGCCGACGGCGAAGTTTTCCATGCCATTTGCATCGCTTGGTTTAGTGCCCGAGGCGGGTTCGAGTTTTCTTTTTCCGCAATTGGTAGGATATCAAAGAGCGGCCAGAATATTCATGACCGGTGAAAGTTTTGATGCTGCCTTAGCTATTGACATGGGGCTAGTAACTGCAGTCGATCCAGATCCTTTGGCCCATGCTATGACGATTGCGCAGCAAATTGCCGAACAACCTCCGCAAGCAATCATTAACACTAAAGCTTTGCTAAAAGCAGGTAATCATGATTCGGTGGCGGCGGTTATGAAAGCCGAGTTTGAAATTTTTGCCATGGCGCTTCAATCTGATGAAGCCATGGGGGCTTTCATGAAATTTATGGCTAAGAAGGGCAAATAGTGTCACTTGCGGGTAAGCGAATTTTCATAACTGGTGGTTCTCGCGGAATTGGTCTTGCTATCGCTTTGCGGGCGGCAGCCGACGGTGCCTTGGTAGCAATTGCGGCAAAAACCGCTGACCCTAATCCAAGGTTGCCAGGCACAATTTTCAGCGCGGCGGATGAGATTAGGGCCGCTGGCGGTACCGCCTTGCCGATTCAATGCGATATTCGAGATGATAGCGCTATCGAATCAGCTATTAAGCAAACCGCCGAAGCCTTTGGTGGGATAGATATTTTGGTTAATAACGCAAGTGCCATTAATTTAACGCGCACAGATCAGACCCCGGCAAAGCGATTTGATTTAATGTTTGATGTCAACGTTCGCGGAACTTTTTTAACTTCACAGGCTGCATTGCCGTACCTTCGCAAATCAGCTTCCGATGGTAGAAATCCACATATTCTTAACCTTTCGCCACCTTTATCTATGAAGCCAATCTGGTTTAAAAATCATGTGGCCTACACAATGGCCAAATATGGGATGAGTATGTGCGTGTTAGGGATGGCAGCCGAGTTCAAACGCGACGGCATTGGTGTAAACGCACTGTGGCCTCGCACTGTTATTGATACCGCAGCACTGCAAATGATCCCGGGAATCGATGGATCTGCCGGCCGCACTCCTGCGATTTTGGCAGATGCGGCGTATGTAATTTTCAATCGCCCGGCCGCTGAATGCACCGGCAATTTCTTTGTTGATGATGAACTCTTAGCCAGTGAAGGAATCACCGACCTAGAGAAGTACTCGGTTACTCCGGGAACCAAAGACTTTTTACTTGATTTCTTTCTCGACTAAACTTCCCCTATGCATAAATTTGTCGCAACCCTATTTGTTTCATTTTTGCTGTTCTAATTATGCCGACGAGCTTTGCACATGGAGCAATGGTCCTTGGCGTATTTTTACTAGTGTTCTTAATCGGTGCACCGATAAAGCACAAGAGAGAAAAGAGATAGAGATGTCATTTTTCAATATCGAGGTTAACGGTCCAAATGTAATTCAAGAGTCTGAAAGAAGGGGATCGGCTAGATCCCTTTTCTGGCCATGGGCTGGAGCTAATGTTTCCTTACTGGCTCTCTCTTATGGCGCATTTTTCTTAGGTTTTGGCATCTCCTTTAAGCAAGCCACTCTTGCGGCAATTATCGGAACAATTGGCTCCTTTTTATTAGTTGGCGTTAGTTCGGTAGCCGGTAAGCGGTCAAATGCACCAACCATGGTGTTAGTCCGCGCATCATTTGGTGTTAAGGGAGGTATTCTTCCAGGTTTTCTTTCCTACTTAATCTTTGTCGGTTGGGAAACGGTACTGGTCTCCCTTGCAACCCTTGCCACTGGAACTGTTTTCGCACGTGTTGGTGGGATAGATCAGAATTTAGCATTGGTTTTTGGATTTGTATTATCAGTAGGGCTAACTGTGTTTGGCGGCGTATTAGGTTTTAACGTCATTATGAAATTGCAGAGATTGCTTACAGTTATCACAATCATAATGACATTGATATACATAGCATTTACTTTTGATGAAATTAATTGGTCAGCTGTCACTTCCATGAAAGATGGCTCAAATCAAGGATTTATTGGCGCGATTATTTTTGCGATCACCGGAATTGGTCTGGGTTGGGTGAATTGCGCGGCCGATTATTCAAGATATTTACCGCGTACGGTTTCAAGTAAAGCAGTTGTTGGTTGGACCGTCTTTGGGGCATCAATTGTCCCAATAATTTTAGTCATTTACGGCGCCGCCTTATCTGCAAGTGACAAGGAGTTAAGTCAAGCAATTGCAATGGATCCCATCGGCGCGCTCACCACCCTTTTGCCTACTTGGTATTTAATTCCATTCGCTTTTGTGGCAATTCTTGGTTTGGTGGGGGGAGCCATTCTTGATCTCTACTCATCAGGTCTTGCGTTGGTTTCAATTGGCGTACCAATCAAGCGCTACCAAGCGGCTTTGATTGATTCAGTAATTATGTTAGCTGGGACCATTTACATCGTTTGGATTGCCGATAACTTTTTCTACCCATTTCAAGGTTTCTTAATAACTCTTGGAGTCCCGGTTGCAGTATGGTCTGGCATCTTTGTTGCCGATGTAATTTTACGAAAACAGCCGTGTGACGAAAAAGAGCTCGCTAATCCAAACGGAATTTATGGTTCAGTCAACAAGACTTCTATTTTTCTTATGTTAGCTGGTGCCATCCTAGGTTGGGGCTTTGTTACCAATACCTTTGCATCTTGGTTGTCTTGGCAAGGTTACTTTATGGGAGTAATTGGCGGCAAAGATGGGTCTTGGGCGTATGCAAATATTGGCGTAATTCTGGCTTTATTGGTTGGATTCTTCGGGCATCTGATTATTGCCAGAGGCAAGATCAGGCAACAAGAACAAATTTAGGGATATGAATTTCTGGCACCGTTTGTGAGCCCAATGATACTTTATGCCAGTGAAGCGCGCGATTAGCCCATTACGGGATTTTCTGAAACAAGAGTCGGCAAGTGGAATTCTGATCCTGATCGCTTCCGCACTAGGTTTATTTGTAGCTAATTCGCCGCTGTCAAAAATTTACTTTTCAACCCTTGATACTCATTTTTCTTTCGGGAGTGATGAGCTATACCTAGATTTATCCATACTTAAAGTTATTAACTATGCCTTAATGACGATATTTTTCTTCGTTGTCGGCTTGGAGATAAAACGAGAGCTCACCAGCGGTCATCTAGCCTCCTTTAAAAAAGCGATAATGCCTTTCATCGCAGCTTTGGGAGGTATGGCTCTACCGGCTTTGATCTATTTACTGATTGCTGGTCGAGTTGCACCAAATGGATGGGGAGTAGCGGTTGCAACCGACATTGCTTTGGCAGTTGGCTTATTAGCAATTATTGGAAGTAAGGCGATCGCATCCCTTAGGACTTTCTTATTAGCCCTTGCGGTAATAGATGACATTGGCGCCATTTTGGTAATCGCATTTGTGTATTCAACTGGCGTAGGAACGAGTTGGCTATTTGGGGCTATTGCGATTGTGATTTTGATTCAACTTTTGAAAAAATTGAAAATTAATCGCGCGCGGTGGTACCTACCTTTTGGTTTGTTGTTGTGGTACTGCATGTATAGAAGTGGGATACATCCAACTTTAGCCGGCGTAATTTTAGGTCTGATGACACCAAATATCGCACAAGTAAAGGTTGGATTGATAGACCAGGATGATCAGGTTGTTTCAGTTATTGAATGGTTGGAACACAAACTACATCCGTGGAGTAGTTTTGTGATCGTTCCTATATTTGCATTTGCCAATACCGGCGTAAAAGTCTCTGGGGAGTCAATCAGTGCAGCTATCACCTCACCTATCGCTTGGGGAATTTTCTTTGGCTTAGTAATTGGAAAACCACTTGGTGTAGTTACCGCAACTTGGACCGCAAAGAAAGTTCGCTTGGCTGAATACCCAGTTGGTGCAAATTTGCCGAAAATTTTGGCTACCGGAAGTGCCGCCGGAATTGGCTTCACGGTTTCGATTTTTATCGCTAATTTGGCTTTTCCGGATCGCCAAACTCAGGATCTAGCGATTTTGGCGGTTATTGTGGCATCCATCGTTAGTGGCGTTATTAGTTGGATGTTGTTTAAGTTTTTGAAATCTGTCACCTAATAAATTCCTAGCCAAACAACAATGCCCGCATCTTATGGTGCGGACATTGTGATTCGCGGATTTTTTAAAGGTCGTAGTAAAGCCTAGGGTGATTGAAAAGCACTCTCCACCCGCTCTTTTGATTCGTTCCATCTTCGTGGGGGCACGATTGGAACACGAGCCGTGTATGTCTCTAATCTATGACGGTCGATCAGCAAGAATCTTTAGGACTTCGCTATTTTGAGTCAAGTGAGAAAATGCATCTTTGGGTAGCAATCGTGATGCAACAGAAATGATCTTCCTTCGTTCAAACTCTGAGCCAACAAGTAGCGGCTCATGGTGAGCTACACGATTTCGAAACTCTCTCAATTCGTAAAGAGTTTGATGGATTTTCCTTCGATCAGTTTTACCGGGATAGGCCTTATGAAGATAGGGAACCCATATGGTTTTTTCATGGGCATTCGATGTTAAATAAGTCCAAAATCCAAACATGACTTCGGCAATTACTTTTCCAGGAACCGGTGTGGTGTTCCCAGACCTAGAAGCGTCCATGCGCGCGCGTTGAATCTGACTTCTAGGAATTTCATTTGCATCAATCAGTCGCTGTTGGACTGGCACGCTCTTCCTTAAAGGGTATAGTTCGGCACGAAAGCCTTTGAGGACCGCTGACTTTCAAGTTAAGTTACTTAGGCACTGTATTGGAAACTCCGGTATTTCGCTCACGCGGACCCGGAGTTTTTTTATTCCTTGAAATTCGGGGCACAATCGAGGCAGGAGAGAACGAAAACGAATGAAAAATGGCGAGAAGTGATGCGGGCCATTTGCGCTGACCCACGCTCACCTCTCGCCATTTTTGCAGGTTAGCGAACCTACGTTTTAAAGGTCGTAGTACAACTCAAACTCAGCTGGATGTGGACGAAGACGTACGTAGTCGACCTCTTGCTTGCGCTTGAAATCAATCCATGTATCGATTAAGTCCTTTGTAAATACTCCACCCTTAGTGAGGAATTCATTGTCGCGCTCAAGGTTACTGAGCACTTCATCTAATGACCCTGGAACTTGCGGGATTAACTTCGCTTCTTCTGGACTCAATTCGTACAAGTCTTTATCAACTGGTTTAGGTGGTTCGATTTTATTTTCGATGCCATCAATTCCTGCCATAAGCATTGCAGCAAATGCAAGATATGGATTAGATGATGGATCCGGGCAACGGAACTCAATTCGCTTTGCCTTTGGATTGGATCCGGTAATAGGGATACGGATACATGCCGAGCGGTTACGCGCTGAGTAAACAAGGTTTACTGGAGCTTCATAACCTGGTACTAAGCGGCGATATGAATTAACGGTTGGGTTAGTGAATGCAAGCAGAGATGGTGCGTGCTTAAGTAATCCACCGATATACCAACGTGCCATATCCGATAAATCGCCGTAAGTACCTTCTTGGAAGAAGAGTGGTTCTCCATCTTTCCATAGTGATTGGTGCACATGCATTCCCGAACCATTATCGCCAAAGAGTGGTTTTGGCATAAAGGTTGCAGTCTTGCCACCTTCCCAAGCGACATTTTTTACAATGTATTTAAATTTCATTAATTCATCACCGGCATGCAAGATGTCAGTGAAGCGATAGTTAATTTCCATCTGACCAGCGGTGCCAACTTCGTGGTGCGAACGTTCAACTAGTAAACCTGCACGACCAAGTTCCATAACCATTGCATCGCGCAGGTCGGCAAATTGATCCGTTGGTGAAACTGGAAAATATCCGCCCTTAATGCGTGTGCGATATCCGCGGTTAGGAGTTCCGTCGGAATCTTCCTTAATTCCGGTATTCCATGCACCCTCATAAGAATCGATTTCGTGATACGAAGTGTTGATATCAGTTTTAAAACGTACGCGATCAAAGACATAAAATTCAGCTTCAGGTGCGAAGAAGGCTTGATCTGCAATTCCTGTTGACTTTAAGAAGTCGACAGCTTTCTTAACAATTCCACGTGGATCACGTGAGTAGGCAGTGTCATCGACTGGGTTGTGAACTGAGAAGAGAATGATGAGAGTTTTTTCGTCGCGGAATGGATCCAGGTATGCAGACTCTGGAACCGGTAGCAGTTTCATATCTGATTCGTGAATAGATTGAAATCCACGAATTGAGGAACCATCAAACATTAGGCCGTCGGTAAATACAGCTTCATCAAAGGATTCAACTGGAACGTTGAAGTGATGCTGAATACCCGGCAAATCTGTAAAGCGAACATCAACAAGCTTGACATCCTCTTTTTTGATATAAGCAAAAATCTCTGCTGCGTTCTTAAACATGCATCTCCCAATTTCACATGTAATGCGCAGACCTCTCAACGTTGAGCCCCTGGCGCTTTAGGTAGTTGAACCCTAGGTCTAAGCCATGAAAAAGAGGTAACCCGCTTGTTAAATCCATGTTACATCTGGGCAATTTGAGCGTTACCCTTGGCAGATGAGTTTCTCTTTTGTGCCAACCACATTGAGCCGCCGATTTGCCGCCTTAATGGTGGACTGGCTGGCTTGTTACGCCATAGTGGCCGCAAGCGCCGGAGGAATTGGACAAATGACGCCCAATCGTTCCATGACCGTATTAGCCCTGTTTTTTGCTGAGATTTCAATTCTCTCCTGGCTGCAAGGAGCCACGCTAGGTCACCGGATATTTGGCATCAAGATTGTGAGATTCTCCGATGGCGGTCAGATTACGCCGCTACAGGCGTTGATCCGCAGCGCGCTACTGGTCACAGTTATCTTTGCAATCACCTTTGATGAAAATGGTCGGGGCATACACGAGCGACTGAGTCAATCAGTTTTAACTAGGGTTTAACGCATTTTAGGCGCGCGAGTTGGCATTGGTCCCTTAGGAATTGGCATAGACATTCCACCAACAGCCTTAAGCCGTGCT
This sequence comes from Actinomycetes bacterium, assembly GCA_043776875.1. Classification (GTDB taxonomy): domain Bacteria; phylum Actinomycetota; class Actinomycetes; order Nanopelagicales; family Nanopelagicaceae; genus Planktophila. The sequence continues at coordinate 8,573 of JAYVQU010000047.1, forward strand.
CGTACCTCTCGCATTTGATGCGGCGTTAATTTCTTAGGCAGTCGTCGCATCTGCTTCTGCAATTTTCTAATCGGAACGCGACCAGATTCATTTCCGATAAGTATTTCGGTAATTGGAACTCCTGGTACAAATCGTTCAGCCTTTTTTCGTTCATCGCTCATCATATGTCGAACGGCGTCGGAGCCTTCACCGGAAATAACAATGCCAGCTCTGCCAACACTTCGATGCACCATGTCCTGATTTCGAGAAACAGCAACTGCCGGGGTAGTGGTCCAGCCTTTGCGGATTGCCATCAAAACACTGGCACCGGCACCAATTTGACCTTCAATTGAGGCATAAGCAGCGGTGCCAGCTTGGCGGGTAAAAAGTAACATCGTTGCAAGAAGTGCGAGTGGTAAAAAAATGAAACCAAAGTAAACCGGATGACCGACGAGTGCACCAATAACTATTCCGATAGTCCAGGTGACGAGGAAGGTTCCGATCAATACCAGCGTGATCCATGGCTTAACTTGCTTAGTGACTCTGTAGGCATCTCGAAAGGTTTGGAAACGTGGAGTCTTGATCTTTTTTTCTTTAGCTTTTCGCTTAAACATGAGATTTAGTTTAGTGGTGCCGGCGCAGTTCCACCAAGACGAGCCGGCGCCCAACGCTGACCGACGTGGCTATCTGGGTAATCAGCTTGCACAATTTGCAGCATTGCGATTAGCACCTCCCGCAAGTGTGCTTCTGCCTCCTCAACATTGCCAGCTCGTTCATAATGAATTGGTTCACCAAATGAAACTGTGATTGGGAAGTGATTGCGCTTGAAATTTCGCTTTAAACCCTTGGTAATTATGCGCTGGCTGCCCCAGACAATTGTTGGGATTATTGGAACGCCAGCACCAATAGCTAGGCGTACTGCGCCAGATTTGAGACCTTTGATTTCAAAACTAGTTGAGATTGTGGCCTCAGGGAAAATTCCAATTATTTCTCCCGCTTTCAGGGCACGCAATGCTGCTACAAAAGATGCCGATCCATTACTTCGATCTACACTTATGTGATGCATTCCGCGCATCAACGGACCAGCAATTTTATGATTGAAAATCTCTTTCTTTGCCATAAAGCGAACATAACGCCCAGCAGGTAACGCTGCAGTTCCAGCGATTGCAAAATCTAAATAACCGACATGATTTATGGCAAGGATGGCTCCACTTTTTCGGGGAACATTTTCTTCGCCCTTAAAGTCAAAGCGCAAACCTAGGTATTTCCAAAACCCTTTAATAACTGCGATCACTGGTGGATAAACAAAATCAGCCATGTAGTGCTCTTTTTTCCATTGCTTGCTGGTAAAGACGTCCAGCTCTATAACTAGATCTAACAAGCGGTCCACTCATGACGCCTAAGAATCCAATTTGCTGCGCCTCTTCGGCGAGTTCGACAAACTCATGCGGCTCTACCCAACGTTCAACCGGGTGATGTTTATTGGTTGGGCGAAGGTACTGCGTAATTGTTATCAGATCACAGCCAGCATTATGCAGATCTAGCAATGCTTGTGAGACTTCTTCCCGTGTTTCACCTAAACCCAAAATCAAATTGGACTTTGTGATCAATCCAAAATTTTGCGCCATACCAATAACTTTCAATGATTTATCATAAGTAAAAGCTGGCCGAATTTGCTTGAAAATTCGGGGAACAGTTTCCAGATTGTGAGCAAATACTTCAGGACGGGTCTCAAAAATAGGATTAAGTAACTCTGGATTGGCATTGAAATCAGGTGCCAGCATTTCAACTCCGGTACCGGGGTTGTATTCATGCACAACGCGAATAGTTTCGGCATAAAGCCATGATCCTTCATCAGGCAGGTCATCACGAGTTACGCCGGTGATGGTGGCATATCGCAACCCCATACTCCTTACCGACTCGGCGACCTTGCGTGGTTCTTCGCGATCAATTGGCAAAGGCTTTCCAGTAGCTATATTGCAAAAGTCGCATCTACGAGTACAGCGATCGCCGCCAATGAGGAAAGTGGCTTCCTTATCTTCCCAGCATTCAAAAATATTAGGACAAGCCGCCTCTTGGCAGACTGTGTGCAAACCTTCGGATTTAACTAAAGCGCGTAGCCGCGTGTACTCAGGACCCATGTTGGCGCGAGTTTTGATCCACTCTGGTTTTCTTTCAATAGGTGTTTCGGCATTGCGAGCCTCAATTCTTAGAAGCTTACGTCCTTCTGGTGCCATAGTCATGCGCTCACCTTTCTGAGAGAATCAAAAAAATGCCTTTCAACCAATGGTGCAACTTCATCGATAGTTATGGCTCGACCTAACTCAAGTTCAAGTGAGGACACATTGGCATCGCTTATTCCACAAGGTATAATTTGCGCAAAGGCCGATAAATCAGGATTCACATTTAAGGCGAAGCCGTGCATGGTTACCCCTTTCGATACGCGAATACCGATGGCAGCAATTTTGCGATCACCTTGCGAGTCGCAAATCCAAACTCCGGATCGACCGTCAACGCGAGTTGCTGTTATTGCAAGATCGGCACATACCTCAATGAGAGCGGCTTCGAGCTCACGGACAAATCCAACAAGTTCAGTTGGATTAATCAACTTAACAATGGGGTACCCAACAAGTTGCCCGGGGCCATGCCAAGTGATTCGACCCCCACGATCTACATCAATAACGGCAGTGCCATCAGTAGGTCGTTCCGAGTCATCTGTTCGTCGCCCCGCGGTGTAAACAGATGGATGTTCTAGCAGTAAGAGCGTATTGGGACGAAGGCCGGCAACGACTTCTTGGTGAATAGTTCGCTGTACATCCCAAGCTTTTTGATAATCAACTAAACCATGGCGGGAGAGGGCGATTGTTGCGGGCGAAGGGCTCTCAAGAAGGGGCACCCGCATAGCCTAAAGGTAGGCTTGGCTCCTGCCCAAATGAGAGCTTAGGGAAGGCCGATTTCCCCGTGGCGATCACTAAGAAGAGTCGGAGTGCCGAAGTGATTTATGACTTGCCAGTCAGCGGGAGCCAGCCAAATTGCCGAATCGATAATTATGAACATTAGGGTGGGTATCGCTGGCTACGGTACAGCTGGTCGATACTTTCATGCACCACTTTTAAAGGGCTGTGGTTTTGAAGTGGTAGCGATCTTAACCACTAATGAAGAGCGAACTCGGCACGCGGTTATTGATTTTCCAAAAGCTAGAGTCGTACGAAAAATTGAACAATTAGTTGCTTTGGATCTGGATCTTGTGGTGGTCGCATCGGCAAATATTGTTCATGCCGAGCAGGCAATTGCGGCAATCAACGCCGGGATTGCGGTAGTCGTAGACAAACCTATGGGTCGGACGGTGGCAGAAACACGGGAAATTATCGATGCGGGTCTGGCTGCCAACGTTCCCGTAACAACATTTTTCAATCGCCGGTGGGACAGTGATGCGCTGACTATTAAGCGGGTGTTGAAAAGCGGCGAGTTGGGTGAAGTTCATCGACTTGATTCCCGATTTGAAAGATTTAGACCAGAAATAAATGCGACTTCATGGGGGGAAAACATGAGTGCCACAGATGGGGGAGGCCAGCTGCTTGGCTTGCAACCACACTTGATTTCAACTGCCATCGATTGGTTTGGTACGGCATCTTTGGTTACGGCATCAGTTAGATCTTTGCGCGGCAGTGCCGATGATGATTCAGTATTGCTGCTCAAACATGAAACTGGTGTTATCTCTTATCTTTCGGTAAGTGCAGTTGCGGGCGCACCTGGTCCGAGAATTAGAATTTTGGGTACTAAGGGCGCTCTCATCATTAATGATCTGGACCCGCAAGAAGCTTTGCTACGTGCCGGAAATTTTCCAATAAATGGAAGGTGGAGTCAACCAACTATGTCGGCAGCCTACATTCATCGCGGTGATGAGGTAGAAAAGATTCGGTCCGAAGCCGGCAATTACGGACACTTCTATCTACAGGTCGAAGCGGCAATTACCGAAGGCGCACCTTGGCCAGTTAGTAATGAGGATGCACTTTTGGTAGCAGACATAATTGATCAAGCCCGCAAGGTGAATTTTTCTGGGTAGAAGTTCAGAAATTTTGATCATCGGTCCTCTGTTTTCAGAGCCGGCTAGCCGCGCGATTAGTGCTCGACTAGTTTTACCAGCGCCTCCGAAATATGTGGATAATTCCAGGTAAAGCCAGCCTCTTGTAAAACATGAGGAATCACTCGCTTTGATCCAAGAATCTCGGTTGCGAAACCACCTAATGTGATTTTGAGAGCGACTGCTGGAACCGGAAAGAGTGCGGGGCGATGCATTGCACGAGCAAGGGCGGATGTGAACTCTTGATTAGTAACTGGATTGGGCGCAGTCATATTTACTGGACCTGAAATTGGATTTTCTAACGCGAAAACAATTGCGCGGATTTGATCATGCAAAGTAATCCAGGACCACCATTGCTTTCCATTGCCCATCTTTCCACCTAGGCCTAAACGAAATAGTAGAAGCATTTTTCCTAATGCTCCACCTGTTGGATCCAAAACAAGTCCAGTTCGAATCTTAACGGTTCGCACATTACCTGCAAGATCGGCAGCACCTTCCCATTCATGACAAACGGCGGCCAGAAAATCATCACCTGATCGATCAGTTTCAACAACTGCCCGGTTTCCACTTTCGCCATACCAACCTATCGCTGATGCAGAAATGAAAACTTGCGGCGCAAGTTCTGCAACCGCCGAAGCAACAGCTGTTGTTCCCAGAAGTCTAGAATTCAATATCTCACTCTTATACTTTCTACTCCAACGCTTGTCGCCAACGCCAACGCCAGCTAAATGAATAACAGCATCGACACCTCGCAAAGATTCTAGATCAACAAATCCAGTTTGCGGATCCCATTGCACCTCATCGGCTGCTATTGGTGAGCGGCGCACTAAACGTTGCACCGTATGTCCTTCAGCTTTAAGATGTCCAACTAATGCGGTGCCAATAAGACCGGAAGATCCGGTGATTGCGATTCGCTGAGGAACCTTCATCTGCTACTAGAGCCCTAGATCTGACTCAAAAGCGCCGCCTTCGAGACGCTCTTTCAATGTGGCCAAGAATCGAGCAGCATCTGCGCCATCAACTACCCGGTGATCGTAGGAAAGCGCAAGGTAAACCATGGATCGAATTGCAATAGATTCGCCACCATCTTCGCCCTTGACAACCATTGGACGCTTCACAACTGCGCCAAGACCAAGGATGGCAACCTGTGGTTGATTGATAATTGGAGTATCAAATAAAGCGCCGCGGCTTCCAGTATTTGTGAGTGTAAATGTTCCGCCACCTAGTTCATCTGGCATTACTTTATTAGCACGTGTACGTGTGGCAAGATCGGCAATCTTTCGAGCAATTCCACCCATATTTAGGTCACCAGCGTTAGCAATGACAGGAACAAGCAGGCCACGCTCTGTATCGACTGCGATACCGAGGTGTTCTGAACCGTGATAGGTGATTTGATAGCCTTGAACTGATGAGTTAAGAACTGGATGTTGCTTCAAACCTTCGCAAACTGCCACTGCAAAGAATGGAAGAAAGGAAAGCTTCACACCCTCACGTGCTTCAAAATTTGCCTTAGAACGATCACGAAGACGAGCAATTTTTGTTACATCAACTTCAATGACAGTTGTGAGTTGGGCACTGATTTGAAGTGATTCAACCATACGAGCAGCAATAACTGTGCGAAGTCGGGACATCGTCACCGTTGTTCCACGAAGTGGAGAAACTTCTACAGTAGGAGCTTTTGTAGCCGTTGGTGTGGTTGCAAGCGGTGCATCCGATGCAAGCGGTGCAAGCGGTGCAACTGGTGTAGTAGGACGAGCCAAGGCTTCAACATCTTCGCGACGAATGCGACCGCCAATTCCGGTTCCCTGAACATTTGCCAGATTCACGCCAAGCTCTGTCGCAAGTTTGCGAACTAATGGAGTCACATAAACATCTGCCGGTGGTGATACCGGAACTGCAACAACCGGAGCTGCAACAACCGGAGCTGCAACCACACTTGGTGTACTGCTTATCAAGCCAAGACGTGCACCGACTGGAACGGTGGTATCTACTGCAACATCAATCGCAAGCAGGGTGCCGGCAACCGGTGATGGGATCTCGGTATCAACTTTGTCAGTTGAAACTTCAAGTAATGCTTCATCTACTGCGACTACATCGCCAACATTTTTTAGCCAGCGGGTAACAGTTCCTTCACTAACGCTTTCACCAAGTGCTGGCATCGTGATTACTGTTCCCGCACTCGACGGTGCCTCCGCTGCTGGTACAACTGGTACAAGTGCCACTGGGGCAGGTGCTGCTGCGATTGGGGCAGCGACCTCTTGAAAAGCAATCTCTACAATTACAGCAAGCTCAGCACCTACTGGGACAGTTTGATCAACTTGAACAACAATTTTTTGCAGTATTCCGGCAACTGGTGATGGAATTTCGGTATCAACTTTGTCAGTTGAAACTTCCAGCAGTGGTTCGTCAACATTTACCAGATCACCTTCGGCCTTTAACCAACGAGTTACTGTGCCTTCGCTAACACTTTCGCCAAGTGCTGGCATGGTTACTGAGAATGTCATCTTTTTCTCTCCTTAGTTATCCGTGTGCGTGCAGCGGTTTGCCGGCAAGTGCCATATGAGCCTCGCCCATTGCCTCTGACAGTGTTGGGTGGGTGTGGATCAGCGGAGCCACATCAATTGCACGTGCCTCCCAGTTATAAATTAATTCCGCTTCAGCAAGGAGTTCGCCAACACGAGCACCGACCATATGAACGCCAAGCACTGGGCCATCTTTTTGGGCAACCAGTTTGATCGAACCGGCAGTATTAAGGATCTGTGCCTTACCGTTTCCGGCCAAGTCATAAGTAAATTCAACAACATCATGTCCACGCCTATTAGCCTCTGCAGTCGTTAAACCAACAGATGCTACCTCAGGATCAGAGTAAGTAACACGCGGAATACCATCGTAATTAATTGGGCGCGGATTTAATCCTGCAATTTCTTCGGCCACCAAAATACCTTCTGCAAAACCTACGTGGGCTAGTTGTAAGGTCGGGATCAAATCCCCGACCGCCCAGATACCTGGAACATTTGTGCGGCACTTGTCATCGACCAATACATATCCACGATCCATGGCAATGCCTTGTTCCTCATACCCAATATTTGCAGATACCGGGCCGCGACCTACTGCAACCATTAAAACTTCTGCTGTAAATGTTTTTCCATCTGCCAAAGTTACCGTTACCCCATCTGCATTTTTAACCGCTGTTTGAAAACGAACTCCCAGTTCGAAGTTAATTCCACGTTTTCGAAATGCGCGTTCCAACCCCTTGCTGGAGGACTCATCTTCCAGGGCTACTAGGTGTGGCAGAGCTTCAATAATGGTAACTTCAGCGCCAAAAGATTTCCACACCGAAGCAAATTCGCAACCAATGACGCCGCCGCCTAAAACGATGACGCTCTTTGGCACATAATCTAATTTGATCCCATGGTCAGAGGTGATTATTTTTATCCCATCAATTTCCAGCCCAGGTAAACTCTTGGCGTAAGAACCGGTAGCAAGGATTAAATTTTTTCCAGTGTAGGCAACGCCATTTACTTCGACGGTGTCCTTAGCGATCAATTTGCCGTGACCTTCGATCAGGGTGATGTTGCGTGATTTCACAAGACCGGACAAACCCTTGTACAACCTATTTATGACGCCATCCTTGTAAGAATTAACACCTTCCATATCGATGCCTGCAAAAGTTGACTTCACGCCAAAATGAGAACCATCACGCGCACCATCTGCAATTTCACCCGCGTGCAATAACGCCTTTGTTGGAATACAACCTCGATGCAAACAGGTTCCACCAACTTTGTCTGCTTCGATCAATGCAACCGAGAGGCCAAGTTGTGCTCCGCGTAATGCTGCGGCGTAGCCTCCACTGCCACCGCCAAGGATGACTAGATCGAATTGCGACACAGAGAACTCCCTTCATGAGCCCGCCATAAATTTAATCGGGCTAGGTGGCTATCTTGCCCCACAAAGGGGCAATCTTCCCAATGCGAGGTGAGCGCTATGCCTGTTCGGCGAGTGTCACAAGGGTGCGCAATGCGATACCGGTTCCACCTACGGGGGTATAGCCATGGGGTTTTGCCTCGTTGTAGGCAGGACCTGCAATATCTAGGTGGAGCCACGGTAACTCTGGCTCCACAAAATCTTTCAAGAACAAACCGGCAACCAACATGCCACCCATGCGATCGCCGATATTGGCTAGATCTGCAACTGGTGAATCAAGGGATGCCCGCAACTCCTCTGGCAATGGCATCGGCCAGAACTGCTCACCACTAAGTGTGGCAACCTTCACAAATACATCGCTGAACTCTTGGTTGTTTGTCATAACGGCACTTGTCCTAGTTCCTAGTGCAACAACCTGTGCGCCAGTTAATGTTGCAACATCGACGATGCCATCTAATTTATGTTTTGAACTTTGCGCCTTCATAAGTGCATCTGCAAGGATTAAACGTCCTTCAGCATCTGGGTTTAGTACCTCAACGGTTTTGCCCCCGAAAATTGTGATGATGTCACCTGGACGGGTCGCGGTATCACTCGGCATATTTTCGGCTAATGGCGCCCATGCTTCGATTGCCACCGGAAGTTTCAATTCTGCAATTGCAACCGCCGCCGCACTCACAGCGGCCGCGCCACTCATATCTGATTTCATTGCTTCCATGCCAACCGCCGGCTTTAGCGCCAAACCACCGGTATCAAAGGTTATGCCCTTACCAACAAATGCATATCGTTTTACAGGTTTACCTTTTGGCGTATAAGAAATATGAAGCAATCGCGGTGGGTTCGCAGAACCTTGACCTACACCAACAATTCCGCCAAAGCCCTGTGACTTCAACTGTTTCTCATCCCAAATTTGAATTTTTAAGCCTGATTTTGCCCCGCCAGCAGCTTTTACAACCGCGGACAATTTCTTGGTAAAAGAATCTGGAGTTAAGTGACTTGGGGGAGTATTAATAAGATCCCGCACTAAATATGTGTACTTTGCAATTATTGCTGCGCGAGTTATCGCTGCCTTTGCATCGGCAGTAGCGGCTAACTTCGAGTGCACAGTGATGGTCTTTAGCGGTGCTTTATGATCAGCCTTTGTTGAACTGCGAAACTCGGTAAAGTTGTAAGCACCTAATGCGGCACCTTCTGCAACTGCTGCCACTTCCTGCACGGTTTTTGCTGGCAATGCGAATGTTGCGGATGAATTTCCATGTAAAGATAGTGCGGCACTTCCGGCAGCTCGGCGCAAGGTTTCATGTGAGTAATTCTTAGATTTCTTACCTAGTCCAGTAAAGACCAGTAGTCGCACATGGGATCCGGGAACTTTTACAATTTCATCTGCTTTGCCGGTGGCACCCAGATCGGCTAGCTGTGCTAGTAAAATCTTGGTATCAAGCCTTAGATCGCCAGCTTCAATTGCCAGGCCATCTTTTGCATTTGTACTTGCCAGGCCGAGAACTAATACCTCATCTGTAACGACGCCATCAGAAATCCTAAGTGTGCTCATAGCTCGAAGCCTAATCGAAGTATTGATAGGTTTGTACAATGAAGACCTCGCCGCTTAACGAAAAGCATCTTAAATTAAAGGCAAAAATGGCTGATTTTGGTGGCTGGATGATGCCCATCGAATATCCAGGAACCGGCGTCCTAGCCGAGCATGCCGCGGTTCGGGAACGGGTAGGTATTTTTGATGTTTCCCACCTTGGGAAAGCATCAGTAATTGGCGCTGGTGCTTTAGAGTTTTTAAATAGCGCATTAACAAATGACTTAACTAAAATTGCCGATGGCTCGGCCCAGTACACGCTACTTTGCAATGAAAATGGTGGAGTTGTTGATGATCTAATTGCATATAGAAATAGCGATTCAGATTTCTTCCTAGTGCCTAATGCTGCAAATACCGCAGATGTTGTCAAAGTTCTGCAAGCAAAGGCTCCGACCGGAATTACTGTGACAAATTTGCATGCAAAGTATGCGGTTATTGCGGTGCAAGGTCCGCTGGCACCAAAGGTTTTGGCCGCGCTTGGCGGTAACACTGACATTGACTACATGGCTTTTACACAGGTAAATATTGCTGGTGCGCAAGTGATCTTGTGCCGCACTGGATATACGGGTGAATTAGGATATGAACTTTTGCCACTGGTAACAGATGCCGCAATTGTTTGGGATGCACTTTTGCAAGCGATAGCACCGCTAGCCGGATTGGTGTGTGGTCTAGGTGCACGTGACACCTTACGTACTGAAATGGGCTACCCATTGCATGGTCACGAACTCACATTAGAGATATCTCCGGTAGAGGCAAGTGCTTCTTGGGCGGTTGGATGGAGCAAGGGAGAATTTATCGGAGCTACTGTTTTGCGGGAACAAAAGCGACAAGGCCCAGCGCGAAAAAGTGTTGCCCTGAAATCTTTGGATCGCACGATTCCGCGAGCAGGAATGACGGTAAAAAACTCACAGGGTGAAGTATCTGGCCAAGTTACAAGTGGAACATTTTCGCCAACACGCAAGCACGGAATAGCCATGGCGCTGGTATCTGCAACGGTCAAGGTTGGCGACCAATTGCTGGTAGATGTCCGCGGGCGCGAGGGTTTGGTTGAAGTAGTCAAACTTCCTTTTGTTACTTCACACGTTCGTTAAAAACAACTGGAGCCAAGAAGGCAGCCCGCGTATGAGTTCTGCGTAAGGCCGATAAGACCGAACTTCCCGCCATGGCGATTAAACTGGCGGTAAATATCGCACGCGGGATATCCCAGGCCATTGCAGTTGCTAAGTGAAATGTCATAAATCGATAAAGATTTTCAGCAAATGCACCGCCTGGAATAAATGAAAGCTGAGTACCCGAGGCTAAGTACCAAGGCCAAAATTGCAGATCCATGAGGATCCCAAAGAGTCCTGCGGCAATCACACCAAAGCTTGCCAGCATGAGAATTTCTAAACGGCCTCGTACATTTTTAGGTAGAAATCCAGCTAGCAGCCCGATCCAGCCGGCCGCAAACACTTGATAAACCAACCACGGACCGATGCCACCGGTAATTAGTGCAGATGCAAACATGGAAACAACTCCAAGTAAAAACCCGAAGGATGGGCCAAAGACTCGAGCACTTAGTATTAAAAGAAACCACATTGGTTCAATACCTACTGCGCCGGCACCAAGCGGTCGAAGAGCTGCGATAACTGCCGACAGAATCCCCAGCAACGCGACAGATTTTGCATCTAGTCGTGAGGATGAGATTTCCAGTACCACTAAGAAAAACGCTAATCCAACTGCGCCCCAAAAGAAGAGTTGTGTTTGCGGCAACTCTGTACCTGCATAAAAAAATGGCCATAAAAAACCCATAGCGCTAAGTAATGAAGCCAATGCGAGCACGAAGGCATTTTTGTAACTGAAGCGAACTATGTCGGACGTTAAGTTCATCATGAGTTCTCAATCGCAGCGACTACATCTGCGACGCGCAGCCAAGGATGAGGGGCCATGACCTTGGCTACTTGTGGGGCAAAGGCAGGGGATGAGAGCAAAACATCTAGCGCAGATCCATCTGCAACTATTTCGCCATCTGCAATAAAAATAACCCTGGTTGCAAGGTCGGCAACTAATTCCACATCATGGGTTGCAAGAACTACGCACTTATTAAAACTTTGGGCAAAGGCAATCAAGATCCGGACCAGCTCGCACTTGGCTTGGTAATCCAGGCCACGGGTGGGCTCATCTAAAATCAAAATTTCAGGGTTGGCCGATAGCACAACACTAAGTGCAAGACCCAAACGCTGACCTTCAGAGAGATCTCGTGGATGCATGTGTAATGAAATTCCTGGAACAAGCTGATTTAGCAAAGCTGCGGTAGTTCCCTTTGCGACATCATTGTCGACATCAGCCTGAGTACATTCAACTCGCACACTTTGTCCGTACAACAAATCACTTGGCTCCTGCGGTATAAAACCGATAGTACGACGCCGGTCTTTGCCTTTTAAGCTTTGCGGGTTTAGCGCAAGCACCCGGACTTTTCCCGAATTAGGCTGATTAATACCAGCGATAGCTTTTAAGAATGAGGTTTTGCCAGCACCGTTTCGACCCATCACCGCAACAATTTCATTGTTATGTATGGAGGCAGAGATAGATTTTAAGGCGCTATGGCCAGAGTAAGTGATACCAAGATTTTCCACGGTAATAATTTTGGAATCGCCGGTGATTGTTGAAGAAGTCGGCGCTAAATAATCTTTGGCTCGCAACACTTGGGTCATGCGTCGCATTTCGCGCACCGAGACACCAATCTCTTTTAGACCGAGGGCTTTAGCCAGATGCACTATCGGAGGTGCAATTGGTGAGTCCATCAGAATCTCTTCCGGTGTTCCTACCTTTGTTCCGCCCTCACCATTTATATAAAGAATACGATCTGCAAATTGGATAACTCTCTCCAATTTATGCTCGGCAATAACAACAGTAAGGCTTAAGTCATGTACCAAACGATGCAAAATGGATAAAACTTCCTCAGCTGCAATCGGATCTAACGCACTGGTTGGTTCATCTAGCACTAACACCTTTGGGTGGGCAACCAAGGCTGCTGCAATCGCTACCCGCTGCTGCTCACCCCCACTTAAAGTTGCAATGCTGCGATTACGAAGTGGAGCCAAACTCAAAAGATCTAGCACCTCTTCCACTCGTTTACGCATCACATCGCTTTGCAGGTTTAGTGCCTCCATTCCAAAGGCCAACTCTTCTTCTACGGTGTCGGCGACAAAGCCGTTCAGTGGATTTTGGCCAACAATCCCAATTAAATGTGCCATGCCGCCGGGCTTGACCGACTGGGTAGAAATACCAGCAACGCTGACATCTCCCGCCAAAATCCCACCTGTGTGGTGTGGCACCAGGCCATTTATTAATCGCAACAAGGATGACTTTCCAGAACCGGTGGGACCAATTACCAAAACCATTTCACCTTCAGAAATTTCCAGATTGAGATTTTCTAAAACGGTGGTGGTCGAGTTGGGATAAATCAGCGAAACATTTGAAAACTTAATCATGAGAGCCCCACCACCAATATTGCCGATGCCACCACGATGGAATCTAAAAAGCGCCACTTAATCGGACGGTATCTGGATCGTTTTCGACTTACTCCGTACCCACGCGCATCCATAGCCGCGGCTAAGTCAAGAGATCGTGCCAGAGACTCCTCTAGCAATGGAATTGCAATTCTCTTCCAAGATTTAAAACCCTTAAGCGATTGACCTCGAAGTAATTGTGCTTGTCGGATTCGTGACACTGCCGCTACTAATTGCGGGAGCGCCGAAGTAGCAATTACCACAGAAACGCCAAATTCATATAGATAAACCGGCAGTACCCGAAGTAATCGATGCGGACTTGTTAGCGAAGCGGCCGCACCGAAAATTACGATGATTGCACAAATCAGCAAACCTTCGGTGATTGCAGAAGAGAGCCGTTCGGCTGTGACGGCACCACCAATTCGAATTCCAGGCATCCACGAAGGTAGCTGGACAATTGGGATAGTAAAGATCGTGGTACCCGGAATCGGTACCCCAATTAGTACTCCGACTAGGGTTCGCACAAACAGGATCCAGAAAGATAACTTGAGGGTCCAATTAAAACTTCCCCCCCATGGAGCGTCATCTCGGAACAAAAAAACCAAAACCGCCACTACGCCCACACAAGCCAAGGTAAAGAGAGTGCTATCAAAACGGATTACCGACACCGCCAATCCAATAGCCCAGATCCACCATGTGAGTGGGTGCAGCGAAAGTTTTTTCATAATTACTTCTAGAGATAGCCCTTAGGAGTCTTGATCTCTACGCCGCATTCTTTGGCCGGATAACCATTAAGGCCACAAATGAATCCAGAACCTTGAGCACGCACCTTGACCACTTGACCTAAGACATCGACGCCAAGTGCACCTTTATCTGCGACAACACACCTAGTAATTAGCCGTGGCGTTGATTCACCTTTGGGGCGCAAGACCGCTGATCCGAAATCAACCACTACGCCGACCCGCTTTTTTCCAGCGACAGCTTTGGTCTTTCCGCAAATGGCGTCAAATTGTGGTGCGACCTTTGGCGACTTAGCATCAGGCACGGCATCGCCACTAAATGTGAATGCCCAACCTTCAACCGAGCCATCTGCAACATTGACGGTAGGTCCGGTCATTGCAGCGGTCCATGCGGCTGCCGTTGGGGCTGCTTGAAAGTATCCCCAATAACGCCAGCCGGTACTGGCTGCATTTGCAGGAGGTGTTGCAAGAATGGCTATAAGTGAAATGGTGATTAAAAATTTAAATTTCATTGCTGTGGAGCCTCTCAAATAGGAAAGAGTCTCACAGGGAGTGAACCGCACGTATGGTCAGATAAAATCTAGCAAAACCTGGCGTAAGGAGCACACCCCGCAAACCTCGGCGGGTGTTTGTCTCATCTCAATTTGATAGGTAATCCGACTTACTCCTCTAAACTTTTTTTAAAGCGGAGGAGTTCACGGCTGCGGGTCAGCGTCGGATTTGCACCGAACTTCCCCTACCAAGTGAGCTATTAAGTTGTTAGAGAAGAAAACCACATTGAGTAACAGTTGGCAACTAGGCGCGCACCGCCTAGGCTCATAAGCATGGAATATAGGCGACTTGGCAGCACCGGAATGTATGTATCTGAGATTTCTTATGGAAACTGGATCACGCATGGAAATCAAATTGAGTCAGATGCTGCGATTAAATGTGTCAAAGCTGCACTCACAGAGGGCATAACAACTTTTGATACCGCTGATGTTTACGCCGGCACAAAAGCTGAAACTGTATTAGGTAAAGCACTTAAAGGTGTGCCTCGAGAGTCATACGAGCTTTTTACAAAGGTGTATGGGGCAACTGGAACCGGAAAAAATGACCGGGGACTTTCCCGCAAACATATTATCGAATCTTGTAATGCTTCCTTAAGGCGTTTACAAACCGACCACATCGACCTTTACCAAATGCATCGATTTGATTTTGAGACGCCGCTAGAGGAGTCGCTAAATGCCTTTGATGATCTCATCAGATCCGGCAAGGTGCATTACATTGGTTTTTCTGAATGGAACGCCGCCCAAATTCAATCTGCGCTAGATATTCAAGATGCGTGCGGATATAACCGATTTGTTTCCAGCCAACCTCAATACTCAGCGTTATGGCGGGTGATTGAGTCAGAGGTGATTCCGCTTTCGGTAAAAGCTGGAATCGGGCAGATCGTCTGGTCGCCAATGGCGCAAGGAGTTTTGACTGGAAAGTATTTACCAGGCAAGAGAGCACCAATTGGTTCACGTGCTGCAAGTAAAGGTAGCAGCGGCAGCGACATGATTAAAGGTTGGATGCGGGATGAAGTTTTGGAATCGGTGCAAAAGTTAAAGCCGGTAGCCAAGGCGGCCGGATTGACCATGGGGCAATTGGCGATCGCTTGGGTGCTGCAAAATCCCAATGTTTCATCGGCAATCATGGGTGCAACCAAGCCTTCACAGGTGAAGGAAAATGTAAAAGCAGCTGGAGTGAAATTAGATGCTGGCACCATGAAAGCTATCGATAAAGCTCTTGGCAATTTGCCCGAGCGGGATCCAAAGAAAAATGAAAGTCCTAATCCCCGGGCTTGATTTAGTCTTGCCTATTTAATCGCATCGCCAACTTTTACATGTGGGTGGGCTGCGCGCGATGGGTTACACTATCGAAATGGAATACAGACGACTTGGCAGCACCGGCATGTATGTTTCCGAGATTGCTTATGGAAACTGGATTACCCACGGAGGTCAAATTGAATCAGATGCTGCGATTAAATGCGTAAAGGCAGCTCTCAAAGCGGGAATCACAACCTTTGATACTGCCGATGTTTATGCAGGTACAAAAGCTGAAACTGTATTAGGCAAAGCGCTTAAAGGTGTAAAACGAGAGTCATACGAGCTATTTACGAAGGTGTACTGGCCGACTGGAACTGGAAAAAATGATCGCGGACTTTCCCGCAAACACATTATCGAATCATGTAATGCTTCGCTAAAGCGGCTACAAACCGATCACATCGATCTTTATCAAATGCATCGCTTTGATTGCGAGACTCCACTGGAAGAGTCGCTCAGCGCCTTTGACGATCTAATCAGATCTGGCAAAGTTCATTACATTGGCTTTTCCGAATGGAACGCCGCCCAAATTCAATCTGCGCTAGATATTCAAGATGCTCGTGGGTATAACCGATTTGTCTCCAGCCAACCGCAATACTCCGCGCTATGGCGTGTGATTGAGTCAGAGGTTGTTCCATTGTCAGTTAAAGAGGGAATCGGTCAAATCGTCTGGTCGCCAATGGCGCAAGGAATTCTGACGGGCAAGTATTTGCCAGGAAAGAAAGCACCAATTGGTTCACGTGCCACAGATAAGGGCAGTGGCGCAAACATGATCAAGGGCTGGATGCGAGATGAGGTTTTGCAGGCGGTGCAAAAACTAAAGCCGGTAGCCAAAGAAGCTGGCTTGAGCATGAGTCAATTGGCGATTGCCTGGGTCCTTGCGAATCCAAATGTTTCATCTGCGATTATGGGTGCGACCAAGCCTTCGCAGGTGAGGGAAAATGTAAAGGCAGCTGGGGTGAAATTAGATGCTGACACCATGAAAGCTATTGATAAGGCACTAGGTAATTTACCGGAGCGAGATCCAAAGAAAAATGAAAGTCCTAATCCGCGGGCTTGATTGGCTCGAGCTTATTTAATTGCGTCACCAATCTTTACTTGCGGGTGCGGGGCACGTAGTCGTCGCATTTGGGTTGATCGTAACCACGCGTACATACCTAGGCCCTTTGTGCTTGTACCGGGAAACTTTTCGGCAACTGCTTTGCGAATTTTTCGAGAAAGAAAAACTCCATCAACTACTGCAATTAACAAAACTGCATACATGAGTGCGATCGCGCCAATCTGAACGGCCGCTACTGGGAGAAGTGTCAGCACTAGGACAACAAAAATGATTGGCAAAAAATACTCTCCAGTTGAACGTCTCGAATCAACGTAGTTGCGCACAAATCGTCGGGCCGGGCCACGATCTCGCACGGACAAGGCGGATTCTTCGCCACGAAGATAAGCAGCGCGATGGGCTATTCGGTCTTGTTTGCTTAGCGATTTAGAGGCGCGCTTTTGGTCCTTTGTGACGATTGGCGCAAGCGATGAAACCTTCCGCTTTGACTGCGCCTGTTTGCGGGTTGGGGTGGGGCGTCCCTTACCAGTAACTGGTGATTCTTCCTGTGATGTCATAGGCGTAAGTATAGAGGTGGTGTCTAGCCCCGCTCGACTCGCAAGCATGCCGTGAGGGGGTAGGATTGGTCTACAAAGTCGAGCAAGGAGAACAACGATGACAACTGAAGCAACTACCACTACTGGAATCCTGCTAACAGATGTAGCGGCAACCAAGGTTGCTGCGCTTTTGGCACAAGAAGGCCGCGATGACCTTAATCTTCGTGTTTCGGTCCAGCCAGGCGGATGCTCAGGCCTTAAGTACCAGTTGTACTTTGATGATCGCAATCTGGATGGCGACATTGTGCGCGAGTTTGGCGCCGTAAAAGTCATTACCGACAAAATGAGTGATCCATATCTTTCCGGAGCATCGATTGATTTTGTAGACACCATCGAAAAACAAGGTTTTACGATTGATAACCCAAATGCGCAAGGTTCTTGTGCATGTGGCGATTCATTTAACTAAAAAACCTATCACCCATAAGATCGCTACATGAAAATCGGTGTAGCAGGTTCGGTAGGCATTGATCACTTAATGAGTTTCTCTGGAAAGTTCACCGATTCTCTTGTTGCAGGTTCTTTGGAAAAAGTCTCGCTATCATTTCTGGTAGACAGCATGGATGTTCGCCGGGGCGGATGTGCAGCAAATATTGCATTCGGGATGGGAGTGCTTGGGCTTAATCCAATTCTAATTGCGGCCGTGGGCAAAGATTGGGCCGATTACGAAGCTTGGCTGTCGCGCCATGGTGTTGATACATCCCAAGTCTTGATCTCATCAACATTGCACACTGCACACTTTGTGGTAACAACTGATCAAAGCCTTAATCAAATTGCATCATTTTTTCCTGGCGCAATGAGTGAGGCACGTAATATTGAACTATCGCCAATCATGGATAGAGTGGGCCGGCTAGACCTGATGGTTATTTCACCCGATGATCCAGCAGCGATGCTACGCCACTCCGATGTTTGTCGACAACTTGGTATTGCCTTTGCCGCCGATCCTTCCCAGCAAATGGCGCGAATGTCGGGGGAGGAAATTAAAGCCCTGATTGATGGCGCCACCTATTTATTTATGAATGAGTATGAGTTAGCCCTTGCCATGCAAAAGACTGGTTGGTCCGATAGCCAAATTTTGGAGCGGGTTAAGTATCGCGTGGTCACACTTGGCGCAAAAGGTGCCAAGGTAGAGAGTTCGGCCGGAGAGTTCGTGCATGTTGGTTGCCCACAAGAAAACTCTAAAATCGATCCCACCGGTGTAGGTGACTCGTTCCGTTCTGGTTTTATTGCTGGTCTGGCCTGGGGCGTATCGCACCAACGATGTGCTCAACTAGGGGCATTAATCGCCACCTATGTCATTGAAACGTTAGGAACTCAAGAGTATCGATTTACTAACACTGAATTTGTAACCCGCTTTGCCCAGGCTTATGGGCAGGCTGGGGCTGATGAAATTTCCCTGCATTTAAGTTAGCTCTGAGCAGGGCCACGACTTGCCGAACTCAGACTCAGGCCGCGCTCACAGTAAATACAAACTATCCTTACCCACATGTCTAGTCGCCCAGCAATTAGCCGCCTTCGAGTTTTGCTCCTAGTTGTCCCAGTGGTCTCAGTGGTCCCAGTCATATTTCTAACGGGTTGCGCAAAAGTTTCTGGTCTTGGTTTTGAAGAGTCAGTGACAAGTGTTAACGATCAATCTCTGTCTTTGTGGCAAGGCGCCTGGATTGCTGGCGGTGTCGTTGGAGTAATTACTTTAATTTTACTTTTATGGCCAGCAGTGTTTCACCGTGGGAAGAAAGATGGACCCGAGTTTCCAAAGCAAACTCAGTACAACATTCCAATTGAAGTCGCCTACACAATTATCCCATTCATTATCGTGGCAGTTCTGTTTTATTTTACTGTAAATAAACAATCAGTGATCACTGAAAAGACAACTACTTATGCCCATGAAATTACGGTCAAGGGTATTCAGTGGTCATGGCAATTTGGTTATCCAGAAGTTGGCCCAAAGGCGATTGTTACCGGAACGCCGGCACAACCACCAACACTTGTGGTTCCACTCGGGGAACGGGTGAGGTACACACTAACTTCAAATGATGTTGTTCATGGATTTTGGATTCCAGCATTCATGATTCAAATGCAAAATGTTCCAGGGATTGAAAACCACCTTGAATTCACTGCCAATAAGCTGGGCGAGTTTCCAGGTCGATGCAATTTATTATGTGGGCGCAATCACTCGCAAATGATTTTTACGGTAAAGGTCGTAACACCGGCCCAATTCGACGCTTATCTGGAAACACTTAAGGGGAGCTAAGCATGACAACATATGCAGATCGTTCAACTCTCACCGCTTCGGGGCCGATTACAACTCCCAAGGGAAAGTCATTTGTAAAGTGGATTACATCCACTGATCACAAGACCATCGGGTATCTGTACCTGATGACCTCCTTTGCCTGGTTTTTAATTGGAGGCGTGCTTGCCCTCGCCCTGCGTGCTGAATTAGCTCGCCCCGGGATGCAATTTTTAAGTAATGAGCAGTACAACCAGATATTCACGATGCACGGAACGATTATGTTACTGATGTTTGCAACACCACTGTTTGTTGGTTTTACTAATGTAATTATGCCTTTGCAAATTGGGGCGGCAGATGTTGCCTTCCCGCGCCTTAATATGTTGTCCTACTGGCTATTTTTCTTTGGCTCACTTATGGCATTTGGTGGCTTTTTATCACCTGGAGGCGCGGCCTCATTTGGCTGGACTGTATATGCACCATTGTCTAACGCAACTTATTCCCCTGGCATTGGCGCAGATTTGTGGCTGATTGGCTTAGCACTCAGCGGTGTTGGAACAATTCTTGGTGGCGTTAACTTCATCACCACTATTTTCACAATGCGCGCACCTGGCATGACGATGTTTCGGATGTCGATTTTTTCTTGGAATGTATTGCTTACCTCAATTCTTGTTCTTCTGGCATTCCCACCTTTAGCTGCCGCACTTCTTGGTTTGGAAGCAGATCGAATTTATGGAACGCACTTATTTGATCCGGCCAATGGTGGCGTTATGCTGTTTCAACATTTATTCTGGTTCTTTGGTCATCCTGAAGTTTATATTCTTGCGCTACCATTTTTTGGAATTGCTACTGAAATTCTGCCAGTCTTTAGTCGGAAGCCAATCTTTGGTTACAAGGGTTTAATCGCAGCTACGATTGCAATTGCCGCACTTTCAGTTTCAGTTTGGGCGCATCACATGTTCGCCAGCGGTCAGGTACTTCTACCCTTCTTCTCTTTTATGACATTTTTAATTGGTGTTCCAACCGGTGTTAAGTTTTTCAATTGGATCGGCACTATGTGGCGCGGTCACGTAACCTTTGAAACGCCTATGTTGTGGATTATGGGCTTCCTCGTGACCTTCCTCTTCGGTGGAATTACCGGGATCATATTGGCATCACCTCCCTTAGATTTTGCAGTCTCTGCTAGCTACTTTGTCGTTGCCCACTTCCACTACGTTCTCTTTGGAACAGTGGTTTTTGCGATGTTTGCTGGTTTTTATTTCTGGTGGCCCAAAATGACGGGACGAATGCTCAATGAACGTCTTGGTAAGATTCATTTTTGGACCCTTTTCATTGGCTTCCACTTAACCTTTTTAATCCAACACTGGTTAGGCATCAAGGGCTTCCCACGCCGTTATGCAGATTATCTAGCCACTGATGGATTCACATTTATGAATACCATCTCAACTATCGGTTCATTCCTATTAGCGCTTTCGATGATTCCTTTTGCTATAAATATTTGGATCACCCGCAAGGCGCCAATGGTCGGTGTTGATGATCCTTGGGGTTATGGTTCATCACTTGAATGGGCGACCTCATGTCCACCACCACGGCACAACTTTCTAACAATGCCACGCATCTCAAGTGAACGGCCAGCTTTTGATCTGCACCATCCGCATATTAAGACTGAAGGGCACAAATAAGTCATGAAGGTTTCCTGGAAACTTTTTGGTGGATTAAGTGTCTTCTATCTCATTGTCACAGTTATTTATTGGCAAGTTGGCGGTGAACCGGTAGGCATTGCGGGCATGCTGCTCGCAGCGTGCCTAGCTGGCATGGTTGGTTTCTATATCTGGTTCACCCAAAAGCGAATTGGCGTGGTTCTTCCAGAGGACAATTTAAATGCGGAAATCTCAGATGGCGCTGGCGAACTTGGCTTCTACAGTCCACATTCTTGGTGGCCGCTACCGGTTGCGCTAAGTGCTTGCACCATGGGCTTAGGGTTAATTATTGGCTGGTGGCTTACACTCATCGGAGTGAGTGCGCTGATGATTTCAGTAATTGGAATGGTTACCGAATATGAAAAACCGGCTAACGCAGGCTCGCATTAGTGAGCGAAATTCGAGCGGAGATTTTGCCGGTAAATATCCCTAACACGGCGGCGGCACGCATCGTTATTAACGCCCCTGCAGCAAAGATATTTGATTTACTTGCAAATCCAGGTGCACATCAATTATTTGATGGTTCGGGCACGATCCAAAGCTCAATCTCTGGTCCGGAGAGATTATTTAAGGGTGCAACATTTTCTATGGTAATGCGGATAAAGGTTCCTTATCGAATTAAAAATACAGTTGTGGCATTTGAAGAAAACAAGAAAATAATTTGGTGCCACTTAATGAAGTGGACCTGGAGTTACGATCTGGAAACTTTAGAAAATGGAAGTACGCAAGTAACGGAATCATTTGATGCCAGCCACGTTCGGTTTTATGCCACATGGTGGTTGAAAAAAACCGGCGCGATGGCACACAACCCCAAATGGATGGCTAAATCCCTAGTTCGATTGAAGGCGCTCTGCGAAAGTTGAAACTAGCCCACTTTGCCCCATTTCTCTTCGTAGCCTTGTGGAGTACGGGATTTGTTGGGGCAAAGTATGGTTTGCCTTACGCTGATCCGTTCATTTTTCTCTCTTTACGCATTCTAATTGCGGCATTAATTCTCTTTATTGTGACAATGCTCATGCGCTCATCTGTGCGAATCGGAAGAAGTGCGATTACCCGTTCGGCTCTAATTGGTTTCTTCTTGCATGCCTGCTATCTAGGTGGAGTTTTCTATTCGATCTCAAGGGGTCTACCTGCAGGTGTCGCCGCGGTTGTAACCTCACTCCAACCAGTTTTAGTCTCCTTGCTAGCCGTAAAGGTCTTGGGGGAGCGGCTAGGGCGCCGTCAAGTTATCGGCTTATTCTTAGGTTTAATTGGAGTTCTACTCGTTCTCACCCCAACAATTGAATCAAGGATTCCCGTGATTACTCTTGTCGCAATTGCTGTCGCGCTGATCGGTAGTACAACCGCTACCTTAATGCAGAAGAAATTTGGCGGCGATATCCCATTAGTTGTTGGAACCGCCTACCAATACCTTTTTAGTGGAATTGTTCTCGGGGTAATTGCACTGGCTACTGGCCAAATTTCAATTCAGTGGAATGCGAACTTTGTTTTCGCATTTATTTGGTTGATTGCAGTCTTATCGGTCGGAGCCATATTGCTTTTGTTATGGCTGCTCAATACCGGTACATCGGCAACCGTTTCCTCACTTTTCTATCTGGTGCCACCGGCAACTGCTATTGAGGCATTCTTTCTATTTGGCGAAAAAGTGAATGTGCAAGGTTTTATAGGTATTGCACTTACCGGCTTGGGTGTTTGGCTTGTTCTTACCTCCCAGTCTTAAATACTCAATCTTAAATAGTTAGTGGTGCTCAATCTCTTTGAGTTCGGCAGGTGAAACCTTAGGTATAACTTGCGCATTGGCATCACTCATTCGAGCCCGCAATTTATTTTTTAATGCTCCAGCGCGTTTGACGCCGCGGGCATCAATGGCTGGAAGTTCCAAGGCCGGCAATTGTTCATGTGAGGTGAGCAAGTACGCTTTTTCGGGCGAGATTGGTTCATGCACTTCCACAAATTCACCATGCGGCAAACGCAAAAGCCGACCAGTTTCACGGCCGTGCAACACTAATTCACGATCAGCTCGTTGTAGCGATAGACATAGACGTTTAGTGAGGACAAAGGCAATTGGCGGAAGAATAAAGATTCCAAAACGAGTACCCCACATGATTTGATTGATGGAAAGATCAAAGTGGGTTGCGATCAGGTCATTTCCACCGTTAATCAAAGCCACCAACATAAAGGTTAAAGACATCGCGCCTAGGGCGGTCCGGTTTGGAGCGTTTCGCGGGCGGTCTAGCAAATGATGTTCGCGCTTGTCTCCGGTAATCCAGCTTTCAATGAATGGATACAGCGCCATTCCGGTAAATAAGATACCTGGAACAATTAAGCCAGGGATCAAGATATTCCACGAGATGGTGTACCCAAATGCATGTGTTTCTATCGGTGGAGCCATCCTAACTAAACCATCAAGCCAACCCATGTACCAGTCGGGTTGCGAACCGGCAGAAATCTGACCAGGGGTATATGGACCGTAAAGCCAAATTGGGTTAATGGATGCAACCGCTGAAAGGAAGGCAGTGACACCAAAAACAATAAAGAAGAAACCACCTGCTTTAGCCATGTAAACCGGGAAGAGCGGATATCCCACAACATTTTTTTCAGTTCGCCCAGGTCCTGGAAATTGGGTGTGCTTTTGGTACCAAACCATCATCAAATGGGCGGTTATTAAGGCCAAGAATGCGCCAGGAAGCAACAGCACGTGCACGGTATAAATTCTAGGGATAAATAATTCGCCCGGGAAAACTCCACCAAATGCAAAGTAGGAAAGGTAGGAACCCACTACCGGTAAAGCTTGAATAATCGCTTCCGCGATACGGACTCCAGTTCCAGAAAGTAGATCATCGGGTAGTGAGTAACCTAAGAATCCTTCTACAATTCCAAGTGTTAATAGACCAACACCAATGATCCAGTTACCCTCGCGAGGTTTGCGAAAAGCCCCCGTGAAGAAGACACGCATCAGGTGAGCAACAATTGCTGCCATAAAAATAAGGGCGGCCCAGTGGTGAATCTGTCGCATTAATAATCCACCCCGAACTTCAAAGGAGATGTGCAGCGTCGATGCGTATGCCGCCGACATTTTCACTCCTTCTAGTGGCTGGTACGAACCTTCGTAAACAACTTCCCGCATTGAAGGATCAAACCAAAAAGTTAAAAAGGTTCCGGAAAGCAGCAAGATCACAAATGAGTAGAGCGCAACTTCACCTAAAAGGAAGGACCAGTGATCTGGGAATACCTTTTGCAGGTTTTTCTTCATCCAGGCCGCAGCCCCGGTGCGCTCATCTACATAGTTTGCAACTTGGCTTAAACGAGCTTCAGTTGTCATTGTGAGTTACGCCCCCAGAAACTAGGTCCGACTGGTTCGGAGAAAGGTTTGCGCGCAATTAGATAACCTTCAGAGTCCACGGTGATATCTAACTGCGGAAGTGGCCTTGCCGCAGGCCCAAATATAACCTTTGCGGCTCGGGTCACATCAAATGTGGATTGGTGGCAGGGGCAGAGCAGGTGCTTTGTGGACTGTTCATAGAGCGCCACCGCACACCCCATGTGGGAACAGATCTTAGAAAAGGCGATGATTCCTTCATGGGTCATCGCAAGCCGGTCCGCCTCCAAATTGAACTCTTCCGGACGTAAACGGATCAGTAATAGTGCATCCTTTGCAATATCACTTAGCGGGCGATGCGCCGGGTCTTTAATTTCAGGAAGTACTTGGGCAACTGAACCAACCTCCAAATCGGAGGCTTTAATACGACGATTATTAGGATCTAATACGAGGTAGGTACCGGCTTTCCAGGTAGTTGTCCTTTGTTCCGGTCCTGGCAAAGGGCCTAGATCACGTAACAATAAAAGTGGAGAGAGCGCCGACAAACCTACGGCGGCGGCTAAAGATTTTTTAATAAGTGATCGTCGACCTAGGCCGGCTTCGGCTGCTCCGGATTTAACTGTTTGCACAAACTCTTTCCGATCCTCTGCGGGAGATCGGAATTCGTGACGATGTGCAATCACTTCCTGATCGGGCATTAAAGTTTTTGCCCAATGAATAGCGCCCATGCCGATGAAGAACAATGAGATAGCCATTCCTAAACCCAGACCCAATTGATGTGCATTCTGATCTCCCATTATCGGGATAAAAATGAACAAGTCATCTGGAACAAAAATGTAAGAGAAGATTAAAAGAAGTGTTCCAAGTGCTGAAATACTAAACATGGTCGCCACTTGTCGCTCGGCGCGATTTGCAGCCTTGGGATCATGGTCAGCTTTGCGATGAACATGGGCGGGAAGACCGGGATCTTTGATTGCTTCAATTTCACTACTCATCTACTTATCTCGCCTTCATCGCTAACCACACGGCAACACCGATTAACATTCCCAGTCCTAAGGTCCAAGCTAAAAGGCCTTCGGTTACCGGTCCCACTCGGCCAAGTGAGGCACCACCTAGGTTCGGTTCACTTTCGGCTGACTTTATCCATTTAATAATCGAAAGCTTTTCCGCGGGGGTGATGATTTTATCGCTGAAGACTGGCATTGACTGCGGACCGGTAACCATCGCTTCATAAATATGTTTTGGCTCTACCCCCATTAAAGTTGGAGCGTACTTTCCTTGACTAAGTGCACCGCCCTGTCCTGCGAAGTTATGGCACATCGCACAATTGTTGCGAAATAACTCGCCACCTTCAGCGGTGCTTCCGTCTCGTTCATAATTTAACTGTGATTCATTAGGAATTCGTGGACCAGGAGCCAATGAGGCTACATACGCAGCCAACGCAGCGGTTTCTTTATCGTCATAAACCGGTGTTTTGCGCATTGCCTGGGTACTCATATCGGCCATCGGCATACGTCCAGTACCAACTTGGAAATCAACTGACGCCTCGCCAACTCCAATTAATGCGGGTGCAATCGCTCCACCTACTGCGTTAATCCCGTGACAAGAGGCGCAACCTTTTAGAAATATTTGCTGGCCCTCTGCTATCAGTGTTGATCTATCAACTTCAGATGTTTGCGTTGCAGTTGTTGCACTTGCAAAACTAAATGTTCCACCAATTCCCAAAAGTGCCAAGATTAAAAGCAGCGGAGCCGCAGCCTTGTGGCGGCGGTAGCGGGATAAACGCTTCACATTATTCCTTTACTACTTAATTAGATAAATCGCAGAGAAAAGTGCGATCCACACGACGTCGACGAAGTGCCAGTAATAGGAAACAACAATTGCAGTTGTTGCCTGTTGATGAGTAAATCTGCGCGCCTTGGCGACTCGCACCATCACAATTAGAAAAGCGATTAGACCGCCAGTTACGTGTAAACCGTGGAAACCAGTTGCAATATAAAAAACTGAGCCGTAAGCAGCAGAAGAAAGAGTAAGTCCTTCGCTAGTTAATAAAGCATATTCGTAAATTTGACCCGAAACGAAAAATGCACCCATTATAAAAGTTAAGGTAAACCACTCACGCATGCCCCACTTATTAATTTGAAGCAGTGATCCGGTTCGATGATTTTGAAAACGTTCGGCGGCAAAAACGCCAAACTGACAAGTCACCGAAGACAACACCAGAATTGTTGTGTTCAATGCCGCGAATGGAATATTGAGCAATGTGGTTGACTCGATCCAAATGCTTGGACCCTGAACCGCGCGGATAGTGAAATACATTGCAAACAATGCGGCAAAGAACATCAGTTCGCTAGATAGCCACACAATGGTTCCAACCGCTACTGCGTTGGGACGTGTGATTTTAAGATGTGCAACGGTGCTAGACATGGGGTTGATTATTCCTGAAAACTGGCTCCGCGTCTGCTTGATTTGGGGCAATGCCTACTGATTTATCAGCCCAAAACGTTAAGCGGATCACCTCAGGATGGCAATTTCTAACGGAAATATTGTCCGATCTAAGCGGCCCATTGCCCTAGACTTTCGCCATGTCAGAGATAAAAAAGCAGATAATTGTGTACTCAAGTGATTCTTCAGTTCGCGCGTCGATTATGACCGCTCTAGGTAAGCGAACTGCTAAGGATCTGCCAGAACATGAGATCCACGAGTTTGCAACCGGACCAGCTTTACGGGCCTATATCGATACAAAAAATGTAGCCGGCCTCTTTCGGGCCGATTTGTTTATTTTAGATGGTGAAACATCCCCTGAGGGTGGTTTGGGAATCGCTCGACAACTCAAAGATGAAGTATTTAATTGTCCGCCGGTTTTGGTCATTACCGGACGCCGAGAAGATTCCTGGTTGGCGGCTTGGTCGATGGCTGAGGCCGCGGTAGTTCATCCAATAGATCCCTTCACTCTTGCAAAAACCGCCGCTGAATTACTGCGCGGCACTACCACGATTTCTGCTTAACTTTCTGAATGAGTCAGATGCAGTGGCAAGCCCATATTGCAGTTCTGGACTTGGGCTTGGATTTAGCAGCACAAGATGTGCAGTGGTGCATGAATGAGATCCTTATCGGAAAAGCGGATATCCAAACTATCAAGAAATTCTTGCTTTCCTTAAAAGCAAAAGGTGAAACCTCAGAAGAGGTTGGCGCATTAGTTGCGCAGATGTATCAACATTGCGCACCGATTATAATTTCGGAAAGAGCAGTCGACACAGTCGGAACAGGGGGCGATGGTGCACACACAATTAATATCTCCACAACCGCGGCAATTATTG
Organism: Actinomycetes bacterium; assembly: GCA_043776875.1. GTDB lineage: Bacteria > Actinomycetota > Actinomycetes > Nanopelagicales > Nanopelagicaceae > Planktophila. The sequence continues at coordinate 36,439 of JAYVQU010000047.1, forward strand.
CTGCAGCTGCCGGAACCAAGGTTGTCAAGCATGGCAATCGTGCTGCAACTTCAAAATCTGGTTCGGCCGACCTGCTGGAAAATCTAGGTATTAATATCAACCTTGATGGCAAAGGTGTAGCAAAAACTTTTCAAGAACTTGGAATCGGATTTTGCTTTGCGCCGCTCTTTCATCCGGCTATGCGCTTTGCCGGTCCTGCTCGGAAAGAGCTTGGCGTACCCACTGTTTTCAATATCCTTGGTCCACTTGCTAATCCTGCTAAACCTGAAGCCGCAGCAATTGGAGTTGCTAACGATCGAATGCATCTACTTATGGCACAGGTGCTGGCTGAAAAAGGCGTAGATGGCTTTGTTTTTCGAGGCGATGACGGCCTTGATGAAATTACCTTAGCAACTACAACTTCTGTTTTGACCATCGGTCAAGGTGAAATTTCAAGCGATATCTTGGATCCATTGGATTTTGACATTGAACGTTCACCAATTTCCGATTTGGTGGGTGGCGATGGCGCAGCGAATGCGCGAATTACCTCAGCAATTTTTGCCGGCGAAAAAGGTGCACCGCGAGATGCAGTCCTCTTAAATGCGGCGGCCGCAATCGCGGCCTATGAAGGACGTTTTGAATTAACGCTTCATGAGCGAATAAACATTGGGGTTGAAAAGGCGATCGATGCGATCGATTCTGGCGCCTCAGCCGATCTAGTTCAAAAATGGGCCAAGCTCAGTCAGAAGTTAGCGGCGCATTAGCTGGTATTTTGCGGGAAGGAAAGTTACGCAGCTGATCAAGGGTTGTTACGTCATAGCCGGCTAGCCGTTCAATAATTCCATGGAGTACATCCACAGTGGCAAGGGCATCAGCTAGTGCGCGGTGATTTGGTGAAATTTGGGCCTCGAAGAAGCGAGCTAGAGTTCCAAGTTTGCAATTTGCTACCTCATCTCTTTCAAGTACCGCTCGTGCTAATCGTGCGGTATCAATTGTGATAAATCCAGGCCAGTCATATTCATGCGCAAGTGCTGCGGCTTTTAGAAAACTAAGATCGAAAGGGGAGTTGTGAGCGACCAAAACAGTTTCCTCATGAGAGCCGAGAAACTCAAATAGCGTTGGTAAAACTTCATTAACATAAGGCGCAGAAATTAACATATCGTCAGTAATTCCAGTTAATGCCGTGATAAATGAGGGTAATGAGTGACCCGGATTCACAAAACTTTGAAAAGTTCCCAAAAGTGTTCCACCTCTGACTTTAACAACACCGATTTCAGTTATCCCTGCACCCGATTTTGGGGAATCCCCGGAAGTTTCCAGATCAAGAACTGCAAATGTGATTTCTGCCAAGCAAACTCCGGCAAACTTTTTCATGGTGTTGATGTTATGTCATTGAACTGACATTGCTCTCTGCGTACTCTTAAGTCATGGCAATTGAAGGGGCACCAGCTGGTTGGATGCAAGACTGGTCGGCTTTAGGTGCCGGTAAGAATGCAAATATTGGTGTTCTGCTAGTACATGGCTTTACCGGATCGCCCGCGTCTATGCGGCCTTGGGCAGAGTTCCTGCATTCTAAAGGCTACACAGTCCGAGTTCCGCTACTTCCTGGGCACGGCACAAAAGTTGAAGATCTTAACCACATAAAGTGGCAAGAATGGCCGGCAAAAGTTGTCTCAGAATTGGATGAATTAGCTAAAACTTGTGATCAAATATTTTTAATTGGTTTGTCTATGGGTGGCGGAACTGTTCTCAATGTGGCAATTTCAAATCAAACCCGCATTTCCGGATTAATTTTAGTTAATCCAATGATTCACATTAAAGGCGTTTCAGTGGAGTCAGCCTTCATATACTCTCGCTTGCGCAAATTTCGCCCAAGTGTTGGTGATGACATAAAGCAACCTGGAATTACAGAGTGGGGTTATGACGCTCTCCCTTCAATGGGAATTCACCAACTTTTGCAAATGTTAAGAATTACTCGCAAAAATCTTGATAAAATTTCAGTTCCGGTCCAGCTGTTTCATTCAGTTGATGACCATACTTTGCCAGTATCAAATACCGAGAAAGTCTTTGCTGGAATCTCATCTACAAATAAAACTCGAATAGAATTAGTAAATAGTTATCATGTTGCAACACTTGATTATGATAAAGAAACTATTTTTCAAAACAGCTTAATTTTTATACAAGAATTGACAAAAACATCCTTTAATTAAAAAACTTTATTACCACCTTTATATATGGCCACAATTTCAATGTTTTTTATTTCGTGGACTGGCACTTCAAACGGATTCGCACTTAAAACGATAAAATCTGCGGATTTTCCGACTTCCAGTGAGCCACGCTCATTTTCTAAGCCAAATTGATAAGCAACGCCTTGGGTGTAGGCAGTGAGGGCTTCTAGCAATGTGATTTGCTGTTCTATAGACCATGGAGTGGCACCAGCGAACTCTTGCCGATGCACCGGAACGGCAAGACCTTGTAATGGCACCTCGCTCGTTACCGGCCAATCACTTCCAAATGAGACATGTATACCTGAATCAATGACATCACGAACTTGGTATTGCCGATTGTTTCGCTCTTTCCCAATGCGCGGTTGGATTGACTCTTTATTCATCGGATCTAAATACATCCAGAGCGGTTGAAAGTTGCAAATCACATTCATAGTTTTAAGCCTAGGAAGATCGGCAGAGTCTATTAATTGCGCATGGACCATAACTGGACGGTTAGTGACTTCTGCAACTTCGAAAACGTTCAGTGCCTGTCGCACCGCTGCATCACCAATTGCGTGAATATGGATTTGGAAGCCAAGCTGATCACATATTTTTACCGCTTCCAATAATTCATGATCGTTCCAAATTTTTAGTCCATGAGAATTTGGAGCATCTAGATATGGTTCTAAGAGATGAGCAGTCCCAGCAGAAAGTGCACCATCTGCTAAGAATTTTACCGATCGCGCGGTTACCTTGTCGCCAGTAAATCGAGCTTGTTGTGATTTCAAAACTTTTACTTGTTCTCTCCAATGTTCTGGAGTGATCAAAAAGGCCAAATCTATATCAATATGGACGGCTCCAACTATTTCGGCCTCAATGTAAGCATCAACCATATTGGGTTCCACCCAAGAGTCTGTCGCATAGGAAATTCCCGAACGCAACATTCGCTGGGTCGCCCAGTCAATTGCCGCTACATCTTGGGCAAGTGTTCGCGCCGGTATGTGCTTTGTAATTAACCCGATCGCCGCGGGTTCGCGAAACGTGCCTTGTGGCCTGCCATCTGCATTTCTGGCAATAGTTCCACCCGCCGGATCAGGTGTATGTCGAGTTATTTTGGCAATTTCTAGGGCTTTGCTATTTACCCAAATGGTGTGGTGATCAGAGGCATGCAAAACAACGGGCCGATCATTAACAGCTTCATCAAGAGCCCTCGCTGTGAAGAGTCCGCCTTCAATCATTGACGCTTCATAGGCTCCGCCAACGATCCACTCAATCTCCGGATTTTCGGCGGCAAACTTCCTGATTTGAGCGATAACAGATTCCAAGGAGAAGATTCCAGTTACTTGCGGTCCCTGTGATTCGCGACCTGCAAAGAGAGGATGCGCGTGTCCATCGCCAAATGCCGGAATAATAAAGTGCTCTGAATCAAAGATTTCTCTTTCATCGAAGTTATCAGCGGCATCGGCACCAACGGCGATGATGTACCCATTCTCGACTAGAACTCCTTTAAAAGTTTTTGCTGATCCAGCAAAACATTGAGCTCCGGTGTATAGCTTCTTCACCTGAACAAGGCTACTAGAATGATTTTTAGAAAAGTTCAAAATTCATCCTCTTAATGCATCGAGTATTTGCTTTGCGTGATCTATTGGGTGCTTTGTGTAAGTCTCGATCCAATCAATTATTCCGTAAGCTCCGGTTTCGGAATGTGTCCCCTTATTCTGAAATTGCTCAGGGGAGAGACGGCTCAGAATAGTCAATGATGCTGCTCGAACCGCACGGAATACGGCAAGTGATTCAGCAACCGGAAGTTCCTTGTAACCCAACGTTTCGCACTGACCCCAGATACCTTCGTCGTAGCCTTGGATCAATGTTCCAGGTTCGGCAATTAGCCGGCGGATGCGTGCATATGACTGCGCTTCGCTATCGGCAACATGGTGAATTATCTGGCGCGGTGACCATCCCTGGTTGTCACTAAGATCCAACTCCTGCGTCTTAGTGGCCTCTGCTACTTTCAGATATGTGTTTGTAGATTGTGCGTACGCTGCAGCGGCGGTTTTTATATCCATACCGGAATATTAATGAGCAATGCTCCTAATTGGTTCATAATTTACCCGATTAGTTGGACATTTAAGGGTCGGATATCCCAAGTGGAGCAGATTCGGCCTTTGATTAGTTAGAAATACTGCGCTTGTCCAAAATCTGCTTCAGCCAAGTTATTTGTTTCAAAAAGTGATGTCCCTGTCCGCCTTCGTGGCCATTAAACCGATAGACCTCTATATCGGCCTTGCCCTGGTAATGATTCCTGGAAGCAAAGACGGTTGAAGGAGGGCAAATTTCATCCATTAAAGCTGTAGAAAATAAGGCGGGTGCGGTTGCGCGTTTGGCGAAATTTACACCTTCAAAATAGGAAAGGGTTGTAAATGCTTGCTCGATTTGGTCGCGGTGTACCGACAAATACCGAACAATTTCTTGGTAAGGATCTGCGCTAGTCATTCCAACGGCACCTTCGAAATTCTGCAAAAAAGGTACATCTGGCAGCGCGGCACTTAGATTTTCAACTAAGCCAGCGACCGCGATAGCGATACCGCCACCTTGGCTTACACCGGTAACAACGACACTTTCTGCTGAAATTAGCTCTGATTCCCGAACGGCATCGATGGCAAGGACAGCATCTGTAAAAACTCTTCGATAGAAATAATCATTCTTGTTTGTGATTCCCATAGTCATAGAACCTGGGCTATGCGGTTGGCTTCCAAAAGGATCAGCTGTCTGACCACCTGAACCCCAATTACTTCCTTGTCCGCGAGTGTCCATAAAAAAATATGAAAATCCAGCGCTAACCCAAGCCAGTCGCTCGTGTGGAAATCCGCGCCCTCCACCATAGCCTATGTACTCCACGACTATTGTTTCTGGGTTTGATCCTTTGCGAGTTACATACCAAGCTTTAATTGGATCGCCATTAAAACCTGAGAAAGTCACATCAAATGTTTCGTACTCCTTAACTCCGAGTGAGACTTTTGTGAAGATTGCGGGGACTGCCTTGCCACGTGACATGGCAAGGGTCGTCTTCCAAAAATCATCAAAATCACTTGGCTCAGTTACATTAGGTTTAAAGGAGTGCAACTCAGTCAGCGAGAGATCAAAAAAAGGCACTTGCAACTCCTATCAATTCCCGGGAAGTGTTTAAGGGCAACTCACTCTAGTTTAGTGGAGGATGCTTGGATCGAGCCAGTGACCAATATTTCTACTCTGATTCCATATTTATTGGGTTTTTCATTCCCTAATTGTCAATATGAGTCTATTTTGAGTTAATGAATATCCGATTTCGATTCTCCAGCGTGATTGTAAGATGAAAGCTCTTTACAAAAGTGACAGTGCTCCTGGGCTTAAACTTGTGGAACGCCCAGAACCAATTCCAGGAGTAAGCGATGTCAAGATCCGGGTGATGCGCACTGGAATTTGTGGAACTGATTTGCATATTGAATCTTGGGATGCTTGGGCAGTAAGTAATATAAATGCTCCTCTCATTCCGGGGCACGAGTTTTCTGGCGAAGTTGTTGCACTTGGTAGTGCAGTCACCTCCGTTCCAATTGGGGCTTTGGTTTCTGGGGAGGGCCATATCGTGTGTGGTCTTTGCCGTAATTGCCGAGCAGGAAGACGTCATCTTTGTATGAGTACTTCAAGTATTGGCGTCAATCGTGATGGGGCTTTTGCCGAATATGTTGTGATCCCAGAGAGCAATGTTTGGCAGCACCCAAAAAACACTGATCCCGATCTGGCAGCAATATTTGATCCACTTGGAAATGCGGTTCACACAGCGCTGTCATTTCCATTGGTAGGGGAGGATGTATTGATTACCGGAGCTGGGCCCATCGGATTAATGGCGGCAAAAGTGGCTCGCCACGTCGGGGCTCGGTTCATAGTCATCACAGATGTAAATGAATCCCGATTGGCCTTGGCTCGAAAAATGGGAGTTGATGTGGCAGTCAACGTTGCTACAACAAGCATAAGGAGCGCGCAAAAAGATTTAGGAATGAGGGAAGGCTTTGATGTGGCCTTTGAGATGAGTGGCTCCAAGGATGCCTTGCCAGATATTCTAAATAACTTGGGACACGGAGGCCGAATAGCAATGCTTGGATTACCAAGTACTCCGATATCGATTGACTGGGCCAAGGTAGTAAGTCACATGATTACAATTAAAGGCGTTTATGGTCGGGAAATGTTTGAGACTTGGTATGCCATGAATGCCATGATTCAGACCGGTCTTGACCTATCGGAGGTTATTACTGATCGCTTCAAAGCTGATGACTGGAGCAATGCTTTTGCACTTGCTCGTTCGGGCGCAGGTGGCAAAATAATTCTTGATTGGATGTGAGAGGCAAAGCAATGTACCTAAATATTAAGGATCAATTAATAGCAACCCTTGCCCAAATTCGAGCAGCTGGCTTATTTAAGAAAGAGCGGGAGTTGGAAACAGCGCAACAGCGAATAGTTCGTATCGACCAACTCGAATTATTAAATTTCTGCTCTAATAATTATATGGCGTTTGCTAACCATCCTCACATTATTGATGCGGCGAAAACTGCCCTTGATGAAGTGGGATTTGGGATGGCGAGTGTGCGCTTCATCTGCGGCACGCAGACGGGCCACATTGAATTGGAAAATAGGCTCTCGAAATTTCTCGGTACCGAGGCAACTATTCTGTTTCCGTCATGCTTTGATGCCAACGGCGGAATTTTTGAAGTTCTTCTTGGTGAGGAGGATGCGGTTATTTCGGACGAACTAAATCACGCCTCAATTATTGATGGTATTCGCCTCTGTAAGGCGGCAAGATTTAGATATAAGAACCGCAATATGGAAGATCTTGAACAACAACTAATTTCGGCGCAAAGCGCACGCAGACGTCTTATTGTTACCGATGGCGTATTTTCTATGGATGGCTTATTCGCACCCCTGGTTGAAATATGTGCGTTGGCCGAAAAATACGATGCCCTGGTGATGGTGGATGATTCACATGCGGTCGGATTTATCGGTCCGACCGGGGCAGGAACACCTGAGCGGTTTGGCGTATCGGATCGGGTTGACATACTTTCTGGGACACTTGGCAAGGCGCTCGGAGGAGCAGCTGGTGGGTACATCAGTTCACATAAGGAGATTGTTGAACTATTGCGACAACGAGCTAGACCGTACCTGTTTTCGAATTCAATACCGCCTGCCGTTGTTGCTGGTTCATTAGCCGCCTTAGATTTAGTGGCCGCTGGCAGCGAGCAACGAAAGGCAATTCATAAGAATGCGCTTCGTTTTCGGGAGGCAATGACAAGCGCTGGTTTCACACTTTTACCAGGGGAGCATGCAATCATTCCCGTCATGTTCACGGATGAACACGAAGCAGCAAGAGTGGCTGAAAAATTGTTGGACCTTGGGATATACGTAATTTCCTTTTCCTATCCGGTGGTTCCGCTTGGCAAACCAAGAATTAGAGTTCAGATTTCCGCTGCGCACACCGATGCCGATATTGATAATTGCGTGAACGCATTTATTGCTTCACGATAAAGCTTGGCCTTATGCTCCTTGCGTGAGCATTGATCTGGAAGCAGTAAAACACACCCCGACCGAGAACTTCTTTGGAATTCTTACTGGTTGTTACTTGGCCGCACTCGGGATATATTTCATGAAAGCTGGTGGAGTTGTTACTGGCGGAACTGCGGGGCTTGCGCTTCTCTTAACTTATGCAACATCGTACAATTTTGGGCTGCTCTACTTTGTAATCAGCATTCCCTTTATTGCAATAGCAATCTGGAAAAAGGGATGGAAGTTTTCTTTAAAAACGCTGGCTTCAATCGCAGTCGTAGGTTGGTTCGAGACCCTTAATAGGCACTTTATTGGAGAGTTACACCTCAATCCGTACTATGCCTCGATCGGCGGAAATATTCTCTGCGCGATTGGCCTACTGGCGCTCTTTCGACACTCTTCTAGTCTCGGGGGCGTAAATATCATTGCCTTGTTGGCGCAAGAGAGGTTGGGAATTAGGGCGGGTTACGCCCAACTCAGTATGGATGCGGCCGTGATGTTACTTTCGTTGACGAGTGTGGCAGCTAGCCAAGTTGGGATCTCTGTTATTGGAGTGATTGTTTTGAATCTAAGTCTGGCTACCAACCATCGGCCCGGTAGATATCAGGGGTTCTAAAGTTTAACCCCGCAACTTAATTAAAGAGCGGCAATCTCGCGCTGGAACTGGTCGGAGGCAAATAGGCGTTGTGCCTCTTCATATTTCTCCATTCCCCAACTCCAGAAATCAAAATCAATTTCGCTAGTTGCATCTTGAATAGATGACCACAACGTCCAGCCATACAATGCTAAAACCGAGAATAACCAAGCGCGGGCAATTTTTTCGGGGCGATGTGAACCGTAATATGCGTTAACCAGTTCTGCCAGCTCTGGATATGATAATTTTGCTTCTGACCAAATATTGCCAAGTTCAAAGCAGGGATCATTATTTCCGGAATACTCATAATCAATAAGCCAAATCTTTTTACCATCATCAATAAAATTTGCCGGCAATAAATCGTTGTTGCAAGGGACCAGAGGTACCGGCGTCGAGCTAATAGCTATATGGAGCTGCTGGACATACTTTTCATAATCTAAATAGTCGAGTGGAATTTTGAATCCACGCTCCTGCACGATAGATAAGTATGATTTCTGGACTGTGAACATATCGAAATCTCGGACAAAGGGTTTACTGGCATGTAGTTGGCGGCAGCTTTCGGCAATCCTAGGCAAATTTGTAGCAACATCTTGAGCCGAAAAAGTGCGTCCCTCAAGGAAGCCGATGATTAATAGCCCATGCTCAGGATGGTACTCATGCACGGGTGCACCAATGCCATTTGAGGCAGCAATTTTAGAATTCTCGAACTCCGCTTTTCTATCAATACTAAGTAGAGAAGATTTGTTACTTGAAATGCGGGCAACATATTTGTCGCCAGCGGTTGTTACCGCGATATTGCGATTTGTTATTCCACCCGATAATTCACGCAGTTCTGATCGATCTGCAAGCAACGAGATCTGGTCAAATAATAAACCGAAAGTTTTTTCCAATTCGGTCGATGACAAACTCATTTGGCAAGGATACGCTAAGTCAATGTCCGAGAACAGGCTTCCTGCAAAATCTCGTATCATTGTTATCGGCGGAGGCGTTGGCGGAACATCTGTTGCTTACCACTTGGGCGAACTGGGAGAGAAAGAAGTAGTACTTCTTGACCGCAGCGATTTAACAAGCGGTTCAACTTTCCACTCAGCCGGACTTGTTGGCCAACTTCGCGCTGATCCAACACTTACCAAGATGAATATGTATTCGGTCGAGCTATATCGAAAATTGCAACAGACTGAGAATCCCCCTTCATGGATTGAAAACGGAAGTATTAAAATTGCGTCATCACAAGAGCGAATGCAAGAAATTAGACGACAAATTGGTTGGGCAAAAACATTTAATTTAGATTTACAAGAGATTTCTCCTACTCAAATAAAGGAACTATTTCCTCTCGTTGATTTGGATGGCGTTGTAGGTGGTTGCTTTATGGCATCCGATGGCCAAGTTGATCCTTCCCAACTTTCTTATGCGCTGGCTGGTGGTGCACGTAAATTTGGAGTTCAAATATTTACGCATACGCGGGTGTTGGCGATCAAGACGCATTGTGGACGCGTTGTTGGTGTGGAAACCGATAAGGGTTTTATCGAATGCGAAACCGTTGTCAACTGTGGCGGAATGTTTGCGCCAGAAATTGGCCGTATGGTGGATGTTCGAATCCCGATTATTCCTATGAGCCATCAATATGCAATCACCGAAAACTTCCTTGAATCAGCAGAGCGCCTACCATCACTTCGTGATCCAGATCTATTGATTTACTTCCGGCAAGAAGTAAAGGGTTTACTCCTTGGGGGATATGAACGAAACTCAAAGCCATGGTCGGCATCTCGCACCGAAATCGATGCGATTCCGGCAGATTTCAATGGCAAATTACTGGCTGAAGATTTTGATCGCTTTGAAGAAATAGCCATCAATTCTCAGAAGCGAATCCCAGCTCTTGAAAAAATTGGAATTAAGAACTTTATAAATGGTCCCGAAGGGTTTACCCCGGACAATGAATTTTGTTTAGGAGAAACATCGGTTGGTGGTTTCTATGTTGCCGCGGGATTTTGTGCACATGGCATCGCAGGCGCTGGCGGTATTGGCAAAGTTATGGCGGAATGGATTGTTGCGGGGGAGCCGCAAATGGATTTATGGCATATGGATATCGCACGATTCGGTGCATCCTATAAATCACCTGGATTTACACTGGATCGAATCCAGGAAAACTATGAGCAGTATTACGACATTCATTATCCACTCGAAGAACGCAATACCGGCCGCCCACTTAAAACTTCATTGATTTATGAGTGGCATAAATCCAAAGGCGCAGTATTCGGTGAAAAAGCCAGTTGGGAACGAGTTAACTATTATCAAACCCACAAAGGCAATGAAGACCTTCGTCCTTATGGTTGGGCTGGCAAGAATTGGTCTGATGCGGTGCAGGTCGAACACCACGCAACTCGGACAACAGCCGGGCTTTTTGATGAATCAAGTTTTGCAAAATTTTTTGTTCGGGGTTCACAAGCTGGGGAATTTTTAAACTTTGTCTGCGCAAATAATGTGGTTCGTGGCATAAATCGTACTGTTTACACACAAGCGCTCAACCAGGTAGCGGGGATTGAGTCTGATTTCACAGTTACTCAAACTGGTGAGGAAGAGTTTATGATCATCACTGGTACCGCATTTCGAACTCATGATTTGCAATGGCTGAAAAAGAAGCGCCGCGAACTTAACTTTGCTGATGTTGTTTTAGAGGACGCTACCGATGATTTTGCGGTTTTCGGTATCTGGGGTCCAAGAGCGCGTGAAATTCTAGCGAAAGTCACCACCTATGATTTGAGTAATGAAAACTTTCCATTTATGCATTCTCGGCAAATTACCCTCGCTGGCGCTGAAATTAGGGCGACTCGAATTACATATGTTGGCGAACTTGGTTGGGAAATGTATGTCCCTGTTGCTAATGGAGTTACAGTTTGGAACGCACTGTATGAAGCCGGTCGACCATTAGGGCTGATGGAATGTGGTTATCGAGCAATTGAATCGCTTCGACTGGAAAAGGGATATCGCGCTTGGGCCGGTGAAATAAATACCGAAACTGACCCGATTGAGGCTGGTCTTGGTTTTGCGGTGTCGAAGAAGAAGCCGAATTTTATAGGTAAGAGTGCATTGGACAAAAAACAAGCTACGCGAAAACTGGTAGCAATTCTTTTTGATGATATACGTCAAGTGCCCCTTGGAAATGAACCTATTAGATTTAACGGCGAAATCATCGGACGTGTTAAAACGGGTGGTCAGGGTTACACCTTAAATAAGGCAATTGGCTATGCCTACCTACCGTTATCCGCAACTATTGTTGGAACCTCATTAGATATTGAATTCTTCGGAGAATGGTACCAAGGTGTTGTACACGCAGAACCCTTACTTGATCCACAAGGGAGTGCGATAAAAGGCGAGTAGAGCTGATTATGAAACTCTGATTTCTACTCTCCGGTTAAGTGCTCGACCCTCGGCCGTGTTGTTGTTGCCGACCGCCTGATTTTGCGCCCGGCCCGCGTTCTTTATTAGAACTCCGCTTCCCTTTAGTTTCTCAGTCATGTAATCCTTGACCGCTTTGGCGCGGTTATTTGAAAGGCTTATCCAGGAGGCTTTGCTTCCTTGGGTGTCCACGTATCCCCAAATCTCAAGCACAGTGTATCCGTGTTGAATAATGACCGCGGCTACTAGATCGAGGATTTTTGTTGCCGGGCCGATAAATTTGTAAGAGTCGGTGTTGAAGTTGATGTTTGCTAGTGAAATGAACTCCTTCGCGAGCGAAACGGGTGTAGGTTCAGATTTCAATCCATCTTTACTAATTGCAACAACAGTTACCCGATCCTTGGGCCCGACAATTTGAACTAGGTCAACGCTCGTCGACGTTCCACTATTAATGAGTTTGCCATTTTGGTAGAGCTCGTAACCTACCGAATTGCTGGGCAGGTCTGCTACGAACCGCTGATGGACTGGAACAATCTGATTCAGTGCAATCTTCTTCTGCGGACTCGCATTGATTATTTTTCCGGATGCAATGATGTCCGGAATTATTTGAAGAACAGGTAGCGGAATGTAAGCAGCATACAAAGTTGCATTTGCCGTGAGTGTGTAATTACTTCCTACTAAGTACGAAGCACCTGCTCTATCCGCGTTGGTATTCCAGCCGGCAAAGTTAGCGCCACTCTTAACTAAGGCTCCACCATTTGTGGCCAGGGTGACTAAACCCGATCCGATTGTTGGTGTTGGCACCGCGCCGCTGGTATTTGCATTGCCCAAATAGGTGATCGTGTAGATCGCGTTCGGCGCCCACACCGCGTATAGAGTGAGATTTGCAACCAGATTGTAGTTATTTCTGGCGGGGTAACTTGTTCCCGTGCCATCGGCCCTTGTATTCCATCCCCCGAAAGTAAAAGCGGTCTTCACCAGCGGACTGCTGTTTGCTGCCAAATTTACCGAACCCACTCCGACCGTGGGCGCCGGCACGGTGCCACCGGTGTTGGTGTTTCCGAGGTAGGTAATTGTGAAGACAAGGTTGTCTGGGTTCCACACTGCATAAAGGTTTACATCCGCAAGTAGTGTGTAACTACTACTCACGGAGTAAGGAATTCCGCTGCCATTAGCTGATGTATTCCAACCCCCGAAGATCGAGCCATTTTTCACTAGTGGAGCGATGTTTGTTGCCAAATTCACCGATCCTGCTCCAACTGTTGGCGCTGGCACAACTCCTCCGGTGTTGGTATTTCCTAGGTAGGTAATTGTGAATTTGGTGTTTACGCCAGACCAAACTGCGTACAACGTAATATCGGCAAGCAGAGTGTAGTTGGACCCAATTGAAAAGGGAGTTCCCGATCCGTCAGCGACCGTATTCCAACCCCCGAATGCTGAACCGCTCTTGGCTAGCGCCCCGTTGTTTGTTTCCAGCGTGACCGAACCAAATCCGATGGTAGGTAGCGGCGCGGAACCACTGGTATAGCCGTTGCCAAGATAGGTAATTGTGAAATTAACAATGCCACCCCCACTAATCCAAACTGCGTACAGGGTGATATTTGCGTTCAGCGTATATGGGCTACCAACTGGATGTGCAGATCCAGAGTCATCAACGGCTGTATTCCAACCCCCGAATGCTGAACCGCTTTTCACTAGCAGGCCACTATTTGTTGCCAAATTTACCGAACCCACTCCGACCGTGGGC
>JAYVQU010000048.1:0-16285 GCA_043776875.1 Actinomycetes bacterium
TATGGATCTATTTCGGCAGAAGCGCATGAAACGCTGGCTATTGCGATGAACCGAATTGGTGGAAAATCAAATACGGGTGAAGGCGGCGAAGAACCAGAGCGCTATCGTCCGATGGCAAATGGTGACTCAAAGAGATCGGCAATTAAGCAGGTTGCATCCGGTCGTTTCGGTGTGACAAGTGATTACTTGGTTAACAGCGATGATATTCAAATCAAAATTGCACAGGGTGCAAAGCCAGGTGAGGGCGGTCAACTTCCGGGCAACAAGGTTTATCCATGGATTGCAAAAGCGCGTTACTCAACACCAGGCGTTGGTTTGATCTCACCACCACCTCATCATGATATTTACTCAATTGAAGATTTGGCACAACTCATTCATGATCTTAAGAATGCCAACAAAAATGCCCGCATCCATGTCAAGCTGGTTGCCGAAGTTGGTGTTGGAACCGTTGCGGCTGGGGTGTCTAAGGCACATGCAGATGTTGTTCTCATTTCCGGCCATGACGGTGGGACCGGCGCATCACCTTTGACTTCTTTGAAGCATGCCGGTGCCCCATGGGAACTTGGGCTTGCCGAAACTCAACAGACATTGTTACTAAATGGTCTACGTGATCGAATTGTTGTGCAAGCAGATGGACAGTTAAAGACTGGGCGCGATGTAATCATTGCCGCACTACTAGGTGCGGAAGAGTATGGTTTTGCAACTGCACCATTAGTTGTCTCTGGTTGCATCATGATGCGAGTTTGCCATTTAGACACTTGTCCGGTTGGAGTTGCTACCCAAAATCCAGAACTTCGAAAGAACTTCAGCGGAAAGCCAGAGTTTGTGGAAACTTTCTTTGAATATATTGCCGAAGAAGTTCGCGAAATATTGGCGCAGTTAGGTTTTCGTACTATGCAAGAAGCAATCGGACATGTTGAGTACTTAGATACTCGCAAGGCGGTAGCACATTGGAAAGCTTCCGGCTTAAATCTAGCGCCGCTGCTTGTTCGACCGGATGTAACTAGCCCATTACACAACACCACCCAACAAGATCACGGCTTAGCTGCGGCATTGGATAACACATTAATCGAACTTGCGCAGCCAGCCCTAACTAAGGGCGAGGCGGTAAAGATTGATCTACCTGTAAGAAATGTAAATCGCACAGTTGGGACAATGCTTGGCGCCGAAGTTACTCGCAGATACGGGGCAGAAGGGTTGCCAACTGGAAGTATCGATATAACTTTGCATGGATCTGCCGGTCAATCACTTGGTGCATTTATTCCAAAGGGAGTTTCAATTCGTCTCTATGGCGACGCAAATGATTATGTTGGTAAAGGAATTTCCGGCGGACGTGTGGTTGTTCGTCCTGATGAAAAGGCGACCTTTGATTCCCGAAGCAATGTCATTGCCGGAAATGTGATTGGTTATGGTGCGACAGCTGGTGAAATCTTTATTCGCGGGGTAGTGGGTGAGCGCTTTTGCGTTCGTAACTCTGGCGCCCTTGCCATAGTTGAAGGAATTGGTGATCACGGTTGTGAATACATGACCGGGGGAACGGTCATTGTGCTAGGCGGCACCGGGAGAAATATCGCCGCTGGTATGTCTGGCGGTCGCACATTTGTACTGGATCTAGCTACCGCACTAGTCAATCCAGAGATGGTTGATGTACTGGCAGTTCCGCAGGAGCAAAAAGAAATTTTGCAGCGCAACATCTCCGCCTTCTTTGTCGAAACCGGATCCGAGATCGCATCACAACTTTTAAAGGATTGGGACAAGAGTGTTTCTCGAATCTCGTTAATCATGCCTCGTGATTACGCGCGGGTACTTGCCGCAATGGAGCAAGCCGCACGTGAAGGTTTGCCGGTTGATGAACTAGTGATGGAGGTAGCAGCAAATGGCTGATCCAAAGGGATTTATGACAACGCCACGCGAAACTCCAATGCGTCGTCCAGTTGATGTACGGATCAAAGATTGGCGTGAGGTTTATGAACCACAGAGCTTTGAACATTTACAAAAGCAGGCCAGTCGCTGCATGGATTGCGGAATTCCTTTCTGTCACGACGGGTGCCCATTAGGAAACTTAATTCCGGAATGGAATGAGTTAATCTGGCGGGGCGATAGAGCCGAAGCGATTGACCGTTTACATGCGACCAATAACTTTCCTGAGTTCACCGGTCGTTTATGTCCTGCTCCTTGTGAAACCGCTTGTGTAGTAGCGATCAATCGGGATGCCGTAACAATCAAACAGATTGAGTTGCGTACGATTGAAGAGGCTTTTGCAACTGGAAATGTCAAACCACTGGCTCCGGATCGTTTAACCGGAAAGACGGTTGCGGTAATTGGTTCTGGTCCGGCCGGACTGGCAGCAGCTCAGCAATTAACTCGCGCGGGTCACACGGTTGCCGTGTACGAGCGGGCCGACAAAATCGGTGGACTTTTGCGTTATGGAATTCCTGAGTTCAAGATGGAAAAGCATATTCTTGATCGTCGATTAGAACAGATGGAAAAAGAAGGCACACGTTTTCGCCCAGGAGTAGATGTAGGTACTGAGTTAACTGGATCAGATCTTCGGAAAAAGTATGACGCGATAGTTCTTGCCGTTGGAGCTACTGCGTGGCGTGATCTTGCGATAAAGGGGCGAGAATTAAAAGGTGTTTATCAAGCCATGGAGTTTTTACCTTGGGGTAACAAGCAAGCTCTGGGCGAAGTTGAGAATCCATTTATTAATGTCGCTGACAAACATGTACTCATTCTTGGTGGCGGAGATACCGGCGCCGATTGCCTTGGTACCTCAATTCGGCAAGGCGCAGCAAGTGTTACTCAGTTAGAGATTATGCCAAGACCGGATGACGAGCGTCCATCAGGTCAGCCTTGGCCAACCTATCCAATGATTTATCGAGTTTCTAGCGCACATGAAGAACAGGACAATCGAATCTTTGCTGTAAGCACGGAAGAGTTTTTGGGGGATGAGGCTGGAAATCTTCGGGCAATCAAAATCGTTGAAACTAGATTCGTCAATGGCAAGTTTGAATCTGTCCCTGGTAGTGAAAGAGAATTGAAAGCAGATTTTGTATTTATGGCGATGGGATTTACCGGTCCAGAGAAGTCATCATTAATCTCACAACTGGAAGTACAACTCGATGATCGCGGCAATATAAAGCGCGATGCAAATTACCAATCAAGTGAAGTAGGTATTTTTGTAGCAGGTGATGCCGGACGTGGTCAATCATTAATCGTGTGGGCAATTGCCGAAGGACGAAGTACCGCAGCTGCAGTAGATACATATTTGACTGGGCGCACTCAACTTCCGGCACCGATAAAGCCAACCGACCGACCACTAATGGTTTAAGGTAGGCGTATGCGTAGAGCCAAGATTGTTTGCACAATGGGTCCGGCCGTTGACTCTCCGGAAAAAGTAAAGGAGCTGATCGAAGCGGGTATGAATATGGCGCGCTTGAACCTGTCACATGGTTCCTATGAAGAGCACCAGGTTCGCTTAGATTGGGTACGTGCAGCCGCTAAGGCTGCCGGAGTACCGATAGCGATTCTCGTTGATCTGCAAGGACCAAAGATTCGCCTGGCCAGATTTGCCAGCGGGCCACACGAATTAGCGCGTGGCGATATTTTCATTATTACTACCGATGAAGTTGAAGGAAGTAAGGATCGAGTTGGAACCACCTACAAAGGTTTACCCGGTGATTGCAAACCTGGGGACCGGATTCTAATTGATGACGGAAAGGTAACGGTTGAAGTAGTCGAAGTTAAGGGCAACGATGTAATTACCAAAGTTATACATCCAGGGGCGGTCAGCAACAATAAAGGGATAAATCTCCCAGGCGTTGCAGTTTCGGTTCCGGCGCTTTCGGAAAAAGATATTGAAGATTTGCGTTGGGGACTTCGTGCTGGTGCTGATTTCATCGCATTATCCTTTGTCAGGAATGCCACTGATATCGATGATGTGCACAAAATTATGGATGAGGTAGGAATTCGTATTCCAGTTATTGCCAAGATTGAAAAGCCACAGGCTGTGGAAAATCTGCAAGAGATTGTTAACGCATTTGATGGCATTATGGTCGCCCGTGGCGATCTTGGAGTAGAGCTTCCAATTGAAGAGGTGCCACTTGTGCAAAAGCGATGTATTGAGCTAGCCCGCGAAGCGGCCAAGCCAGTAATTGTTGCTACTCAGATGTTGGATTCGATGATCAATAACTCAACACCAACACGAGCAGAAGTAACAGATTGTGCGAATGCGGTGTTAGATGGAGCTGATGCGCTGATGTTATCTGGCGAAACTTCAGTTGGTGCATTTGCCATTGAATCAGTTGCGACCATGGCTCGAATAATTGCGCGTACCGAAGCAGGTGGATTTGAAATGATACGTCCGCTTCGCACAACTCCAAGAACAAAAGGTGGGGCGATTACTCGTGCAGCGGCTGAAGTTGGGGCCATTGTGGAAGCTAAATACTTGGTTGCATTTACCCAATCAGGAGATTCTGCCAGGCGAATGGCCAGACTTCGTTCACTAATTCCAATTATTGCATTTACACCAGAGGTAGGAACTTACAATCGCTTGGCTCTGACGTGGGGAGTCGAGGCAGGCATTACGCCAATGGTTAAACACACAGATGAAATGGTTAAACAAGCTGACACCCTTCTCATTGATTCCGGGCGCGCGAAAGTGGGCGAGTTTGTGATTATTGTGGCCGGTTCACCTCCCGGAATTCCTGGCTCCACTAACGCTATGCGGGTTCACCGGGTTGGTGATGCCGTTGCTGGCGTAGTCGCCGCGTACCGTTAAAGTTAAATTTGCGGATAAGATTTCACTTTCAGGCCTCGGTACTCCAACGGTAGAGAGGGCAGTCTCAAACACTGCATAGTGTCGGTTCGAATCCGACTCGAGGCACGCTAGCTAGATTTACCTCCGGAAAGGATGAATTGGAGATGAGTGTTCGAATCCTAGTGGCCGAAGATGAAGCGCTGATCCGGATGGACCTGGTCGAAATGCTGCAAGGCGCCGGTTATGAAGTTGTAGCCGAAGCCACAAATGGGCAAGCGGCGATTGAACTAGCACTCCAACACGCACCTGATTTAGTGATATTAGATGTGAAGATGCCCATCCTTGATGGGATTTCAGCTGCGGAAAAGATCATCGAGATCGCACCAGTTTTGATGTTAACCGCATACTCCCAAAAGGAGTTAGTAGATCGAGCGCGCGATGCCGGGGTCATGGCCTATGTGGTTAAGCCATTTACCATCGGTGACTTAATGCCAGCAATTGAAATTGCAATTAGCCGGCATCTACAAATGAAAACCCTGGCAGCAGAGGTGGCAGATCTACATGATCGGCTAGAAACTAGAAAGCTGATTGACCGAGCTAAAGGTGTTCTGATGAAAGCACTTAATCTTTCCGAACCAGAAGCATTCTCTTGGATTCAAAGAGCGGCTATGGATCGCCGGCTCACGATGAAAGGCGTAGCCGAGGCGGTAATCAATCCCAATGCAGTGCCAGATCGCTAAAAGGCGCTCAATTATAACGAAATCGAAACAATCCACGCCCTATTTTTCCTTGTTTATTACGCATTCCTGCCATTAACCTTTCCTCCTCCCTGTCCCGGGAATAGAAAATCAGGAAAGGCACTAAATGAGTATCAAGATAAAGCAAGCACTTGCGATTGTTACTGCTTCAGCCCTTGCTTTTGGGTTGGTATCAGTTTCACCTGCATCTGCGGCAGCTAAAATTAAAACTTACACAATTGCATACCAAGGTCCACTTTCAGGTGGAGAAGCATCAACTGGTATCGATGAGCAAAATGCTGTGAAGTACGCTGCTAAAGTATTCATGGCTAAGTACAAGAATATTAAAATTAAAATTGTTTCAGTTGATGATCAAGGAGATCCAGCAGTTGCATCAACTGTTGCTCCAGGAGTTGGCGCTAACAAGGAAATACTTGGTGTAGTTGGACCTGCATACTCAGGCGCAACTATCGCATCACTTCCTTATTACAAGGCTGGCGGAGTTGCAATGGTTTCACCTTCTGCAACACGGGTATCACTTACAGATCCAACATCACCTGACTTTGGTGGACCCGTTTTCCACCGCGTTGTTGGTAAGGATGACTTACAAGGCCCGGCATTGGCTAAGTACGCAACTATGGGCGTAGCAAATGCAAAGGTATTTATCTTTGATGATCAGTCTGCATATGGTGTGCCACTAGCTGGCTTCGTCACAGGCGGACTAAAGAAGGTAGCTGGAGCGTCAGTTGTTGGTACAGATTCTGTTCCTAACACAACTACGGATTTCAGCCCAACAATTGCAAAGATCAAGACATCTGCAGCAACTGTTGTTATTTACACTGGTTACTACAGCCAAGCTGCAGTATTCGTAAAGCAGCTTCGTGACTCTGGCTCAACAGCGATTTTTGCTGGTGGCGACGGAGTATTCAACCAGGAGTTCCCAAAGCTTGCAGGAGCTGCAGCTGAAGGTTCACGGATTACTGGTGTTGGTGGCCTTTCCGGCATCAGCGCAAAGCTTGAAGCAGATTTCAAGAAGCAAATGGGTGTTTCATCGGGCGTGTACTCAGTGGAGTCATACGATGCAGCAAACATTTTTCTACAGGGAATCAGGGCTGGAAAGACAACGCGCGCAACGATGCTTAAGTGGGTCAAGGCCTACACGGGTAAGAGCGTTTCTGGAAATGTCATCAAGTTCGATAAGAACGGCGATATTTCATACGGTCTATTCGCCGGATTTACCTCAAAGAACGGTGTTCTTGTTAACACAGGAATCATCAAGTAATTTAATAAAAATTACTTATTAGTTCGCTTATAAGTTGGTGGGTGCTTTGATAGCTCTTTAAAGAGATTTTCAAGGCACCCACCTCTTATGCAAAGTGTTGGTTTACCCTCATAAAATTAAATGTGGCTAAGGAGAACAATGTTTGCAGTGCTGATTGACCAGTTTTGGTCTCTAACTATTGCTGGAATTGCACTTGGGTTTATTTACGCTCTAATCTCCCTCGGCTACACAATGGTTTACGGGGTGTTACGCATGATTAACTTTGCAAACTCCGAGATTTTTATGTGGGGAACTTTTGGAACAGTTATTACATCCAGAGATATTTTCCACTACACGCAAACCTCTGAGCCTGCATCTGGCATGAAATTAGCGCTGGTCCTATTTACTAGTCTATTGATGTCTATGATCGTATCCGGACTCACAGCAGTGTTTGTAGAGTTCGTGGCTTATCGCCGTTTGCGCTCCAAAGGTACAAATCGTTTAGCAACATTGATTTCTGCGATCGGAATTTCTATCGCCCTTCAAGAAGTAATGCGACTTCTGACACACTCGAGACCGGTTGGCGCTCCTCGCGTGCTTGAAAAAATTATTTTGACTGAAATCTGGGGCGCAAATATTCGCCTCGATACGGTAATAACTATTATCGCTGCTGCGATTATTTTCTTTATTTTAGAGCGTTTCATCAAATTATCTCGAATGGGTAAAGCTATCCGCGCCGTGTCAATGAATGAAGATGCCGCAAAGTTAATGGGCGTAAACCTCAATAGAGTGATTACTACAACCTTTCTGGTAGGTGGACTTGCAACTGGTGCTGCTAGCTTTTTCTACATCACAGTTTTCGAGTACACCAAATTTAATATTGGTTTCACCATGGGAATGGCGGCGTTCACCGCAGCTGTCCTTGGTGGAATTGGAAACATGCGTGGCGCCTTTTATGGCGGCTTAAGCCTTGGTTTACTCGAGGTATATGCTTCGGCAGTTCTTGGAACTCAATGGAAGGCAGTAACTGTTTTCATAGTCTTAATCCTTGTTCTACTATTTAAACCAAATGGTTTATTTGGCGAAGCCGTACAGACAACGAGGGCCTAATTCATGGTACTTAAGAGTTACTTCAATCTGCGCGATTGGGGCGCCGGAATATGGGAGCGAGCAAATCGTCCCCGCCGTGTTGCAATTGCACTCATTTCAATTTTCTTAGTGGCGTTGCTGCCTTTTGCTGGTGCTAGTTTCTTGGCTACGCCAATCGCAGCCTACGATGCAGTTTTGGTTTATCCGGTCGGCATCTTCGTCCTTATGGCATTGGGGCTCAATATTGTTGTCGGCAAATCTGGATTGTTAGATCTAGGGTATGTCGCTTTTTTTGCTATCGGTGCTTACACGATGGCAATTATGGGGACCAAGACAGGTTTAAATACTTGGGAGATTATGCCATTTGGTATCGGCTTTGCGATGATTGCTGGAGTTTTGCTTGGCCTACCAACACTTCGACTTCGCGGAGATTACTTAGCGATTGTTACATTGGGCTTTGGTGAGATCGTCCGCTTGGTCTTGCTCAACTCTTCTTGGAGTAACGGTCCTAATGGAGTCGCAAACATTCCGATGCCTCCTGATATGGGCCCATTAAAATTTGAACTCTACAATCAAAAAGTCTTTTTCTGGGTTGTCATCATCATGATCTTGCTAACGATTTGGATGATTCGCCGATTAAGTGTTCGTAGA
The DNA here is from genome assembly GCA_043776875.1 of Actinomycetes bacterium. Classification (GTDB taxonomy): domain Bacteria; phylum Actinomycetota; class Actinomycetes; order Nanopelagicales; family Nanopelagicaceae; genus Planktophila. The sequence continues at coordinate 8,498 of JAYVQU010000048.1, forward strand.
CCAGGCCGTGCCTGGGAAGCTATTCGTCAAGATGAAGATACCGCTGAGCTTATGGGAGTTCAAACTCTTAAATATAAGATCTGGTCATTTACACTAGGTGCCGCAGTAGGTGGAGCAGCCGGAGTTTTGTACGCTTCCAAGAATCTCTTTGTGGCACCAGAAATGTTTACCCTCAATGTCTCTATTTTAATTCTAGCCTGTGTAGTTTTTGGTGGAATGGGAAACATCTGGGGAGTAGTCGTAGGTGCAACAATTCTTGGTTACCTACCAGATCGCATTCGTTTTATCTCTGATGCCAGACTCTTGGTCTTTGGAACAATTCTCGTCATTGTTATGAACTTCCGACCAGACGGACTCTTGCCTCGAAAGAAGCGGGAAAAAACTATTGCTAAACGAGAGGTAGTTGCATAAATGTCTGAAAATCTGCTTTCTCTCAAAAATGTCACTATGAAATTTGGTGGAGTTACGGCCCTCGGTGAAGTAAACATCGATGTTAAAAAGGGTGAGATTTTGGCGCTCATCGGACCTAATGGCGCCGGAAAGACGACAGTATTTAATGTTGTAACAGGTGTTTATAAGCCAACTAGCGGAACTATTACCTTTGGCGAAAAGTTGATAACTAAGCAGAAACGCTTTGAGATCACGCAAATGGGAATCGCACGTACTTTCCAAAACATCCGCTTGTGGGGAGATATGACTACTTTAGAAAATGTCATTACGGCAACCGATGTTCACAAAAAGAGTGGACTAGTTGGAGCTTTGCTAGGTTTACCGCGCGCCCGTCGGGAAGAGCGAGAAAATCGTGACCGCGCTTATGAGATTTTGCAATTTATTGGCATCGAAGAGTATTCAGATCGTCTAGCTAAAAATCTTCCATACGGTGTTCAACGCCGCCTTGAGATTGCTCGTGCCATGGGAACGAGTCCAAAGCTGTTGCTGCTAGATGAACCAGCTGCCGGCTTCAATCCAGCAGAAAAGGTTGAACTAGCAGCACTGATAAAGAGAATTCGCGACGCTGGCTACACCATCCTTCTGATCGAACACGACATGTCACTTATTATGGGGATTTCAGATCGGGTTGTTGTATTGGATTTTGGGGTAAAGATTGCAGATGATTTGCCAAGTAAGGTGCAAAACGATCCAAAAGTAATTGAAGCCTATTTGGGAGTACCAGCTGATGCGTCTTGAAATTAAGGATCTGCATGTTCACTACGGCAAAATTGAAGCGATTAAGGGAATTTCTGTTGTCGTTAATCAAGGTGAAATCGTCACTCTCATTGGTGCTAATGGCGCTGGTAAGACCACAACCTTGAAGACGGTTTCCGGGTTGCGTAAAGTCTCAAGCGGTTCCATTATCTTTGATGGCCAAGATATCTCAAATGTTCCTGCGCATGAGCGCGTTGATCTTGGAATTTCACAAGTTCCGGAAGGTCGAGGTATTTTTCCTGGAATGACTGTTCTTGAAAATCTCGAGATGGGAAAGTTTCACCGAAAAAACCGTAAAGCAGAAATGGGTGAAGACCTCGGGAATGTCTACGAGCTCTTCCCGCGCCTTAAGGAGCGGACATCTCAGGCAGGTGGAACTCTCTCCGGTGGTGAACAACAAATGCTTTCCATTGGTCGAGCATTAATGGCACGCCCAAAAGTTTTGTTACTTGATGAACCATCTATGGGCCTTGCTCCGCAGATGATTGCAAATATATTTAGAATTATTACTGAGATCAATAAGCAAGGAGTAACAATTTTGCTGGTAGAACAAAATGCGCAACAAGCATTATCTAGAGCCCATCGCGCTTATGTGTTGGAAACTGGAACTATCACAAAAGAAGCCAAAGCGAGTGATCTTTTGAATGATCCGCATGTTAAGGCGGCCTATCTTGGCACTGGAGCACACGAAATCTTTTAGTTAATTTATCTGCTCAACGCTGGGCAAGGATCAAACAGGTAATTCGAGCGGTACATGTACGCGCCCCAGCTTCATTAGTTATCACAACATCCCAGCAACACAATGTTTTGCCAATAGTTACCGCGCTTGCCACTCCAGTAACTACTCCCGTTGCGGTCGCCTTGTGATGGGTAGCGTTCACATCCACCCCAACAATTCGGCGATCGGCACCGGCGTTTAATTGCGTTCCAATAGATCCTAGAGTTTCCGCTAGCACAACATTTGCACCGCCATGAAGAATTCCCATTGGTTGGGTATTGCCGGTAACTGGCATCGTGGCGACCAAGCGAGTAAGTGAGGCTTCAATGATTTCGATACCCATTTTCTTATCAAGGGCACCACTGCCGCGTTCTCGAATTACTGCTAGAAAATCTGGTTCGCTCATCCCTAGAGTCTAATGCGCACTCTACGATGCATCCATGACCAAACGCCTATTACTCATCGATGGGCACTCTATGGCTTACCGAGCTTTCTTTGCCCTACCCGCGGAGAACTTCACAACCGCATCGGGCCAACACACCAACGCTATTTATGGCTTTGCCACGATGTTACTTTCACTATTGAGCACGGAGAAGCCAACGCATGTAGCAGTTGCCTTTGATGTTTCGCGCAAAACCTTTAGATCTGAAATCTTTCCGGAGTACAAAGCTAACCGTGCCAAAACTCCGGATGAGTTCCGTTCCCAAATGTCATTTTTGCATGATCTAGTAACCGCCTTTGGCATTAAAAGCTTTGAGGTAGCAGGTTTTGAAGCCGATGACATCATTGCGACAATTGCTAAACAAGCAGAGCGCGATCAGTTAGAAGTTCTCATCTGTACCGGCGATCGTGATTCATTTCAATTGGTCAATGAAAATACCACGGTCTTGTACCCAAAGCGTGGAGTTAGTGATTTAGCCCGAATGACTCCAGCTGCGGTGCACGAAAAGTATGGAATGAGTCCCGAGCAGTATCCAGATTTTGCGGCGTTGCGCGGAGACCCAAGCGACAATCTACCTTCGGTTCCAGGTGTTGGCGAAAAGACTGCTGCCAAATGGGTGATCGAATTCGGTTCACTGTTCGAACTCATTGCTAATGCCGATAAGTTAGGCGGCAAAGTTGGACAATCATTGCGTGATTCGATAAATAACGTAATTAGAAATCGTGAATTAACTCAACTTGTTGCAAATGTTCCTTTAGATTTCACTATTGATCAACTGGCCTGGTTAGGTGCGGATGAGAATCAAACCAATCCATTATTTGACCTGCTTGAATTTAAGACCCTGAAAGAGCGGTTGCGACCGATTCTCTTGAAAACAAGTGCCGCAGACTTCACACCAGAGTTTGAATTGTTCGCACCAGAGTTAGCCGAAGCAGTTTTAACCCCTGATCAGATATCCGCCAAAATTTCAACACATACTGGTGACATTGGAATTAGCTACCAGTTAGTTGATGAAAAACTAGATCGATATGCAATCGCGCTCTCTTCCGCAGAGGCGTATTTAGTTCACTCCTCAGAACTGGGGGATTGGGCAAATGATCCAAAAGTTTTCAAAATTATCCATGATGGAAAATCACTGACTCGGCTAAATGCTTTAATTGGAATTACCTTTGACACATCACTGGCTGCCTACCTGGTTAATCCAGGAGTTCGCGCGCAAGATCTCAAAGATATCCAGGAGCGCTGGGGAGATGGTTCGGCGATCAACTTTAACTCTCCCGAACAAGAACTTCTGAGTTCGGCTAGTACTCTGTTTGGCTTGCGGAATTCATTGACCCGCGAACTTAAGGAGCGCAATCTGTGGGCGCTATTCACAACGATGGAGCTTCCAGTTGCCGCGCTTCTTGCCCGGATGGAGGCGATTGGAATCGCTGTCGATCGCAAGAAACTTGAAGGATTAGCCGCCTTCTTTGAAGGTGAAGTTAGTCGGGAAACTAAAGCTGCTCACACCGCAGTAGGGCATGAATTTAATGTCGCATCGCCAAAACAGTTACAGGGTGTGCTATTTGATGAACTAAAACTTCCCAAGACAAAGAAGATTAAAACCGGGTATACAACCGATGCGGAAAGTCTTGTTTGGCTACATCAAAAGAGTGGACATCCAGTGCTTACCTCCTTGTTACGTATTCGTGAAACCAAGAAGCTTGGTTCTACCGTTGAAGGCTTGATTGCAGAAATTGCCAAGGATGGCCGAATCCATACCCATTTCCAACAAACGGTGGCTGCCACAGGGCGACTATCTTCTACTGGACCAAACTTGCAAAATATTCCTGTTCGTACCGATGAAGGTCGCAAGATTCGTGAGTGCTTTACCGTTGGCAAAGGCTATGCTGCATTGCTTACCGCTGATTACAGCCAAATTGAAATGCGCATCATGGCCCACTTGTCCAATGATGCAAAGTTGCTAGCCGCCTTTGCATCAGGTGAGGATCTACATGCAACTGTTGCCGCTGAAGTTTTTGGTATTCCGGCAATTGAAGTGAATCTGCAAATGCGACGACAAATTAAAGCCATGTCTTACGGGCTGGCCTATGGTCTTTCCTCCTATGGCTTAGCCGCTCAACTAGAGATCACGCCACCTGCCGCGCAACAATTAATGGATACCTACTTTGAGCGCTTTGGTGGAATCCGCGATTATTTGAAAACAGTAGTTGAAGATGCCCGCAAAGTTGGTTATACCCAAACCATTATGGGACGCCGGCGCTATCTTCCTGACTTGCTGCACGATAATCGTGCGCGCCGAGAAGTGGCAGAACGCATGGCTCTAAATGCACCAATTCAAGGCTCGGCCGCCGACATTATTAAAATTGCAATGCTCAATGTTCAATCTGCAATCGAAAAGGAAAAGTTGCAATCACGGCTTCTGTTGCAAGTACATGATGAGTTGATTCTTGAAGTAGTAGCTGGCGAAGAAGATCAAATTTCCACCTTAGTTAAGCGCGAGATGGGCGCTGCTTATCCGCTAAAGGCGCCGCTAGATGTAAACGCTGGACTCGGATTTACTTGGAATGAGGCTGCCCACTAATTACTTTACTTCGTTGGAAAGATCCTTCATTGCTTGCAAATCTTCTTCTTCGGTAGGAACATCATTTGCGGCGCTTAATCGTCCCCGACCGATGGTAAGAATTACCAGACCTGTCAAAATCATCACTGGCAACATCGCCAGACCAACACGAGGGGAGTAGGTTTCCGATACCAAACCACCAATTGCCGCACCTGCCGCCATGAATGATCCTTCTACACTCCAAATCCAACCAAGTGATGCGGTTTGCGATCCTTGTGGGCGCACCGCTTCCAGAACTTCAAAGTAAAAGACCTGCACCGCACCACCAATGAAACCGATAAAGACTCCGACTAGTGCCATGGTCCAATCAGGATATGTGAACGCAACCGGAAGACAGGTGATGAACCAGAAAAAATATGCTCTGCGAAGGGCTAATAGCGGGGCTATCTTCTTCGAAACTAAACCACCAAGTAATCCACCGACAACGGTAGCCGCGCCAAAGGCGGCAAAGATCCAAGCTACCCGGTAAGCAACGCCTTCTTGTGTTGCAAATGCTGGAACTGCGACATCAAAAACACCCCAGCCAAATCCAATGAAACAACCTTCTAGCATTAGTAATTGAATTGCTCGGTCTCTCCAAAGGCGTTGTTGCCCCTTAGCCTTTTTTTCCGGAACCCAATTTCGGGAGACGGAAGTCATGGCCAAGGCAGTTCCACCGATCAACATCAAAGCCGCTGTTGCACCAAGGCCAAATCCAGGATGGGATGAAAGCGCTAAAGATGTAATTACCACAGGGCCGATAACTGAGGTAAAGCTCATCATCGATGAATCAAAGGCGTACGCTGTTCGAAGACCACTTGCCGGAACAATGTCTTTCCATAACGGTCTCACCGAAAGATTAATAGGGGGAGCGGTGGCGCCGAGAATCAAAGCGGTAATTAATATTGACCTGCTTGTTTCCATACTATTGAATGCCAAAATCCCTAGGGCGTATGAGGGCACTAAAATTCGAAGTGGCCATTTCTGACCCCAACGATCCATAACAGATCCACGCACACCTGCGGTGAGCGATCCCGCCACTGAGTTCAGACCAATCGCAAAACCGGCAATGGCAAATGATCCAGTTTCCTGATGGGTCTTAAAAAAGATTCCCAGGCCAATCATGGAGTAAGCCAAACGCGCCGGAAAAGCGCTAATTGCAAGTGTAATGACATGCGGTAGCGCTAATAGCTCTCTATATCTATTCATGAGGCCAACTAGTCTATCGATCACGCTCAAATCGCGGGATCAATTTGCCCTGATGAGCGGGTAAACCGTACTCTTGGCGCTCAGCCGCGAAAGCGGGAACTACTACTCATCTATCCCTACGGAGCTCACTTGTCTACACCACAAATTGCAGTAAATGACATCGGAACAGCTGAAGATTTTTTAGCAGCAATTGAAGGCACAATCAGAAATTTCAATGACGGCGACCTAGTAACTGGCGCTGTTGTTCAAGTAGGACGAGACGAAGTTCTCGTCGATATCGGATATAAAACAGAAGGTGTTATTCCTGCGCGCGAACTTTCAATTCGCCACGATGCAGATCCAAACTCAATCGTTAAAGTCGGTGAGATCATCGAAGCTCTCGTTCTTCAGAAAGAAGACAAAGAGGGTCGCCTGATTCTTTCTAAGAAGCGCGCACAGTACGAACGCGCCTGGGGAGATATTGAAGGCAAGAAGGAGCGCGACGAAGTCGTCATCGGAACAGTTATTGAAGTTGTGAAGGGCGGACTTATTGTAGACATCGGTCTACGTGGCTTCCTTCCCGCATCACTTGTTGAAATGCGTCGCGTCCGCGATCTGACTCCATATATTGGCAAGCAGGTTGAAGCACGTATTATCGAGCTGGATAAGAATCGCAACAATGTTGTTCTTTCACGTCGGGCATTCCTCGAGCAAACACAATCAGAATCACGAACAACATTTTTAAACCAGCTACAAAAGGGTCAGGTTCGCACAGGTGTAATTTCATCGATCGTGAACTTTGGTGCATTTGTTGATCTTGGTGGTGTTGATGGTTTGGTTCACGTTTCCGAGCTTTCCTGGAAGCACATTGATCATCCAGGTGAAGTTGTTGAGGTTGGCGACGAGGTAACTGTAGAAGTTCTCGAAGTAGATTTCGAACGAGAGCGGGTCTCACTATCGCTTAAGGCAACTCAGGAAGATCCATGGCAGGCATTTGCTCGAACACACACAATCAATCAGGTTGTTCCAGGTGTTGTGACCAAGCTGGTTCCATTTGGTGCATTTATTCGTGTTCATGAGGGCATCGAAGGCCTGGTTCACATTTCAGAGTTGGCCGAACGCCATGTTGAAATTCCAGAGCAAGTTGTTCAAGTTGATGATGAACTTTTCGTAAAGATCATCGACATCGACCTTGAACGTCGCCGAATCTCACTTTCACTCAAGCAAGCTAATGAGGGGCATGAGATTGAGATCGAAGCATTTGATCCAAGTCAGTACGGAATGGCTGCTCGCTACGATGCCGAAGGAAACTTCATTTATCCAGAAGGTTTTGATGCAGACTCACAAGAGTGGAAGCCAGGCTATGAAACCCAGCGCGAAGAGTGGGAGCGTCAGTACACGCAAGCGCAAGAGCGATTCATGGCTCACAAGAAGCAAAAAGCGGAAGCCAAGGTAGCCGATGCCGCCGCAACTCCAGCTGAAGATGAAGTTGTAGTTGTTGAGTAAATAGTAATTAATGAAAAAGGCCTGGCTTATGAACTGAACCCCGAAAGTTGGACTCGTAATAGAGAGTCCTAACAGGAGGGTTTAAGTTCAATGGACGGACGCATCAAGCATCGAATCGAAACCCGC
>JAYVQU010000049.1:0-46970 GCA_043776875.1 Actinomycetes bacterium
ATTCTCGCGCCTGTCATCTAGAAAAACGTTACAGGTTTTATCAACACTTAAGCAAACAAAATGTCTCATCACACGCGAGAAAAACCACATTTCGAGCGAAAAAGCAGAAGAGCCGCCCTATAAGTCGGATCTACTACTTCGAATTGCTTTTGTAACTCTAAGCCTGCGTCAATTTAATCGTTTCAGCGCAATCCACTGCCATAGTGTCCACTTCAAGAGCTATCGCAACTATTTCCAATTTAGGCAAACTACATCCCCCAGTTAAGGCGGGTAGTTGGGGGAAGTACAAATTTTAGGCGGATCGTGCAATAAGTGCACAAATTAGCCAGGCTTGGAATTCATAAATTCGCTGAAGATTTTTGCTGCTTGTCGGTAAATTTTTCCATCCTCACGCTTGCCAACTGCTACAACAAGGAGAACCGATTCTTCTTCAATTACCCAATAAACCAACCGGTGTCCAGATTTTGCTAACTTTATTTTATAGAACCCTTCTAGCTCGCCACTTAACGCGGCGCTCAGAATTCGCGGCTCATCAAGCCGTCGCTCTAGGACTTTAATAAATTGCGCTTTGACCCCTTTGTCCAATTTGCGCCACGATTTCTGCGCAGAACTCGCCATTTGTAGTGAAAAAGGTGGCACTACAATTTCCTGAGTTCTTCAAGCGAAAATGCTTTTGGCTTATCTTTTCCAGCCATGGCTTTTAAAACAACTGGTGAAATCTCAAGTTCCCAAATCTTTTCAAGAAGTTCATCAAAGTATTCAGGACTCAGGACGTAAAAGGTTGCTTTGTTGTTAGTAAGCACAGCAAACGGCTTCTTTTTGGCCTTCCTTATTGCTTCATGCGGATTTTGTTTGAAGGCAGATATCGTCGTTGTTAGTTCGGTCAGAATTTGGTCCACTTTTTCCTCCTCTCCTTGAAGTCTAAATTTAGATCGAAATTTAGACTTATGCAAGTCGGGCGGGAAATAAGTTATATTTTTCATTCGATATTTATAGTTGTACCAAATGACAAGCTTTGGATGTTTTCCACATTCGAACTAAAAACAAGCCAATATTGCTCTATGTGACTCTAGGCGCCTGCGTCAATCTTGCCGCTTCGGCGCAATCCTTTGCCATTTGGGCAAGCAACGGCGCTAACCCATCAAATTTCAAGGTATCTCGCAATCTCCAACCAAATTCGATCGTGGCACGTTTTGTGTAGAGATCTAATTCAGTTTGATCTAGGGCATAAGCCTCGACTTGACGTCCACGTGAGCCGGCAAAGGTTGGGTTTGTTCCGATCGAAATAGCTGCTGGCCAGCGATCAATTCCAACGGTCAACCACCCGGCATAAACACCATCGGCGGGAATAGTTTGGTTGTCCAGATCACCCAGGTTCGCAGTGGGATATCCGATCTCACGGCCACGTTTTTCACCATGAACAACGATTCCATCTAAGCGGTGCGGGCGAGTAAGCAACTGGCGTGCACTTTCGACATTTCCTTCAGCAATAGCTTTGCGAATTCGGGTAGATGAGATTGTATCTGATTCATCTGAGGCTAAATCTAATACAACAGTTTCAAACTCAGTATGCTTGGCAAGCGAGTCGACATTACCTTTAGCTTTATATCCATAAGTGAAGTTTTTGCCAACTACAACTTTGGTTGCCTGTAATTGCTCAACAAGTACTTTATTAACAAAATCTGCCGGTGACATGGTGGCAAACTCTTTGGTGAACTTAATTACCGCGACTTGATCGGCATTATGAATCTTCAGCAACTCAATTCGGTCAGTTAAAATCGCTAAATTCGTCGGGGTGCGATCTGGTGCAAAAATCGAAACCGGATGCGGATCAAAGGTAAGGGCGATGATTTTTTCGGTACCCGCAATAACTTTGGCGCGGTTGAGAATTTCTTGGTGGCCTTTATGGACCCCATCAAAGTTTCCAATAACAACGATGCTCATGCTCAGATTCTCGCAGAATTAATTGGCTGCTACGAACACAGCGATCGGTTTAGCTCTGCCAGCAACGTTTTCCAGCAAGGCAATCAGCTCATTGTTACTAGAGATTGCTGCGTGAATTTGCGAATCTGGATTTGGCGTTAAAGCTCGGCCAAAAGAGAGTTCCAGCTTTTGGGCTAAAGTAATTTCACGGGTAGCAAAGGTTGCGCGTGCCACATCGGCTAAATCAAGGGTTGAAAACTCACCATTTTTTAACTGATCTAAGGTAATCGCACGGTCCAACCCAAATCCTGCTACCCGAGAGCGGCGCAATGAATTGAGGTGCCCGCCAACGCCGAGTGCTGCCCCACAATCTCGGGCAATAGCCCGAATAAAGGTGCCGGCCGAGCAGGTAACATCAATATCAATCTCGATCCCTTTTGCAAGATGACGAATAGCTAGCAGATCTAATTGCGTGATTGTTACTTCGCGCGCAGGTAAAATGACCTGCTCACCTTGGCGAACCAGGTCGTAAGCGCGTGCGCCATTAATTTTGACGGCAGAGACCGAACTTGGACGCTGCCAGATACTCCCACGCAGCTTTGCTAGCTCATCATGAATTTGTTGATCGGTGATTGCAGAAGTATCAGCGGTACTAAGAACTTCTCCCTCCACATCATCAGTTACCGTCGATGCGCCTAAAACAACTGTTGCCTGATAACGCTTATCCCCGGCGGTGATGTATTGCAGCAAGCGGGTTCCGTTATTAAAGCCCAGCACAAGAATGCCGGTTGCCATTGGATCAAGGGTTCCGGCATGACCTACTTTCTTGGTGCCCAATGCTCGACGAGCGATTGCAACAACATCATGGCTAGTCATTCCTGATTGTTTATCTACTACCAGGAAACCGGGCGCACTCACTACTCCTCGTTGATTACACGTGGAGCTTTGTATGGATCTTCGCCGCCGGCGTACTGCGCGTTCTTTCTGAGTTCGGCAACTTGTGCATCCTGTTCATGCACCTTTGCCAGCAATGAATCAAGTGCCAGCGCGCTCTCCGGCAGGCCATCTTCAAAGAATTCAATGCTTGGGGTAAGGCGCAGTCCAAGTTCGCGACCTAGCGCCGAACGGATCGCACCTTTGGCGCTCTCGAGCGCGGCTGCGGTGGCAGCGCGCTGATCGAGATCACCAAGTACTGTGTAAAACACTGATGCTTGTTGTAGATCCCCAGTTACCCGGGTATCGGTAACTGTTACAAAACCAAGACGTGGATCTTTAATCTTTGTCTCTAGCAGTTGCGCAACTACTACCTTGATCCGGTCAGCGACCTTGAGTGTGCGATGTGATTGACTCATGATTACGCCCGCTTTTTCTCACGTATTTCAAAGCACTGAATCAGATCGCCAACGGTGATCTCCTTCATGTTGCCAAGGCCAATACCGCACTCAAATCCTTCCCGGACTTCGGTGGCATCATCTTTAAATCGCTTGAGTGAATCAATGGTGAGGTTATCGACTAAGACATCACCATTGCGCAAGATTCGGGCCCTAGCGTTACGACGGATAACTCCATCCTTAACGATTGAACCTGCGATGTTGCCAGCCTTAGATGATTTAAATATCTCGCGAACTTCGGCGCTGCCAATGGCCACTTCTTCGTACTCTGGCTTAAGCAAGCCCTTTAGTGACAACTCAATCTCTTCGATTGCATTATAAATAACGGAGTAGAAACGAACTTCAACTCCCTCTTGATCAGCATAAATTGCGGTCTGTGGCTCAGGCTTAACGTTAAAGCCAATAACTACCGCAGTTGATGCCGACGCCAAAGTAATATCACTCTTGGTAATTGCACCAACACCGCGGTGAATAACCCGAAGATCTACTTCTGCTCCGACATCTAGCTGGATCAGCGCATCTTCAAGTGCTTCTACCGAACCACTAACGTCACCCTTTAGAATGAGGTTAAGTGTTGAAATCTTTGACTGTTGCATGAAGTCTTCCAGGGAAACCTTCTTGCGCGCCTTGGCCAATTGCGCATTGCGCTCGGCAGCTTGCCGCTTTTCCGCGATCTGACGGGCAGTGCGGTCGTCATCGGCAACTAAGAAGGTATCGCCAGCGTTCGGAACCGAGGTAAATCCAAGAACCTGTACTGGTCGGGATGGACCAGCGGTATCAACATTGGCACCATCCTCATCCAACATGGCACGAACTCGACCAAATGCGCTTCCAGCAACGATCGAATCACCGATTTTTAGCGTTCCGCGTTGCACCAACACAGTTGCAACTGGGCCCCGACCACGATCAAGGTGGGCTTCAATTGCGACACCGCGCGCAGCATCATCGGCTACTGCCCGAAGATCAATGGCAGCATCTGCAGTGAGAAGAATTGATTCAATTAACTGATCAATTCCAATTCCGGCTTTGGCCGAAACATCTACAAAGATTGTTTCTCCACCATACTCTTCGGCAATCAAGTTGTACTCAGTCAACTGCTGGCGAACCTTTTCTGGGTTTGCACCTTCTTTATCTATCTTGTTGACGGCAACCACAATTGGAACATCGGCGGCTTGGGCATGGTTTAGTGCTTCAATTGTTTGCGGCATGATTCCATCATCGGCTGCTACCACCAGCACTGCGATGTCAGTTACCTTGGCACCACGTGCCCGCATTGCGGTAAAGGCTTCGTGACCTGGCGTATCAATAAAGGTAATTGCGCGATTGCTGCCATCGTGATCATGATGAATTTGGTAGGCACCAATGTGCTGGGTAATTCCGCCAGCCTCACTCTTCATCACCTCTGACTTACGAATTGCATCAAGCAAAGAGGTTTTACCATGATCTACGTGACCCATAACAGTGACCACTGGTGGACGGGCCACTAACGTCTCTGGATCCAGATCTGAAAGTTCGCCAGCTAGATCGATATCAAAGTCTTGCAGAAGTTCGCGATCCTCATCTTCTGGGCTAACGATTTGGATGTCGTAACCAAGTTGAACACCGAGAATTTCAAAGGTATCGGCAGCAACCGATTGCGTCGCGGTAACCATTTCCCCAAGGTGAAATAAAGCTGCTACTAATGCGGCTGGATCTGCACTAATCTTCTCCGCAAAATCTGCCAATGAGGAACCACGGCGCATTCGAATTGGAGTTTTGCCATCACCGTGCGGCACAACTGCGCCACCAAGTTGTGGTGCCTGCATATTGTCAAACTCGTCACGTAAGGCCTTGCGCGACTTCTGTTTACGACCAGATTTCCTACTTGCATTTTTTCCAAACGCCCCTCCCGCACCACCGCGTTGTGGTGGACGACCGCCACCCGGACGTTGCGGGCCACCGGTAGTAGGTGCACCGGTTCCTGGCGCATTTGATTTATATGGTGAGTTAGTTGGCGCAGCGCCTGGACGCGCGGCAAAACCACCGGCACTGGCAGGGCGAGGCGCACTTGGACGCGCGGCAAAACCTGGACGAACCGAACCTGGACGAGATCCCGCCATTCCTGGACGTGGGGCACCTGGTTGACCAGATCCCGCTGGACGTTGTGGTGGGCGCGGAACTGCACCGCCAGTTGAAAATGGATTATTACCTGGCCGTGGTGGGCGCGGAACTGCACCGCCAGTTGAAAATGGATTATTGCCCGGACGTGGCGTTGGGGCCACAGGTGTTGGTGGCAAAACGGCTATCTGCTCGGCAACACGTTCGGCTGCCTCAAACTTCGCCGCCTCTTCCTTATTTGCCACAGCCTTTGCTTGTTCAAGCCGAAGCGCCTCAATATCTACACCAAGTTCTGCCGCTAGTTTTGTGGCTTGTTCAGCGCTGACTTTGCCAGTTGGACTTGCGGCCGCCTTTTTTGCGGCCGCCTTTTTAACTGGCTGCTTCTCTTCCAGCGGTTTTGCGTCAGGATTTAATTCGAGCAACTTTCGCACCACTGGTGCTTCTACCGTTGATGATGCCGAGCGAACAAACTCGCCCATTTCTTGGAGTTTTGCAAGCACAACCTTGCTCTCCATACCGAGTTGTTTTGCCAACTCATGTACGCGGACCTTTGACACATTTCTCCTGTCTTGGCCCGCATTTTCTTTAAATGCAAGCCTTAGTTGAACGACCTCATAGTTCTAACGAGCTCATTTAAGTTTCATAGCTTTCATTTCCATTCTTCTTGTTAAGCAATTTCAAGTTAACCTTTAAGAAAATCCAGAAGTTTCGATACATCGACCGCTACCTCTTGCTTAAAAGCAAAACGAAAAGCGCCACGACTTATAGCAACCTCTGCACACTTCTTGTGAAGCCAAGCGCCCCGACCGGGTGCCCCTGCCTTGATATCTGGAATTACCATTCCATCGACCAATGTCACTCGAATTAATACTGAAGGATTTGCTCGCTTGCGGCAGCTAATACAGCTACGTACAGGTAACCCTAAATCCAACTCTGCTATTCTACCCAACTAAAGGCCGCTTCTCATAATGGGCAGAACTGGGCCGGCAACAGTGTCTGGGTGAATATCGATCCGCCAGCCTGTTAACCGTGCGGCCAAACGAGCATTTTGCCCATCCTTGCCAATTGCCAGTGAGAGTTGATAATCAGGAACAATTACCTTCGCACTGCGGGTTGCCAGATCTGTAATCTCAACCCTAGAAACCTTTGCTGGCGCAAGTGCGGCGGCCACAAACTCTGCTGGATCCTCCGACCAATCAACAATGTCAATCTTTTCCCCATGGAGTTCATCCATAACCGCCCGCGCCCGTGACCCCATTGGTCCAATCAGGGAACCCTTTGCACTTACCCCGGCCCGGTGTGTCTTAACGGCAAGCTTTGTTCGGTGCCCGGCTTCGCGGGCAATCGCCATAATCTCAACGATGCGATCATCAATTTCTGGAACCTCAAATGCGAAAAGTTGCTTAACAAGTGCTGGATGTGAGCGGGAGAGCATAATTTCGGGTCCCTTTAATCCTTGCTTAACCTCAACCACAAAACATTTGATGCGATCACCATGGTTGTAAACCTCGCCCGGAACTTGCTCTTGTGGTGGAATCCGACCTTCGACTCGTCCCAGGTTCACATTAATCATCTTTGGATCACGGCCTTGTTGAACTACTCCGGAAATGACATCGCCCACTGAAGTGGTGAACTCTCCGACAATTTCGGCATCATTACTTTCCCGCATCTTCATCTTAATTATCTGCCTAGCAGTTGATGTTGCAACTCTTGAAAAACCGTCCGGAGCATCTTCCGCTTCCGAAATCCGAGTTCCATCTTCGGCAAAGATCGGTACAAAAATCGTAATCACACCTGATTCCCGGTCCAAATGTGCGCGGGCATGACGCTTCGCGGTATCGGTTTGGTTGTAGGCACCCAAAACCGCAACCTCAATCGCATAAATAAGTCCCTCGAGTGGAATGTCTTTTTCAGTCGTAAGGGCAGCAAGTGCCGACATTTCTACCTGCATTAGATTTCATCCTTGCGATTGAATTCGATCTCAACCTGAGCTTTTTTTATATCAGCAAAAGCAACTACATGGCTCTTCATGCGACCTTTAATATTTTCAATCAAGATCGCGCGCGTTTGATCAAACTCGGTTAAACGACCCGAAACTTCAGACCCATCATTTAAGGTAACTTTAATGATTCGAGTTAAGTTTTTTGTCCAGTGACGTGGCAATGTTAATGGCCGTTCGATTCCAGGTGATGTTACTTCCAGCGTAAATTCTCCATCACCAAGTAGGGGTGACTGATCTAAAATAGCTGAAATCGCACGACTAATTTGGGCTACCTCATCCAGATTTAGTGGTTTCAAACTGTCAACCATGCAGGTAACAATACGGTGATCACCTGGGTTGCTGGTAAAAACATCTTCCAGAAAGAACCCGGCATTTTCTACCGCAGGTCGAATTAAATCAGCAATTGAATCTTTCAGGGCCATCGTTCTCTTCTTTCTATTAAGTTTTTTATCAAGCTAGGACCAATTGTAACGGGTTGAATTAAAAGGTAGCAATTCCTACTTTGATGATTAAAGCAAAGGTAACAATCAGAAAGACTTTACGCACCAGCGTAGAACCCCCCTTAATTGCCAAGCGGGAACCGATGATTGCTCCAGTTATATTGGAAATACCCATAATGATTCCAATCTGCCAAATCACCGCGCCACTGATTCCAAAGACTGCAATCGCGCCAATGTTAGTTGCTACATTCACAACCTTGGCAATCGCAGATGCGGTGATGAAGGCATACCCTAATGAGGCAACTAGAATTAACATCAAAAATGAGCCGGTACCAGGACCAAAAATTCCATCGTAAAAACCAATCACCACTCCGGCCAATGCCGCAATCTGAATGCGACGTTTCGGTAGGTGACGCAAATTTTCAAACTTACCTAAATCTGGTTTAAACCAGGTATAAATTGCGACCGTAATAAGCAGAACCAAGACCATCGGGCGCATACTGCTAGTTGGAATTCTTGACGCTAGAACTGCGCCGGCGGCAGATCCGAAAAGTGCCGGAACACCCATTCCAAGTAAAATTTTAGGATCAGGCTTTATCTGCTTGCGATACAAAGCTGCTGCGGTCGTGGTTCCAAAAACCGAGGCTAATTTATTTGTACCTAGCACCTGGGCGGTATCAGATTTTGGCAAACCGATGAGAAGTGCTGGAAGTTGAATTAAGCCACCGCCGCCGGCAATAGCGTCAATAAAACCGGCAAAAAAGGAGGCCGCCAGTAAGAATAATCCTGTTGCCAGCGATAGATCGTGAAACACGATTACTTCAGTAGCTCTGCGATCGCAACTACAGCAGCGGTTAGCGCAACTTCCTGGCGCGCACCGCTCCGGCGCACACGCAGCTCTACCTTGCCTTCGGCTAGCGCCTTGCCAACTACCACGATAATTGGGTTACCAATTAATTCGGCATCTTTAAATTTAACGCCCGGCGACGCATCTCGTCGATCATCGAGCATTACCGATATACCTTTTGCTTCAAGTTGGGTGCCCAATATCAGCGCAGTTTCAAAGAGCAGCTCATCCTTGCCGGCGGCAACAATATGCACCTTGGCGGGGGCAAGTTCGACTGGCCAGTTCAAGCCAATCTCATCATGGGTTTGTTCGGCGATGGCGGCAACTGCGCGAGTTACACCGATGCCGTATGAACCCATCGTGACGATTTGAGATTTTCCATGGTGATCTAAAACGGTGAGATTTAGCGCTTCGGCATACTTTCGACCAAGTTGGAAAATATGGCCAATTTCAATGGCTCGATCTATCATTACCGGGGTCGCACACTCTGGACAAGCATCGCCGGCGCGAACTTCCGCTGCTTCTACATAAGCATCTGGTGTGAAATCCCGTCCGTTGACAACGTTGCGCGCATGTCGATCCTTCTTGTTGGCACCGGTAACCCAAGAAGTACCAGGTGCGACTCGAGGATCGGCATAAAGTGTAATGCCGGATTTCGAGGCCTCCTGTGGCCCGATGTAACCCTTTACTAAATCTGGGAAGTTTGCAAAATCACCCTCCTCAAATACCCGAAGCTCATGAATTCCACCAATGTTTTCTTGGAAACGCTTCAAATCAACTTCGCGATCTCCCGGAACCAACACTGAAATAGCCTTTCCATCAGCCATCAGCATCACATTTTTTAAGGTGTTTGCTCCAGTAAATCCCCCACTAAACATTTCATTTAGAACTTCTACCAGTGAATCAATTGTTGGAGTATTTGGCGTAGCTAACTCTTCCAGCGCTGGCACTTGTGAAAAATCCTGTGGCTCAATTTTGGTGACCATTGCTTCCACATTTGCCGCAAATCCGCATTGCGGGCACAAAACATAGGTGTCTTCACCGGTTGGACAAGGTGCTAAGAACTCCTCCGATTTTGAACCACCCATCGCACCAGAAACCGCTTTGACGATGTTGTACTTCAGTCCCAAACGATCAAAGGTCTTTACATATGCATCCCGATGATTCTGGTAAGAAATTTCTAGACCGGCATCAGTTAAGTCAAATGAGTACGAATCCTTCATCACAAATTCACGGCCGCGGATAATTCCACTGCGTGGCCTGGCTTCATCGCGAAACTTGGTTTGGATCTGATAAATACTTAATGGCAGATCTTTATAAGATGAGTACTCACCCTTGACCATCAGCGTAAACATCTCCTCATGGGTAGGCGCTAATAGATAATCGCCGCCTTTTCGATCCTGTAATCGAAAAAGGGATGGTCCGTACTCTTTCCATCGATTACTTGTTTCATAGGCAGCTCGAGGCAACAATGATGGAAAGTGAACCTCTTGAAAACCAGCCTGATCCATCTCTTCCCGAATTACCCGCTCAATATTGCGAAGGGTGATTACTCCCAATGGCAGCCAAGAGTAAATTCCAGCAGCAATCCGACGAACATAACCGGCGCGCACCAACAACTTATGGCTTGCTACCTCAGCATCGGCTGGATCATCGCGCAGCGTACGCAAAAACAGGGTAGACATTTTCAACATGGACAAACCCTATCGAACATCAACTGAAGGTAGCCCGGAAGCAACCCCGGCGGCTTCCATTTCTTCTGCCAATCGCATCGCTTCCTCAATCAGCGTCTCAACAATTTGTGATTCAGGTACGGTTTTAATCACCACGCCTTTTACAAAAATCTGACCCTTACCATTTCCGGATGCGACACCAAGATCAGCCTCGCGCGCTTCACCCGGCCCATTTACCACACACCCCATAACCGCTACCCGCAATGGCACTGTCATTCCTGCTAAGCCAGCTTGAACTTTTTCCGCTAAGGAGTACACATCAACTTGGGCACGTCCACATGAAGGGCAAGAAACAATTTCAAGTTTACGTTGTCGCAGGTTGAGCGATTCCAGGATTGAAATACCGACCTTTACCTCTTCCACCGGAGGAGCCGACAAGGAAACACGAATCGTGTCGCCGATTCCCTCGGCTAACAAAATCGCAAAAGCGGTTGCAGATTTAATTGTTCCCTGGAAAATTGGTCCGGCTTCAGTTACACCAAGGTGCAATGGGTATTCACATTTTGCGGCAAGGATTCGATAGGCTTTTACCATAGTTACTGGGTCATGGTGTTTAACTGAAATCTTGATATCTGAGAAGCCATGTTCTTCAAAAAGGGATGCTTCCCATAGCGCAGATTCTGCAAGTGCCTCTGGCGTTGCCTTGCCATACTTTGCCAACAAACGTGGATCAAGGGAGCCGGCGTTTACGCCGATTCGAATTGGAATTCCGGCATCCCCGGCCGCCTTTGCCACCTCTTTCACCTTGTCATCAAATTGTTTGATGTTTCCTGGATTTACCCGTACCGCTGCACAACCAGCATCGATGGCAGCAAAGATATACTTTGGTTGAAAGTGAATATCTGCGATAACTGGAATTTGCGACTTCTTAGCGATCTGGGCTAAGGCATCAGCATCATCTTGGCTTGGCACCGCAACCCGCACAATTTGGCAACCAGTTGCGGTTAATTCAGCAATCTGCTGCAAGGTCGCATTAATATCAGCGGTCAAGGTTGTGCACATGGATTGCACTGATACCGGTGAGTCGCTGCCAACACCTACCGATCCAACCTTTAACTGCCTAGTCTTGCGACGTGGATGCAAGACAGGAGGTGGCGCACTTGGAATTCCGAGATCAACCATGAGCCCATTCTGCCCTACCACCGCAAAATTCGCTCAAATTAAAGGTTGAGTATCACCGGATTGATGACATCTGCCACCAATAGCAGCAATGTCAATGCGGCCAGAACCACAAAGACCACCATCGTGATGGGGGTCAAGATTGTTACATCAATTGCCGCCGGTCTTGGGCGACCTCGCAACCGGGCATAACCAGCACGTATCGCATCTGCGATCGTAACGGCCATATGCCCACCATCAAGTGGAAGAATTGGCAGTAGATTAAAAATTCCCACAAATATATTTAAACTTGCGATAATCAGAATGAAGGTCGCCAATCGCTCGCGCGCACTTAATTGGTCACTGCTAACGGCTTGACCAGAAACTCGAGCTACTCCGACAACACCAACTAAACCATTAGCATCACGCGCTTCACCTAGCACCGCCTGGCCCCACAACGCTGGAATCTTCGACGGCAGTTTTATTAGTGATTTAACACTTTGTGTTACAAAACTCTTGGTAACGGTTCCAGAATCTCTAATTGCAGCCACAAAGCCGGAACGCTGTAAGCCAACCTTATTAATAATCCCTAGGACATACCGCTTACTTTCGCCAACATCGGTTAATCGCGGCCTCGCTTTAATTGTTAGTAAATCTCCACCCCGATTGAGAGTGAGAGTTAATTCTCGACCTTGCGAGTTTCGAATTGCTTCCACATCTTTATACCACTCCGAAACCTGCACGCCATTTATTGAGGTAACTTCATCGCCTGCTTGGATACCCGCAGCTTGGGCTGCAGAATCTTTAACAACTTCACCAATTACAGGTAGGACTTGATTGATACCCACGCCAAAAAAGAGTGAAAATAGCAGCAGGAAACCTAAAACAAAGTGTAGAAACGAGCCGGCACCTAGGACAATTAATTTACGGCCAGCGCTTGCTTTGTAAAAGGCGCGATCATCTTCTCCAGCCGGCATTTCATCATTAGGGGCCATGCCTTCAATCTTGCAATAACCTCCAGCTGGAATCGCCTTCACACCAAACTCTGTCTCCCCACGCTGGAACGACCAAATCTTTTTTCCAAATCCTAAAAAGAACTCGGAAACTCGCATTCCAAAGTGCCGCGCAGTTAAGTAATGCCCAAACTCGTGCACCATCACCGAAAAGAGCAGCGCAACAATAAAACCGATGATCCCTAAAAATTGCATGAACTACCTAACGTGAGAAGTTGCCCAGATTGTGCCAGATACCGCTGACACCTGAGGAATTGAAGTTTATCGGTCGAGTAGATTCTGAAATGGTGAGTAAGGCTCACCGCTGCGGCGCTTAGCAACTGCACACAAAGCCTCTAAAACTACCCGATTTGCCAAAATAGCAGTGATATCGGCGTTATCAAATGGTGGCGCAACCTCCACCACATCAATTCCCACAATCGGAAGTTCCAAACAAATTCGGCGAACCGCTTCCAAAAGTTCGCGACTGGTCATTCCACCAGGTTCTGGTGTTCCGGTGCCCGGCGCCATTCCCGGATCTACTACATCAATATCGATCGATAAGAAGACGCCATCGCAACCGTCAAGCAAGGTTGCAAATGATTCATCCAATACCGCTGTTAAACCTCGGTGATGAATCTCGGTCATCTCATAGGAGCGCATTCCTTGATCACGCATCCAGTTTAAAGTTGCCGGCTCTGGCCAATAGCCTCGAAGACCTAACTGCAGAAAGCGATCTCCTCGAACAAAGCCATTGTCTATCAAGTTTCGCATTGGAGTGCCATGACCGACCAATGCCCCGAATTGATTCTCGCCGGTATCAGCATGGGCGTCAAAGTGAATCATGGAGATTGAGCCAAGCCCACGATGGGTAGCAATCCCGGCAACATCTGCTGATGCAATTGAATGATCGCCGCCTAAAACAACTGGAATGATTCCGGCACGAGAAATTTTTTCAGTTGCTGCGGCCAAAACCTTTAACGAGGCAACTAAATCTCCACCTGGCATCAGCAAATCACCGGCATCAAAAACTTTTAGATCTTTTAAACCATCTGTACGCAGTGCAAGGTGTGGCCTGGATCCATCATGTGGCAGATAATCTCCGCCTCGAATTGCTTGCGGACCAAACTTTGCCCCCGATCTATGTGAGGTTCCGCTATCAATGGGAGCGCCAAGAATGATGACATCTGCACCCTCATATGTGGCTGGATCGGCAAGATCACAAGCCGGAACTCCTAAAAAGGTAAAACTTGGTCCATACATATTGCCATGGTTGGTCACTGTGACACCTTAACCTTCTTGAAGATGAATTGACCAGCAATAACTATTGCTAACGCTAAGAAGAACATGGTCGAACCAATCACATTTGCTTGGGCTGGGATACCGCGCGCAGCTGAGACATAGACAAATTTTGGAAATGTTGTCAGGGTTCCGGAATTGAAGTTGGTAATGATGAAATCATCAAAGGAGAGGCTAAATGCTAGAAGTGCGGCGGCGGCAATACCTGGAGCAACCAATGGCAAGGTAACTCGACGGAAAGTTTGGAATTCATTAGCGTAAAGATCCATTGCCGCCTGCTCTAATCGTGGATCAAGAGAGGCAATTCGCGCTTTGACAGTGACTACCACAAATGAGATACAAAATACTACATGGGCGATCACGGTTGGCCAAAATCCTGGGTTAATTTGGAATACCAAAAAGAGCGAAAGCAATGATGCACCTAGAACGATCTCAGGGGTGGCCATTGGCAGAAAGATCAAAAGGTTTGAAGTTGAACGACCTTTAAATGCATAGCGGCCAATTGCAAAAGCCATCATTGTTCCAAGAATTGTGGAAAAGATTGTTGCCAGCAAGCCAATTTTTATTGAATTTCCTAGCGCTGCACATATTTCGGGAGCACCACAAGGATTTTGCCAATTCTCTAGCGTGAAGCCTTTCCAAATAAGATTGCTTTTGCCGGAATCATTAAATGAAAATGCAAAGGTATAAGCAACTGGAATGAACAGGTAAGTGAAACCAAAAACCGCATAAATACGAACCAGGTTACGGCCAAACCAACGCGAGATGCGTGCTTGCGTTGGGATAGTCGGAATAGTTGCATCCTTGGCCCTAGTCATACCAACTCATCCGTTCCGGCTTTGCGAATATAAATAGTAACTAAAATTAAGATTGCAGCCATCAGGGTAAAGGACAAGGCGGCCGCCGTTGGATAATCTACAATTTTAAAGAAGCGAGATTCGATCACATTTCCGATCATCTTGGTGTTTGGACTTCCCAGAATTGCCGCATTCACATAATCGCCAGCTGCTGGGATAAAAGTAAGTAGGGTTCCAGCAACTACTCCTGGCATAGATAGTGGCAGAGTTACTTTGCGAAATGTGGTAATCCCATTTGCATAAAGATCACCTGCAGCCTCCATTGTGCGCGGATCAATCCGTTCCAGGGATGCATAAAGTGGCAGAGTCATAAATGGCAAAAAGTTATAAGTCATACCCATGACAACCGCAAAACTAGTTGAAGTTAAAGTTGTGCTTTGGCTAATAATTCCGAAGTTGCGAAGGGTCGGAACAACGAAACCTTCTTCGCCAAGAATTTGCTTCCAAGCCACGGTGCGAAGCAGGAATGAGGTAAAAAATGGTGCTATCACTAGCACCAACAACAGGTTCTTTAACTTCCCGGACTTAAATGCAATTGCGTAGGCCAGCGGGTAAGCAATAGTTAGTGCCAGGACCGTTGCACACAATGCAAAAATAAAGGAGCGGGCAAACTGCTCCTTATTTTCGGTGAAAGCATTTAAGTAGTTAGCAAATCGGAGGGTTTGTTCGTACTGCCCCGTGTCTCCCCCAGCTATCGGAGTTTGGGTAGAGGTTTGCGCTAAATTAACAATTGGTAAAATAAAAAAGGTGAAAAGGAAGAGAAAACCTGGCAACAAAAGCAGATAAGGCAACTTCACCTTTGAAAGGGTCAATCTCATTCTTGGTCAAGATCCTCAGGATTAACCTCAGTGCCGGCCTCAGCATCTTCATCGCCCCGCAGCGCAAAAGTGAAATTAGGTTCCCAAGAAATTACCACTTCATCACCCTTAGCAAATGGCGGCACCCCATCATCATTTTGCTCAAAGACCATGAGTTCTTGTCCCCAAGGCAGCACAACTTGATACTGAGTTGAAACTCCAATGTAGGAAACATCTTCGATTCGACCACCGGTCAAAAAGTTGCCCCGAGTTGGTGTACCTACTAATGAGATGCGGAATTTTTCTGGCCGGATTCCGGCATAGATTGAACTATCTACCGCATGACTTCGGTGCTTGGGCATGGAAATCTTTTGCCCAAAGAGATCAACAATTAAGTTGTCACCGTCATTACCTTCGATCCGGCCCTTGATTAAATTTGACTGCCCCAAGAAATTTGCCACAAAGGCGGTACTAGGGTTGTCATAGAGATCTGCCGGCGAGCCCATCTGTTCAATCTCACCCTCGTTCATAACGGCGATGGTGTCGGCCATGGTCATTGCCTCTTCTTGATCATGGGTTACATGTACGAAGGTTAAACCGACTTCACGTTGAATCCACTTAAGTTCGATTTGCATTTGCCGGCGCAGCTTTAAATCCAGCGCCCCAAGTGGTTCATCCAACAAAAGCAAAGCTGGGCGATTAACAATTGCCCGGGCAAGGGCAATTCGCTGTTGCTGTCCACCAGATAACTGAGTGGGTTTTCGATGTGCCAAATGCGGCAACTCAACTAGTTCCAGAACTTTGGTTACATCGGCGGCGACATCTTTTACTCCGCGCCTGCGCAGTCCAAATGCAATATTCTCAAAGACCGTCAAATGTGGAAATAAGGCATAGTTTTGAAAGACGGTATTAATCGGGCGCTGATATGGGCGCTTGGTCGTAATATCGGTTGCTCCTAAGTGAATACTCCCTACTGTTGGTTCCTCCAACCCTGCAATCATTCGCAAAGTTGTAGTTTTACCGCACCCGGAAGGTCCAAGCAAAGCAAAAAATGATCCTTCCGGAATTGTTAATGACAAATCATTAACTGCAGCAAAATCTCCGAATCTCTTGGTGATGCGGGTTAGCCGCAAATCCCCACGCGTTGCCGATGAAGCATCGCTCACTAGTTGCCGGCGGCCTTCTGGAACGCCTCGCCCCAGAGTGTTTCCTCTGCTGGAGTCAATGAACGAAAAACACTCAACTTTGCCAATGTCGCAGCATCGGGGAAGATGTACGGACTAGTTGCAAGTTCTGGTGCAATCTTTTCCATTTCAGCTTGGGCACCCTTAACTGGGCAAACATAGTTAACGTACGCAGCAACTTCAGCGGCAATCATTGGGTCGTAGTAGAAGTTGATCAACTTCTCGGCGCTGGCTTTACCTTCAGGTGATGCCGTTGAAGGAATCATCAAGTTATCACCAGAGATCGTTCCGCCTGACTCTGGAATTGCGAAATCAAACTTTCCTTCATTTTCAGAGGCTAGGATAAACATATCGCCAGACCAACCGATAACAGCGGTTGCATCTCCTGATGTCAGATCTTCCGCGTATTCATTGCCCTTAACGCCACGAATCCAGCCATCGCTAATCTTCTTCTTCATGAAATCAACCGCGTTCATGAATTGATCCTCAGTAACTTTTTGCAGATCTACCCCCTGCGAGCGCAAAATAATTCCGATGGTGTCACGCATTTCTGAAAGAACAACGATCTTTCCCTTGTTCGCAGGTGCAAAGAGTTCATCTATGGTGCGAATACCCTTTGGATTCTTTTCCACATTCCAGCCAAAGCCGGACATGATGCCCTGCCAAGTCAGTGATCGCTCACGAGTTGGATCAAAGGAAGGCGTTGCCAGCGAATCTAGGATGTTTACCTTGTTTGGAATATTTGCGGCTTCAAATTTTTGGGTGTACCCAAGACGGATCCAACGTGCGGCCATCCAGTCAGTAGGTGTTACTAGGTCATAACCGATGTCCTCGCCCAATTTAAGTTGTGCCTGCACCTTGCCAAAGAACTCATCATTATCGTTGTAATCTTCAAAGTACTTGACCGTAATTCCGGTGGCTTCGGTAAATTTATCCAAAGTTGGGTACTTCTTTGTGCTCTCGTCATAATCTAGATACAACGGCCAGTTACCCCATCGAACTAATTTCGCGCTATCAGCAGAATTTGACCCGCCACCACATGCAGCTAGCAATCCGAGGGCACCTAATCCGCCGGCGCCAGCTAATACGCCACGGCGAGAAACCATTGCACCTAATAATGCACGAGCCTCTGGTGAGAGTGAATTTCCTTTTGACATACTGATCTACTCCTTTAGGGTTAGACACAAGTTATGGGAAATACTACGCCCCAAGATTACTCATCACATGCTTGATTCGCGTGTAATCTTCAAAGCCGTAAGCCGAGAGATCTTTCCCATAACCAGAGCGCTTGAAGCCGCCATGTGGCATTTCGGCAACAATCGGAATATGGGTATTGATCCAAACGCAGCCAAAGTCAAAGGCTTTGGCCATGCGCATCGCGACCCCGTGGTTGGTCGTCCAAACACTTGAAGCCAATCCGTAATCGACGCCATTAGCCATTTCCACAGCTTGTGCCTCATCGGCAAAGCTCTGAATGGTAATCACCGGTCCAAAGATCTCCTGCTGAATCAACTCATCTTCTTGGCGCAACCCCGCGACCACCGTTGCTGGGAAGAAAAAGCCCGGTCGGTCAAGGGCAACTCCGCCGGTCATCACCTGGGCATGAGTTGGGACCCGGGAGAGTAGATCACTAACTCGAGCTAATTGTTTGGCATTGTTAACCGGCCCCAAAAAAACATCTTCATCGGCGGGCGCTCCAATCGCAACCGCCTTTGCTTGCTCGGTGAGTAGATGAACAAAAGCTTCATAGACTGATTCTTGAACTATCACACGAGTTGCCGCGGTGCAATCTTGACCGGCATTGAAATAACCGGCAATTGCTATTGCTTCGGCTGCGGCTGCCAAATCGGCATCGGCAAATACCACAACCGGTGCCTTGCCCCCTAACTCTAAATGGAGTCGTTTCAACTGTTTTGCTGCCGCCTCCGCCACCGAGATTCCGGCTCTGATTGATCCAGTAATTGAAACCATATCCGGGCGTGCATGGTTAACCAAGGCGGCACCGGTTTCACGCTCACCACATACCACATTGAAAACACCGGCTGGTAAAAATTCCGCCATTAAATTAGCCATCCATACAGTTGAGGCAGGCGTTGTTTCACTTGGCTTAAGCACAACCGTGTTTCCGGCCGCAATTGCCGGTGCCCATTTCCATACCGCCATCATCATGGGATAGTTCCAGGGCGTAACTTGGCCAATGACTCCTACTGGCTCGCGGCGAATCATAGATGTCATTCCGGGCATATATTCACCAGCAGATTTCCCTTCTAAATTGCGGGCCGCACCTGCGAAAAAGCGAATCTGATCAATCATTGGTGGCACCTCTTCCGAGGTTGTTAGCGAAATCGGCTTGCCGGTGTTTTCACATTCGATCGCAATGACTTCCTCGGCCCGTTCCTCAATCGCATCGGCGATCTTTAATAGCGCCCGTTGACGTTGCGCTGGCGTTGCATCACGCCAGTTAGCAAAGGCATCACTTGCGGCTTTAAAAGCTGCGTCAATATCGGCAGTATTTGATTGTGGGGCGGTAGCAAAAGCCGCCCCGGTTGCCGGATTTACCAAAGTTGTCATCTGATCTGATCTTGAATCCACTGATTTGCCATTGATGAAGTTACTGATTTGTTTCATGTGTAAAAGCCTAGCAATTGCCGATGAATCTAACTAGTGGCGCAAATTATGTTGCCGGAGCTGCCTTTTCGGCCGCCGCTAACTGCCCGCAGGCACCATCGATTTCGCGCCCACGGGTATCACGAACCGTGACTGGAACACCATAACTTTCTAGGATGCGTACAAATTCGGCTTCATCTTCCCGGCGCGATGCGGTCCACTTTGACCCCGGCGTCGGATTCAATGGAATTAAATTGACATGCGCGTTTCGATTCCTTAATAGCCGCCCTAGTAGATCTGATCGCCATGATTGATCGTTAATGTCCCGAATTAATGCGTACTCGATTGAGTATCGTCGGCCGGTTTTCTTTTCATAAGCATCGGCTGCCGCCAGAACTTCACGTATTTTAAACCGTGAATTAATCGGGACTAGCGAGTCCCGGAGTTCATCATCTGGCGTGTGCAAGGAAACCGCCAAGGTAACCGGCAAGCCTTCTTCGGTGAGTTTTTCAATACCATTGACTAGCCCAACGGTGGAAACCGTTACCGAACGAGCACTAATTCCAAGACCATCTGGATTTGGGTCGGTGATATTTCGAAGGGTACGAATAACGGCGTTGTAGTTAGCAAGTGGCTCGCCCATACCCATAAAAACAATGTTAGAAAGGCGGGTTGGCCCACCTGGCAGTTCGCCTGCAACACAAGCACGAGCTGCGGCAACAATTTGTTCAGTAATTTCACCGGCGCTCAGATTACGTGTTAATCCAGCCTGCCCGGTTGCGCAAAATGGACAATTCATGCCACAACCTGCTTGCGATGAAATACAGACTGTTACCCGATCGGTATATCGCATCAAAACACTTTCAACTAAGACGCCATCATGCAACTTCCACAAATCCTTGCGGGTCATGCCGCTATCACAAGTTAGGGAGCGGACCAGTTTGATCAATTGTGGCGCGAACTGCTCGGCGATGGTGGTGCGCAATTCTGCCGGAATATCGGTCCAGCTGGAAGGATCGGTCGATAAATGTGTGAAGTAATGAGTCGCTACTTGATTGGCACGAAAAGCTGGCAGGCCAAGAGTTTTTGCTAATTCGCGCCGCTCTTCAGGTGCGTAATCGGCCAAGTGCTTTGGTACCTGCTTACGCTGCACCGGCTCATCAAAGACCAACTTAATTTCCGGCACTTGTCCACTCATAAGAAGTGCCTCACTAATTCCAGAGCTAGCCACATTGCCGGTGCTGACAAAACGACTGAATCCAATCGATCCAACATTCCGCCATGGCCTGGCAAAAGTGTTCCCATATCTTTAAGACTCAAATCACGTTTCATCGCACTTTCAATCAGGTCACCACAGGTTGCGGTAAAGACAATCATGAGCCCGACAATGATTCCTATCCACCAGTGCATATCCATAATGAAATTAAAAGCTAAAGCACCGCCAATAACGGTAAACACAGCGGAGCCAATCAGACCCTCCCAGGTCTTCTTAGGCGAAATATTTGGAACTAGTGGGTGCTTTCCAAATAAAACTCCAATGATGTAACCAAAGGTGTCATTGCAACCTACCAAAACCATAAAGGTCATAACGCGTTGAAAACCGGTGCTCGGGAGTGCTAGTAAAATTAAAAAACCTGCGGAAAAAGGTAGATACAAAAGTGCAAAGGTAGTTCCGGTTGCTTTAGCAATAAATCCTGCTGGGCCCTGCAATAGCGCACGAATCAGGAGAAGTGGAAATGCGATCGCGGTTGCAACAGCTAACCCGCCAACTCCCCCATTCCAGGCAGCGTATGACAACCCGATAGCGGCCAGGGCTAAACCATTAAAAGAAACGGTTATTCCGCGAGCTGCAAAGGCTCGAACAATTTCACGGGCAGCTAAAATCACCGCTACTGCAACAACTATTGCGAAGATTTCACGTTGATAGGAAAGGGCAAACCAAACCAATGCAATCAATGACAAACCAACGCCAATAGATGGCAGCAGTTTTCGCCCAGCCTTCTTATTGATCGCTTCGTTGATCGAAGATAGATCGGACATGATTGAACCCCTTAAACCTCGAGGAGTTCGACCTCCTTGTGCTTTAGCAGTTCATCAATCTTCACCGCGTGATCCGCGGTAACTTTCTCCAGCTCCTTTTCACCTCGTACTAAATCATCTTTACCAATCTCGCCATCTTTTTCCATTTTTTCGATAACTTCTTTGGCTGCGCGCCGAATATTGCGGATAGAAATTTTTGCATCCTCGGCCTTGCCCTTGACTACTTTGATGTACTCCTTACGACGCTCTTCGGTAAGTTGCGGGAAGCTAATTCGGATGACAACCCCATCATTGCCTGGGTTCACACCTAGATCTGATTCGCGAATAGCTTTTTCGATAGCCGCCATAGCGCCTTTATCAAATGGCGAAATAATCGCCATGCGCGCCTCTGGTACCTGAATTGAAGCCAGTTGGGACAATGCGGTGTAAGTGCCGTAATAATCAACCATCACCTTATTAAATAGCGAAGGATGAGCGCGGCCAGTGCGAATTGATGCAAAGTCATCCTTTGCCACATCTACCGCTTTGTTCATCTTTGTTTGCGCGTCCACAAGGGCGCTTGCTACATCTGCCATGGTCTTTACTCCTCTAATTCCGGCCCGCTTATGCGACCAGAGTTCCAATTGTTTCGCCTCGTACTGCGCGAGCAATATTTCCATTTTTCATCAAATCAAATACCACGATTGGTAATTTGTTTTCCCGACACAATGCGAAGGCTGCAGCATCTGCCACCGCTAAAGAGTTTGCTAAGACCTCATCATAAGAAATTGATTCGTACTTGCTCGCTTGTGGATCCTTCTTTGGATCAGCGCTATACACACCATCAACCCCACTTTTTGCCAGCAACAATACCTCGGCTCTAATTTCGAGTGCCCGTTGAGCTGACACGGTGTCAGTTGTAAAAAATGGCATTCCAGCACCGGCGCCAAAAATAACTACCCGACCCTTTTCTAGGTGTCGGATTGCACGTAATGGAATATATGGCTCGGCAACCTGTCCCATTGTGATCGCGGTTTGCACGCGCGTCGCCACGCCTTCTTTTTCTAGAAAATCTTGCAGCGCCAGACAGTTCATGACAGTTCCAAGCATTCCCATGTAGTCAGCTCGTGCGCGATCCATGCCGCGTTGTGAAAGTTCGGCGCCGCGGAAGTAATTACCGCCGCCGACAACGATCGCTACCTGAACGCCACTTCTAGCCACATCTGCGATTTGCTTAGCAATATCTTGCACAACATCGGGATCAACACCGATGCCTTGGCTACCACCGAAAACTTCACCAGAGAGTTTAAGGAGCACTCTGCGATACGTACCTCTGGTACCGGGCATGAGTGCTCCTTAACTCTTAACTTTGTACTGGTCTTAGTCTAAGCGATCACACTTAGGGTTTATTGACCCACGCGGAAGCGATGGAAAGCCTTAACAGCTGTTCCGGCCTCATCCAGGATCTGCTTCACCGTCTTTTTTGCATCCTTAGCAAATGACTGCTCGATTAAGGAAACTTCCTTAACAAAGCCAGCTACCCGACCTTCGATGATCTTAGAAAGTGCGGCCTCCGGCTTGCCCTCTTCGCGCGCGCTCGCTTCTGCGATCCGACGCTCGTTCTCGATCAAATCAGCTGGAACTTCATCACGATTTACAAACTTCGGCGCAAAGGCGGCAATGTGTTGCGCGATCTCCTTACCAATGTCAGCTACATCCTTTACTAGTTCGACCAACACACCAACCTGTGGTGGAAGATCTGGACTGGTGCGGTGCAAGTAAATTCCAACTGGTGCATCCTTGATAACTGCAATGCGACGAAGTTCAATCTTCTCGCCCAGCGTTGCATTAGCCTCGTCAACTACCGACTGAACACTCTTGCCGTTAGCCATAGTTGTGGCAAGGAATAACTCGACCGAATCTGATTGCACATTTTGTAGGTGTGCAAGAAGTTCATCGGCGAGTGTAATAAAACGCTCACCCTTGGCCACGAAATCTGTTTCGCAATTAAGTTCCAGCATCACGCCCAGGTTGCCCACGACCTTTGCAACAACTGCGCCATTTGAGGTTAGCCGACCTTCGCGCTTGGTAACGCCTCTAAGTCCTTTAACTCGAATGATGTCTAGCGCCTTGTTGAAATCGCCTTCGGCTTCATCAAGTGCCTTCTTGCAATCGAGCATCCCGGCTGCAGTTGCTTCCCGAAGCGCCTTAATATCTTCAGATGTATACCCTGCCAATTTAAGCACCCGCACTCTCGGTATTCACATCTGGTACTGGCAATTCAGGAGCAGCTTCATTTTCCAATGGCTTAGCGCCATCCAGAATTTCATTCTCCCAATCCGCCAATGGCTCCCCCGCTGCAACTTCAGGTATCTCAGTTTTTGTCTCAGCTTTTACATTTGCCGAACGTGCCTGTAGGCCAGCTGCAATTGCATCGGTAATAACGCGTGTGAGCACATCGATCGAGCGAATCGCATCATCGTTGCCAGGAATCTTGTAATCAACTTCATCTGGATCACAATTTGTATCCAGAATCGCAATCACTGGGATGCCAAGCTTCTTAGCTTCGGCAACTGCCAGGTGCTCCTTCTTGGTATCTACCACCCAAATTGCTGAAGGCAACTTTGTCATGTTGCGGATACCGTCGAGGTTCTTAAATAGTTTTTCCCGCTCGCGACGTAGCACCAGCAGCTCCTTCTTTGTTAGAAGTAAGTCATTTTTTTCCTCGAGCGCTTCCAGCTCTTTGAGTCGCTGAATCCGCTTATAAACAGTTGGGAAGTTAGTCAGCATTCCGCCCAACCAACGCTCTGTCACCGTTGGCATGCCAACGCGTGCTGCGTGATTGATGATTGGCATGTGTGCTTGCTTCTTTGTTCCAACAAACAAAACATGACCACCCTTAGCAACTGTGTCCTTAACAAACTCATATGCTGAATCGATAAGTGCAAGTGATTGCTGAATGTCGATGATGTAGATGCCATTTCGCTCAGTGAAAATAAAGCGCTTCATCTTTGGGTTCCATCGACGTGTTTGGTGTCCAAAGTGAACACCGCTGTCGAGGAGCTCTCGCATTGTTACAACTGCCATGACGGCATACTCCTTCTTAGGTTTTATTGCGCAGTGCGCAAGAAACCTGCTCGGTTTATGGCCAAACATTTTGTTTAGCCCGTCGCACTGAAATTCATCCACCGATTTAACGGACCGAGATGATTCACTGGCTTTACGCCAGGCAGTGCTGAGATGTCACGCCTCATCTTGAATTACCAATAAGAGGTTGGTGCGGAGCAAATCTTACCCGAGCCATGAGCGCGAAATTACCGCCCAAATATCCGCAAAACACCCCAGGTAGTGATCCGAACAACCGCTTCTAACGCGATTTTGATGGACATTTTGCTCTTGCCACGTGCCCGTTCAATAAAGGTGATTGGAATTTCAGCTACCGATCCCCCACAAGCAATCGCCCGGCGCGTCATCTCTATTTGAAAACAGTAACCTTCACTTCGAATCGTCGAAATCTCCATTTTCTTAAGTAAATCAGTCGAGTAAATTCGAAAGCCAGATGTACTGTCTTTGATACCTAAGGACAACATGGCGTTTGCATAGGCATTTGCAGATTTTGACAAGTATCCCCGAAATTTGCTCCAGTTCCGGATTGCGCCATCTTGTACCCAGCGCGAACCAATCAGTAAATCGCTGGTGCCGATCCATTCCATCATTTTCGCCAGATCCTCGACTCGGTGTGAGCCATCGGCATCCATCTCGATTATGTAGCTGTAGCCGCGTTCGATTCCGATCGCAAAACCAGTGCGATATGCGCTCCCTAACCCTTGCTTGCCGGCACGCTCAACAACTTCAACTTGATCTTTTCGCACAATATCGGCGGTGCCATCAGGTGAACCATCATCAATAACCAAGAGATCAACATCTAAAACTTTTAGTTGATCTAACAAATCGCCAATGCTTTCAGCTTCGTTGTATGTCGGAATTACTACCAGGGATGCTCTCATGCGCGCGGATGTGCTTGCTGAAAGGCTTTTTGCAGCCGTTCGGTAGACACATGGGTGTAGATCTGGGTAGTTGCAAGCGATGCATGTCCCAAAATTTCTTGAACAGTGCGAAGATCTGCCCCACCTTCTAGCAAATGTGTTGCTGCCGAATGTCGCAAAGTGTGTGGCCCCATTCTTGTTACACCTTCAATTGCTTGCAATGCGTGGTAGACAACGGTCCGCACCATTCGTTGATCAATTCGCTTTCCGCGGGTTCCGAGAAAAACTGCCTCTGCTGATTGGCTACTGAGAATGTGACCACGTCCCTCTTTTAACCACATCCGCAGCGCCTTCATGGCCGGATTTCCTATCGGAATTGTGCGCTCTTTATTGCCCTTACCTAACACCCGAATTGTCTGGCGCTCGTAATCGATATCTGCTAAATCCAAACCACATAGTTCGGCCACTCGGGCACCAGATGCATAAAGCATCTCAACCATCGCCACATCGCGCAAAGAAATTGGTGTCTCTTCCTCTGCCGCCCTGGTTGCCAGTGACTCCAAAGCCACTTTGGCATCGGCGATACCTAAAACATTCGGCAAAGTGCGATGACCTTTAGGTGTCGCAAGGGTCGCTGCTACATCATTAGCTAAATAATTATTTTTTACCGCCCATTTAGTAAATAAGCGAATAGCTACTGCGCGCCTAGCCAATGAGGTACGCGCGCCGCCTTTGACTTGTTGGTTAGCCAGCCATGATCGAAGATGCGTAAGTTGTAACTGCGAAATATCACTTACGCCAAGTATTTCAAGATGCGCCAGCAGACTTTCCAGATCTCCCAGATAGGCACGAATAGTATGAACCGATAAGTTACGCTCTTCTTCTAAATGTCGCCTAAAAGCCGAAGCTAGCTTTGCAAAGTTATCGCTCACGAGGCCTTAGTTTAGTGGCGGAATTACTCCTTGGCGTAGTAATCCGAAGGTAAGGGCATCTTCTAAAGCCATTGCCGATGCCGCGATCACGTTTTCATGAACACCT
Source organism: Actinomycetes bacterium (assembly GCA_043776875.1). Lineage (GTDB taxonomy): Bacteria > Actinomycetota > Actinomycetes > Nanopelagicales > Nanopelagicaceae > Planktophila. Next base: position 26,311 of record JAYVQU010000049.1, read on the forward strand.
ACGGTGTTCCATTCCCCTTTGCCATCGCTAGTTTCAACTAATACCCGCGTAACCGCGCCTGTGCCCAATCGACCTTCCAGGATTCGTACCTTGTAATCAGTTAATTCCAGCGATGCTAGTTCTGGATACAACTTTAACAATCCGGTGCGAAGCGCATTATCAAATGCGTTGACAGGTCCATTGCCAACGCCACTGCAGGTAATCACTTGATTCATGGCGGTAACGGTTACTTCAGCTTTGGTAATTATTGACTGGTCCGCATTTCGCTCAACTGAAGTGATCCAGTGATTAATCGCGAAAAAGGTTTGACGCTCACCTAGCATCTCTTCATGAACAAGTAATTCAAAAGAGGCATCGGCAGCTTCAAATGTGAAACCGCGAGCCTCCATTTCTTTAACGCGATCAACGATACGGCCAATAAGTTCTTTATCTCCACCTAAATCCACACCGAGTTCTTGGGACTTCAATTCAATCGATGCCCGCCCAGCCATGTCGGAAACCAGCATGCGCATATCATTTCCAACTGATGCTGGATCTTCATGTTGATACAGCGAAGGATCAACTTTAATTGCACTTGCATGCAGACCGGCCTTATGAGCAAATGCGGAAACACCGACATATGGTTGGCGCGAACTAGGCGCCACATTGGTAACTTCGGCAACTGCGTGCGAAATTCTAAAAGCCTCTTGTAAGGCATGTGGTGGCAAAACCAATTGTTTTTTCTTCAATTCAAGGTTTGCAATTATTGTTACAAGATCTGCATTTCCGGTGCGTTCACCATAACCATTTATGGTTCCCTGAACATGTGTTACACCTGCTGCGATCGCAGCCATTGAGTTAGCAACGGCGCATCCAGTGTCATTGTGACAGTGAATTCCAAGGCGTGCACTACTCGCTGTTAAAACATCATGAACAATTTCTGACAACTCATCTGGCAGCATGCCGCCATTGGTATCGCACAGTGCAATTACATCGGCGCCGGCTGCTGCGGCAACCCGAACTACTTCTAGTGCATATGCCGGATTGCTTCGGTAGCCATCAAAGAAGTGCTCCGCATCTAGAAAAACTCGCTGACCTTCTTCCCGAAGATGGGTTACCGAGTCGCGAATCATCGCTAAATTCTCAGCTAGGGTTGTTTTTAGGGCAAGCTCAACGTGGCGATCAAAGGCTTTTGCAACCAGAGTTACCGCCGGTGCACCGCTATCACGAAGCGCGCCAAGTAGCACATCATCTGCGGCAATTGCATTTGGCCTTCGGGTGGCACCAAAAGCCACAAAAGTTGCGTTCTTCAACACTAACTCCCGTTTTGCCAGGGCAAAAAATTCAGTGTCCTTTGGATTAGCGCCCGGCCAACCACCTTCGATAAAACCAACCCCAAGATCATCCAAATGTCGAGCGATTATAAGTTTGTCGTGCACCGAAAGATTTAGCCCCTCTTGCTGGGCACCATCTCGCAAAGTGGTGTCATAAATATGAAAAGCATCGTTAACCGGCATTACTTAACCGCGCTCATCCAATTGTGAACATCGGCAATTGTGCCGTGCTGTATTCCTAACAAATGATTTCGAATCTGAATTGTGATTGGACCAGGTTGTCCATCACCTGTTACCCAAACTCCCATTGCACTCTTTGCCTGACCAACCGGTGCAATTACTGCTGCAGTTCCACAGGCAAAAATTTCGGTGATCTCACCACTTGTTACGCCATCTCGCCAATCATCGACCGAGAGCATTACCTCATCAACTTTGTATCCAAGATCGGCGGCAACTGACAAAATAGAGTCACGCGTGATTCCTGCCAATAAAGTTCCAGTTAACTGTGGCGTTACTACAACTGCTTCGGCGCCTTTACCTTTTACAAAGTAAAGGTTCATGCCGCCCATTTCCTCTACCCATTTGCGCTCTTTGGCATCAATCCAGACCACCTGATCACAACCCTCTTGGGCTGCTGCTTTCTGCGCAACAAGTGATGCGGCATAATTTCCGCCGCACTTTGCCTCACCAGTTCCACCTTGTGCTGCTCGAACATACTCAGTTGAAATCCACACCGACACCGCTTTGCTCGGATCAAAGTAGGCACCAGCCGGTGTTGCAATGAGTAGGTAGGTGGCCTTGTTAGTAGGGCGCACGCCTAGACCAACTTCAGTTGCGATCATAAATGGCCGAATATATAACGACTCCCCCACCTGGTTTGGCACCCATCTGGCATCTTGCTTAACCAGTGCCTCAATAGTTTCCATAAATAGTTCAACCGGCATCTGCGGCAACGCCAAACGCTTTGCTGATTTTGCAAATCGCTTGGCATTAGCGGTTGGGCGAAATAAAGAAATGGAACCATCTGGTTGCCGATAAGCCTTCATACCTTCAAAAATTTCTTGACCGTAATGAAAAACTGCGGTTGCCGGATCCAATGAGATCGGACCATAAGGAATTAGCTCGGGTTCTGCCCAGCCATCTTTTTCGCTCCATTCACAAATAACCATGTGATCGGTGTAGTGCCTGCCAAATCCACCTTCGGCAATTAAGGCATTGCGGGTTGCATCATCTCTTGCCATTGGATTAAGAGTTATCTTCATAATTACAAGGCGCTAGCTAGCGCATCTCCTATCTCAGTAGTGCTTCGCTTGGTATCGCCGCGAGTTGCCAAATCGGCTACCACAGCATTTTCAACATCACGGGCGGCATCAGCGAGTCCAAGGTGATCTAGCATCATGACAATTGACATAACTGTTGCCGTTGGGTCGGCTAAATTCATACCAGCGATATCTGGCGCAGATCCGTGGACCGGTTCAAACATTGATGGGAATTTTCCAGTTGGATTAATATTGCCAGAAGCGGCCAGACCAATACCACCACAGATTGCGGCAGCGATGTCGGTCAAGATGTCACCAAACAAATTATCAGTAACTATTACATCAAAGCGATCTGGGTTGGTTACCAAGAACATTGCTGCTGCATCAACATGAAGGTATTCGGTTGTGATCGCTGGATATTCTTTAGCAACCTCGAAAAAGGTACGTGTCCAAAGGCCGCCGGCGTGGGTTAAAACATTATTCTTGTGAACGAGGGTTAACTTTTTACGCGCGCGCTTAGTTGCGCGTTCAAAAGCATCTCGAATCACCCGTTCTGCCCCACGACGAGTATTGAGGCTCTCCTCAGTTGCGATTTCATTTTCAGTACCTTCGGCAAGTACACCACCGGCACCAACGTAAGCCCCTTCCGTGCCTTCCCGTACAACTATAAAATCGATTTCAGCATCAGTTGCAAGTGGACCGGTAACACCGGGTAGCAAACGCGCCGGACGCAGGTTGATGTAATGATCAAAAGCAAAACGAATTTTGAGCAAAAGTCCTCGCTCTAAAACTCCACTTGGAACCGTTGGATCGCCCACCGCGCCTAGCAAAATTACATCTGCCTGAGCTAATTCTGCCATAGTTGCAGCTGGCAACGCTTCACCAGTTCGATGCCAAAAGGTTGCGCCAAGATCATATGCGGTTTTCTTAAACTCAATTCCATACTTCTTGGCAACAACAGTTAGCACTTTGAGACCCTGTTCAACAACTTCCGGTCCAATGCCATCGCCGGCAATAACAGCCAAATTAATACTTTTCACTATCCCACCAAAGTCACAGAGCGAACTACGTCAGCTCCAGTTTCCTGCTTGACTGCCGAAATTATTTCATCGCTAATTTGCGAGTCAACGGTGATTGCCATCAGCGCGTTACCACCAGCGGTGCTGCGCGCAACTTGCATGCCAGCAATGTTGATTCCAGCTTTTCCAAGGGCATTACCGACCGCACCAACTACACCTGGCCTATCGGCATAACGAAGGAACAAAAGATTTTCGGTTGGTGGCAGGTCAAGATCAAAGCCATCAATTGCGATGATCTTTTCAACTTTACGGATTCCCATAAGCGTTCCATCAACGGTAACAATCTTGCCATCGGCAAGGGCGGCCCGAAGTGAAATCATGCTGCGATACTCCGGACTGTCCGGATCTGTTGCAACAGATGAGGTAACACCGCGCGCTGCCGCAAGTGCAGGCGCATTTACATAGGTGACATCTGATAATCCACAGCCAAGTAGCGCACCTTTGAGCGCACTTGTTGCCAGGATTGAAGAATCATGGACAGAAATATCGCCCTTAACCGTTATGTCCATACTCACTGGGGCTTCACCTGCAATCGCTGTTGCAATCTGCGCCATTTTTTCTACTAATGGCAGGCTTGGGCGAATCTCTTCATCAATAACCCCGCCTTTTACATTTACCGCGTCCGGCACAAGTTCACCGGCCAATGCTTTCCGCACGGAAATGGCAACTGCAATGCCAGCTCGCTCTTGCGCTTCATCAGTTGCTGCACCTAAGTGTGGGGTTGCAACTACTTGATCAAGGGCAAATAGTGGTGAGTCGGTGCAAGGTTCGGTGGAAAACACATCAATGCCGGCACCTGCTACCCGGCCTTCTGTGATCGCAGCAAATAATGCCGCCTCATCAAGTACGCCACCACGAGCAGCATTAATAATGCGTACTGATGGCTTTACCTTTTTTAACGCCTCCACCCCAATCAGGTTTGCGGTCTCCTTTGTCTTTGGCAGGTGAATCGTGATGAAATCTGAAACCATTAGCAGTTCACTTAGCTCAACCAAGCGAACACCAAGTTGAGCAGCGCGTGCTGGCTGCAGATACGGATCGTAGGCAACTACATCCATTCCGAAAGCCTGCATGCGGTGGGCCACAAGTTGACCAATACGACCAAAGCCAACAATTCCAAGGGTTTTTTCAAATAGTTCGGCACCTGTGTACTTGGATCTGGCCCATTGTCCAGTTCGTAGCGCAGCATGTGCTGGAGATATAAAACGAGCGGACGCAAGCAACAATGAAATTGCAAGTTCAGCTGCACTAACAATATTTGAAGTAGGTGCATTAACAACCATGACACCTGCCGCAGTTGCCGCCGGAATATCAACGTTATCTAAGCCAACTCCTGCTCGCGCAATAACTTTAAGTCCCTTAGCGGCAGCAATCGCTTCTGCATCCATTTTAGTGGCAGAACGGATCAGTACTGCATCCACTCCGTTAGCAAGAGCGACAAGCAGTTCTGCTCGATTTGCACCATCACAATTAACAACCTCAAAATCAGGACCTAGTGCGTCCAGGGTTGCCGGGCTGAGTTCTTCCGCGATTAAAACAACAGGTTTAGCCACGCGTTGCGCTGCCTTCCTGGTAATCATCATCCTTTGCTTGCTTCATCCAGGAAAACATTTTGCGAAGTTCGCGACCTACCGCCTCGATTGGGTGTGATTCGCCCTTTGCGCGAAGTGATTTGAATTCAGGTGCGCCGGCCTCTTGATCATCAATAAAGCGCTTTGCAAAGGCGCCACTTTGGATGTCAACTAGAACTGCCTTCATATTTTCCTTAACGTGTGGATCGATAACACGTGGACCTGAAACATAATCACCAAATTCTGCTGTGTCAGAGACTGACCAACGCTGCTTTGCCAATCCACCTTCATACATCAAGTCAACAATTAGCTTTAATTCATGCAGGCACTCGAAATATGCAACTTCTGGCTGGTACCCAGCTTCAGTAAGAGTTTCAAAGCCGTACATAACTAGTTGGGAAGCGCCGCCACAAAGTACTGACTGCTCACCAAATAGATCTGTTTCGGTTTCTTCGGTAAATGTTGTCAAGATTCCACCGGCACGAAGTCCACCGATTGCTTTTGCAAATGAAAGTGTGAGCGGCCATGCCTTTCCAGTTGCGTCTTGTTCCACGGCAACGATTACTGGAACTCCACGACCTGCAGCAAACTCGCGACGTACCAAGTGACCTGGTCCTTTTGGTGCAACCATGCAGACATCAACTGATACCGATGGCTTGATGTAGCCAAAACGAATATTAAAGCCGTGAGCAAAGAAAAGTGCATCGCCAACTTTTAGGTTAGGCAAAATTGAATCGGTGTAGATGTGACGTTGCAAATGATCCGGCGCCAAAATCATGATGACCGTTGACTCTTGCACAGCTTCGGCAACACTTACAACGCGTAGGCCTTCTGCTTCAGCTTTTGCACGTGATGGTGAGCCATCCTTAAGTCCAACTCGAACATCGACACCGCTATCACGCAAGTTAAGCGCGTGTGCATGTCCTTGCGAGCCGTAACCGATGATCGCGACTTTGCGACCTTGAATAATCGATAGATCGGCATCCTCTTCGTGATACATCGTTGCTGCCACGGTATTTCTCCTGTCGTGTTTTTAGTTTGGGCTAGCTAGTTTTGGTAATCAGCCTGACCGCTGTCGGCGGTAGGAATACTTTGCCAGCTAAGGGTACGGTCTGCCAGCGATCCGCTGCCACGCTCAATTGCCACCAGGCCGGATTGAGCAAGTTCCAGGATGCCAAAACGCTCGAGCACGTTAAGGAGGTCACTGATCTTGGCCCCATCCCCGGTAGCTTCAATGGTCAAAGATTGGGCATCTTCATCGACAATTGCTGCCCCATATGTTTGCACCACCGCATCAACATCAAAGCGGTTCTTCGAGGTCGCCGAAATTTTTACCAAAAGCAGTTCGGCTTGGACCGAATCAGATGGCTTCAATTCAGCTATGTGCGTGACATTGACCAACTTATCGAGCTGGCGAATTACCTGCTCCAAAGAGTGACCCTCAATATTTATCACAATTGTCATTCGAGAGATATCTGGGTTTTCAGTTGGGCCAACCGCGAGCGAATCAATGTTGTAAGCTCGACGCGAAAATAGACCAGCGACACGTGCCAATACGCCAGGAGAGTTTTCAACTAGAACCGCCAGTGTATGTGTACTCATTAGAGCTCCTGTGAATCCCAGTCAGGCGCTATTTCACGCGCGATCATGATGTCATCATTTGAAGTGCCGGCCGCAACCATTGGCCACACCATTGAATCGCGGCAAACTCGAAAGTCAACAACTACCGGTTGATCATTAATTGAATTGGCCTTTTTGATAATTGCATCAACATCTCCAGGACGTTCACAACTTAATCCGACGCAACCCATGGCATCTGCAAGTTTGACAAAGTCTGGAACTCGCTTTGATTCAAGACTGGTGTTTGAGTAACGACCTTCATAGAACAAAGTTTGCCATTGACGAACCATGCCAAGAGATTCATTATTAATGATTGCAACCTTGATCGGAATATTGTTAAGTGCGCAAGTAACTAACTCTTGGTTTGTCATTTGGAAGCACCCGTCACCGTCGATTGCCCATACCGTGGCATCAGGTGCGCCAACTTTTGCGCCCATTGCTGCCGGGACGGCATAACCCATGGTTCCTAATCCACCAGAGTTAAGCCAAGTGCGAGGATTTTCATACTTTACAAATTGTGAAGCCCACATTTGATGTTGGCCAACGCCAGCAACATAAATTGCTTCCGAGCCAGTAATTGCACTCAACCGTTGGATTACATACTGCGGTGATAATGAACCATCTTGTGGATGTTCATAACCCAATGGATAAGTAGTACGCAACTTATTCATGGAAGTCATCCATAAAGTAAGGTCAGGTTTTCGCTTTGCAAACTCAGTTTTAAGAGCAGGAATAAGGGCGGAGATACTTAACTTCAAGTCGCCAACAATTGGAACATCGGCAAATCGGTTCTTACCAATTTCAGCCGGGTCAATATCTGCATGAATTACCTTAGCGTTGACGGCAAAGGTGGAAAGCTTTCCGGTCACCCGGTCATCAAATCGGGCCCCTAAAGTTATTAGTAAGTCAGCTTTTTGCAGCGCGGTTACCGCGCTAACGGTTCCGTGCATTCCTGGCATTCCGTAATGCAATGTGTGGCTATCAGGAAATGCACCACGGGCCATCAAAGTTGTAACAACCGGTGCCCCAATTAATTCAGCTAGTTGCATTAACTCTTTTGCGGCATTCGCCTTAATTACACCGCCGCCAACATATAAAACTGGTTTAACAGATTGCGCAATTAAGGCTGCTGCATCTGAAATTGACTGGTTATCTGGTTCTATTTGCGGGCGGTAACCAGGAAGAACGAGCTCCTTTGGCCAAACAAACTCTGTTTCTTTTTGCAATGCATCTTTTGCAATATCAACCAACACCGGACCTGGACGGCCAGAGCTGGCGATGTAAAAAGCTTCTGCGATTGCGCGCGGAATATCTTTCGGATCAGTTATCAAGTAACTATGCTTGGTAAAAGGCATTGTGATGCCACGGATATCTGCTTCTTGGAAGGCATCGGTACCAATTGCCGCCGAAGGCACCTGGCCTGTGATTGCAACGAGTGGAACTGAGTCCATTGCCGCATCAGCCAATGGCGTAACCAGATTTGTTGCTCCTGGTCCAGATGTTGCAATGCACACGCCAACCCGACCGGTAACTTGGGCATAACCAGTTGCCGCATGACCTGCACCTTGTTCGTGGCGAACTAAGATGTGGCGAATCTTGCTATCAAAAATTGGATCATACGCTGGAAGAATCGCGCCCCCTGGAATTCCGAACATCACATCGACGCCGGCAAACTCCAACGATCGCACCAAGGAAGATGCACCATTCATCTTCTTACTCATCTCCATCTCCTTTCATCTCTTCTGGACAATGGTTGTGAAATAAAAAAACCCTCAGATAACTGAGGGTGGCACATGATCAAAAACCGATCACGCGCCTTTAAATCACCACCACAAATGTTGTGCTCATAGGCTTATTCTCTAACGAAGAGTGGCTTTGGTCAAGTGTTGAGATGCAGATCTCACAATTTGAACAGGCTATTGGCAGACTGCACCTTTCGAGGCAGAACCGACAAGTTTTGTGAATTTGGCTAAAACTCCGCGTGTGTATTTATGTGGCAATGGAGTCCAACCAATTTTGCGCGCCGCAAGTTCGGTGGCATCGACTAGCAGATCCAGTGTTCGCTTGCCGGTATCAATTCGAACAATGTCGCCATCTTTGATAAAGGCGATCGGTCCCCCGTCAACGGCTTCCGGAGAGATATGCCCGACACATAGACCAGTTGAACCACCCGAAAAACGACCATCGGTTAATAGCAACGTTGACTTACCCAAACCCGCACCCTTGATAGCGCCAGTGACCATTAACATTTCGCGCATTCCGGGGCCGCCCTTTGGACCTTCATAGCGAATTACCACAACATCGCCGGCTTCAATCGTGCCATTTTCAACGGCATCCATGGCGGATTGTTCCCGTTCAAATACCCGCGCTGGTCCTTCAAAGCTGTCAATACCGATTCCTGCGGTTTTGCAGACAGCACCTTCGGGTGCAAGCGAGCCACCAAGAATCGTAATTCCCACATCTTTTGATAATGGTGTTTCGGCAGCATGTAGAACTACTCCATCTGGAAATGGTGGATTAATGTCTGCCAAGTTTTCAGCCATTGTTTTGCCAGTAACCGTCAATGTATCTCCGTGTAAATAACCAGCATCTAATAAGATCTTTAGGACAACCGGAATTCCACCAACTCGATCTAGATCGGTCATGACAAATTTTCCAAATGGTTTTAGATCACCCAACAATGGAACTTTTGCGCCTATTCGATTGAAATCTTCTAACGTTAAATCGACTTCGGCTTCGTGTGCGATCGCTAGCAAATGCAGTACGGCATTGGTTGAGCCACCAAGTGCCATCAAAATAGTGATTGCATTTTCAAAGGCTTTCTTGGTCAAGATCATGCGAGTGGTAATTCCAAGGCGAATTAAATTCACTACTGCTTCGCCAGATTTAAAGGCGTACACATCACGGCGACGATCAACTGCCGGAGGCGCAGCAGATCCTGGCAATGAAAGGCCTAATGCTTCACCAATTGCCGCCATGGTGTTGGCTGTATACATTCCACCGCAAGCACCTTCTCCAGGACAAATGGCACGCTCAATTTGATCAAGTCGATCTCTAGAAATTAATCCACGAGCACAGGCACCTACTGCTTCAAAAGCATCGATGATAGTTACATCCTGTCCATCGACTTGACCCGGCAAAGTTGATCCGGCGTAAACAAAGACACTGGCAACATCGATGCGCGCTGCTGCCATCATCATTCCGGGTAGTGACTTATCGCAGCCAGCAAAGGTAACCATGCCATCGAAGCGCTCCGCCTGCATTACCGTTTCTACCGAATCAGCAATGACTTCGCGCGACACCAAGGAAAAATGCATTCCTTCGTGTCCCATTGCAATTCCATCGGAAACTGAAATTGTGCCAAATTGCATTGGAAACCCACCAGCGGCAAAAACACCTTCTTTGGATGCTTTAGCTAACCGATCGAGTGAAAGATTGCATGGTGTGATCTCGTTCCAGGAAGATGCAATTCCGATTTGTGGCTTAACCCAATCCTCATCGCCCATTCCGACCGCCCGCAACATTCCGCGGTGCGGTGCTCTTTCCATTCCATCGGTAACAACTCCAGAGCGCGGTTTCATCGTCGACATAAGAGAATTCTACCATTGCCCAAGGTGGCCAAGTAGCAGTTCACGTACGCGAGCAGCATCTGCTTGGCCTTTTGTATCTTTCATGACCATACCTATTAGCGCACCTGTTGCCGGCAAGTGACCATTACGAACCTTGTCGGCGGTATCTGGTTGCGCAAGACATGCGCGCTCTATCGCGGCCATTAACTCTGAATCATCATTAACTACTTTAATTCCACGTGCTGCAATTACCGCAGCCGGTTTCCCTTCACCAGCAACTACCCCTGCAACAACTTGACGCGCAAGTTTGTCAGTTAGCTCTCCAGCATTAACGAGTGCAACAATTTCGGCAACATCCTGCGGAGTGATTGCCAGGTCTGCAATTGCAACATCTTTGTCATTTGCAATTCGTGAAATCTCACCCAGCCACCAACTACGCGCCTTAGTTGAATCAGCGCCATGATTTACGGTTGCTTCAACAGTGTCTAAAACATCGGCATTGATCATCGCGGCCATTTCTTTTGCCGGAACTGCCCATGCGGTTTGCAAACGCTTACGATGAATCGAAGGTCGCTCTGGCAAAGCCGCTCGTAAGGTTTCAATCCAGGTCGCATCTGGTTCCACGGGAACTAGATCTGGCTCCGGGAAATAACGGTAATCCTCTGCTTGCTCTTTTGAGCGACCGGATCGAGTTAATCCGGTCTCCTCTTGGAAGTGGCGAGTCTCTTGCACCACTCGCTCCCCGGCATTTAGAAGTTCGGCATGGCGAATCATTTCTCCGCGTATTGCCCGTTCTACCGAACGCAATGAGTTAACATTTTTGGTTTCACTTCTAGTTCCAAGTTTTTCTGCTCCAATTAAACGCAGCGAAACATTTGCATCGCAGCGCAATGAGCCTTGCTCCATTTTTACATCGCTGACTCCAAGTGAGCGCAAAATGTCGCGCAGCTCTGCTACATAGGCCTTTGCAACTTCGGGAGCGTACTTTCCGGTGCCTGGAATAATCTTGGTGACAATTTCAACTAATGGTATGCCCGCCCGGTTGTAATCCAAAAGCGAATACTCAGCGCCATGAATTCGACCAGTAGCACCGCCAACGTGCAAAGACTTACCGGTGTCCTCTTCCATATGTACGCGTTCGATTTCAACACGGAACATTTTGGGACCTACTTCAGTTTCGATTTCAACATCAACGAAACCATTGACGCATATTGGTTCGTCATACTGTGAAATCTGGAAATTTTTGGGCATGTCAGGATAGAAATAATTCTTACGAGCAAACCGTGAAAATGGCGCGATCGAACAATTAAGCGCCAACCCAATCTTGATGGTTGACTCAATCGCCTTTTCATTCACAACCGGCAAGGCACCAGGAAGGGCTAAACACACTGGGCAGGTTTGGGTATTTGGCTCGGCCCCAAAAATCGTGCTGCATCCACAAAACATCTTTGAGTTGGTGTTGAGTTCTACGTGAACTTCCAGGCCAAGCACTGGTTCGTACCTTGCAACTACATCATCATAAGAAAGACTCATGCGAGGCCTCCCAAGGTTGGTGCTTTATCCAGCAATGGCGAACCCCACTTTAGAAGCAGGGCTGCTTCAAGTGCTGCACCTACCGAGTACATGCGCTCATCCTTCATTACCGGAGCCATAACCTGGAAACCAACAGGCAAACCATCTTCATCAGCTAACCCTGAAGGTAAAGACATTCCCCCGATTCCAGCCATATTTACGGGAATTGTTGCAATGTCATTGAGATACATTGCTAGCGGATCATTAGCCTTTTCCCCTATTTTAAATGCGGTGGTAGGACATGTTGGTGAGACAAGTACATCCGCCTTTGTAAATGCATTTGTGAAATCTTGGGTAATCAGGGTACGAACTTTTTGGGCACTTCCGTAATAAGCATCGTAATAACCAGATGACAAGGCATAGGTACCTAAAATAATGCGGCGCTTTACCTCTTTCCCGAAGCCAGCTTCGCGCGTTAAATTCATTACAGACTCTGCTGATGCCCCATTAATATCGCCTACCCGCAAGCCATAACGCATGGCATCAAAGCGGGCCAAGTTTGAGGAACATTCCGATGGTGCAATTAAGTAATAAGCAGCAAGGGCATACTCAAAGTTAGGTGCTGAGACTTCAATAATTTCGGCACCTGCTTTAGCTAGAAGTTCTAATGACTCTTCAAATCGAGCACGAACTCCTGGCTGATACCCCGCACCATTTAGCTCTTTAACGACGCCAATTTTCATTCCCTTTACGTTGCCAGCTTTGGCGGCAGTAACGACTTGCGGAACTGGTGCATTAATACTTGTTGCATCCTTTGGATCGTGTCCGGCAATCACTTCATGCAGTAAAGCCGCATCTAAAACGGTACGGGCGCAGGGACCGGCTTGATCTAAGGAAGAAGAAAATGCGACCAGGCCATAACGAGAAACGCCACCATAAGTTGGCTTAACTCCAACAGTTCCAGTTACTGCTGCAGGTTGGCGAATTGATCCGCCAGTATCAGTTCCAATTGCAAGGGGTGCCTCAAAAGCGGCGAGGGCGGCCGATGATCCGCCACCTGAACCACCAGGAATTCGAGTTAAATCCCATGGGTTATGCGTTGGACCGTAGGCAGAGTTTTCAGTTGATGAACCCATGGCAAACTCATCCATGTTGGTCTTACCTAAAATCACAATGTCATTATTTTTTAGATTAGCAACAACTGTTGCATCATATGGTGGGCGCCAGCCTTCCAGAATTTTTGAACCACAAGTTGTTGGAATACCTTTTTGCACCATTACATCTTTAAGTGCAAGTGGAACACCCGCAAGTGGGGACAACTTTTCTCCCTTTGCCCGTTTTGCATCCACCGCTGCCGCTTGCAAAAGCGCACCTTCGGTATCAAGGTAAAGGAATGCGTGAACTTCGCCATCGACTTTAGCGATGCGATCAAAATGTAGTTGCGTTAAAGCCACCGAAGTTGTTTCGCCCGCTACTAATTTTGCTGCCATTTCGGCGGCACTAAGGCGAATCATTCTTCCCCCAAAATCTGAGGTATCCGAAAGCGTTGCTCTTCTTGCGCCGGAGCACCAGAAAGTGCCGCCTCTGGCGACAAACTCGCAACTACAACATCTGGCCGAAAAACATTGCGCAGCGGCAGTGGGTGAGAAGTCGGCGCCACATCTGCACTGGCCACCTCTTGCACCCTGGCTACCGCATCTAAAATAACGGTGAACTCATTTGCGAGATTGACTAACTCTTCTTCACTCATTTGAATCCGGGCTAGACCCGCAAGTTTTGCTACATCATCGCGCGAGAGAGTGCTCATAGTAGGTAACTCTAATTAATTTAGCGGCTAACTGCGAATTTGCCCGTTTCCGGTGACAATCCAAGTGGTGGTGGTCATTGCCTCTAGGCCCATTGGTCCACGAGCATGCAATTTTTGATTTGAAATTCCAATTTCGGCGCCAAATCCCATCTGCTCACCATCTGTAAATCGAGTTGATGTATTGACCATCACCGCCGCACAGTCGCTCAGTGCAATAAATCGCTTGGCGTTACTCGCATTTTCAGTGATGATCGCTTCCGTGTGCTGGGTGCCGTATTTGGCAATATGGGCACTTGCATCATCTACTGATTCAACAATGGCTACATTCATTTCTAAGCTGCCGTATTCGGTACTCCAACTTTCTGCTTGCGCCAGAATTGCTGGAATCGCCGCACTCTTGGCGATTGCCAAAGTTGCACTATCGCAGTGCAGAACAACGCCGGCATCATGTAGGGCCGCCAGCGCAATCGGCATAAATCCCGGGGCCACCGTTGTATGAACTAACAGCGTTTCGGCGGCATTGCATACACTGGGACGTTGCACCTTTGAATTAATAATAATTGGTAATGCTTTTGTTAAATCAGCAAACTCATCAATATAAACATGGCAAACCCCAGCTCCAGTCTCAATCGTTGGCACCGTAGCTTCATCAACGACCATCCGGATTAATTCGGCGCTTCCGCGAGGAATAACGAGATCAACCTTGCCACGTGCTTGCAGTAAAGCTTTTACGGTTTCCCGATCATCTGATGGAACAAGTTGAATGACATCTGGCGAGATTTCACTGCCCTTGAGCGCATCTCTCATGACTTCTACAAGAATTGCATTGCTGTGTGCCGCACTAGAGGAACCGCGAAGTAGGGCCGCATTTCCTGACATCAATAAAATTACCGCAGCATCGACCGTCACATTTGGACGAGCCTCATAGACCATGCCAATTACGCCAAAAGGAACTGAAATTTGTTCCAATTTAATTCCATTTGGCAAAGTTGATTTACGTAAAGTTATTCCTAGCGGATCTGGTAATTGACTTACTTGGCGGGCACCATCGGCAATGCCTTTGATGCGATCTGGTGTTAATAATAATCGATCCAATAAAGATGAGTTAAGCCCGGCATCTCGTCCTGCCTGCACATCTTTGGCATTAGCAGCCAGAATTTCCGCACTCCGAGCTTCAATAGCATCGGCGATTGTTTGCAATGCCGCCTTTCGCTCGGCGCTAGAGGCAACGCTCAAAGTGCGACCAGCCATACGGGCTGTATCTGCAAGTGATGAAATGAGAGCCTGAGCATCCATAAGTTAAAGCCTAGTGGGAGTTACCCTAATCCCGTGTTCAAAATAATTCGTACCGTATTGCTAACACTACTAATTGTTTATGCCGCACTATTTGGTTTAACCAAGGTAATTCATTACCCCGAACCAATAGCTGCTATCCGACTGGGATTAGCACCTGCCTCGAAAACTCCCGACCTCATGCCAGCGCACCTTATTAAGGCTGGAAGCGGCGCACCATTGCCAGTCGGCGTATCGGAAGAGATTGATCAAGTTATCTGGAATGGCAAGGTGCAAGAGTTTGAAACCTTCCTGGAGGATACGGATACAAATGCTTTTCTAGTTATTCGTAAGGGAAAAATTACTTATGAGCGTTACTGGAATGGAAAAACTCAAACTTCAGTTTTGCCTTCGTTCTCAATTGCTAAAACAATGACTTCACTTGTTATTGGCCAACTAATTGATGAGGGAAAAATCAAAGAAAGCGACACCTTTGTTAAGATATTGCCAAAATTTAAAGCCGGAACCTCCTTCGACAAAGTAACAATAAAAAATTTGCTTGACATGGACTCGGGTATTGGAGTCTCGGATAACTATCCAACCGGACCTTCTGGTTGGGGCGTAGCAATTTCGCAGATGTATGCATCAACTGATATCAATTGGTTTTTAATGCATAATCGAAAAATGAGAGAGGAGCCAGGAACTTTCCCAGAATACCGTAGCGTTAATACTCAAATGCTGGGGCTGATTGTGCAAAAAATTACTGGGCAACGTTTGGCCGATGTATTTAGTGAGCGAGTTTGGCAAAAAGTAGGTGCCGAATACGATGCAACCTGGAATGTGGATCGTATTGGTGGAAATGAAAAAGCATTTTGTTGTTTTAACGCAACTACTCGCGACTATGCCCGAGTAGGTCTGGCATTAATGTCTGGCGTACCTGCAATCGCAAGTACTTCCTGGAAAGCACGACTTTCAAATCCAGTTGTGACCTTGGATGACGGTTGGGGCTATGGCGCACAAATGTGGCATCCGTACCCTGGAATCAATCTGATGCGTGGTCTACATGGTCAATATATTTATCAAGATGCATTACACGACACGGTTATCGTAAAACTCAGTGAAATGCCAACAAGTGCTGATGGTATGAGCGTAAAGATTGCTGCGGTATTAAAGCAGATTTCAGAGAAGAACTAGATCATCCCGATGTACTAGTTCGCGTTCAAACTCTGCGCCTAGGGATGCTGCCAGCTCTTTGGTTGATCGACCGAGCATCTGTGGCAAATCCGCTGAATCAAAGGCAACTAAACCGCGTGCTATCACTTTCCCATCTGGACTCACAAGTTCGACCGCATCACCGGAAATAAATTCACCAACAATTGCGGTAACCCCAGCCGGAAGCAAGGAAACTCCTCGTTCCAAGATTGCAGTTACCGCGCCGGCATCCAGAATTAATTTTCCGTTTGCAGTGGTTGCATGTGCCAGCCAAAGTAAGCGAGAGGTTGTCTTACTTGCTTGTGCCTTAAAATATGTGCCAAATTGTTGCCCGGCCAGTGATTTATCAGAATCGAGTAAAGATGTGAGCAGCATTGGTATCCCGGCAGATGTTGCAATGCGGGCCGCCTCAATTTTGGAAACCATTCCGCCACTACCAACGCCGGCACTTCCTGTGCCACCCAGCTTCACGCCTGCTAGCTCAGCAATCGCTGAAACTTCATGAATGCGCTTAGCGCCAAGTTGCGATGGTGGCGCATCATATAGGCCATCAATATCGGAAATTAATACTAATAAATCTGCGCCAATGAGAAGTGCGACCAAAGCCGCAAGTCGATCATTATCACCAAAGCGAATTTCATTAGTTCCCACTGAATCATTTTCATTAATAACTGGAACCACACCCAACTGCAGTAAGCGATTCAAAGTTCGTTGGGCATTTTGATAATGGGAGCGACGCACCACATCTTCAGTGGTTAATAAAACTTGGGAAGCGATAATTAAATGACGTTTAAAACTCTGGGTGTACTGAGCGATTAATAGCCCTTGCCCAACCGATGCGGCAGCTTGTTGGGTTGCCAAATCTTTTGGGCGAGTTGTTAACCCGAGTGGTGCTAAACCTGCTGCGATTGCACCGGATGAGACAACTACTACCTCTGCTCCGCGCGCCTTACAGACAGCAACAAGATCAACTAGTTTGTCTATCGCCGCTGAAGCTAGCTCTGAACCAGCTTTACCGGTCAGCGATGAGGAGCCAATTTTGATGACTATTCGCTTGGCAGAGTTAATCTGCGCTCGGTTCACCGGTCATCTCCGTCCGCTGAATCCTCTTTTACTTTTGGATCAGTGACTCTAGGTGTACGCGGGTCCACTACGTTGTACTCCCACTGCTTGGCGATTTCTTCATCGCTTAAAATATCGAAAACTTTTTCGGTTGGTGTCCAAGTCGTTTCCAGTCGTGAATCCTCGCCACGACGGTGCAGATGACCAGCTAGTTGTTCTGCGCCAGCTTCGATAGTTGGTTCCCAATCAAAAATTACTTCAGTTTCGCCATCACCGATTCGAACTTCACTTCCGGCAACTGCACCTTTCTTATATAACTCTTTTTCAACACCAAGTTGGGCCAGCCGATCAGCCAGATATCCAATTGCTTCCGCATTTTTAAAATTTGTTTGGCGAACCCAGCGTTCCACCTTTTGTCCGCGAATATTGAAAGAGCCATCGGCGTTGGCCTTAACGATAAAACCAGAGTCATCAACGGCAACTGGCCGCAAAATAATACGAGTGCGCTCTGCTAACCCGACATCACTCCGGTTCTTTTGCACGAGTCGGCCCATTGCATACATAAGATCCTGTAATCCTTCCCGCGATGCGGCCGAGACTGGATATACCTGGTAACCCATATCGCGAAGTTCTTCGGCAACCATCTCCGCCATTGCCTTTCCATCTGGCAAGTCGATCTTGTTTAAAGCAATAATTCGAACTCGATCTGCTAGCCCACCATAGAGGGCAAGTTCATTTTCAATTGCTTCCAGATCTGCAATTGGATTGCGATTTGTTTCAAGTGTTCCGCAATCCAAAACATGAACTAAAGCAACGCAACGTTCTACATGGCGAAGAAACTCAAGACCTAAGCCCTTGCCTTGCGATGCACCGGGAATTAGTCCAGGAACATCGGCAACGGTGAAGCGGGTTTCACCAGCTTGAACTACGCCAAGGTTTGGCACCAAGGTGGTAAACGGGTAATCGGCAATCTTTGGCCGAGCCGCCGAAACCGCCGCGATAAGTGAGGATTTACCGGCACTTGGAAAACCAACGAGTGCAATATCGGCAACGCTTTTTAGTTCCAGCGTTAAAGTGCGCTCAATGCCTGGTTCACCGAGTAAGGCAAAACCTGGTGCGCGCCGCTTGGATGAAGACAGCGCCAGATTTCCAAGACCACCGAATCCACCTTGAGCGGCAATAAATGTTGTGCCGGTGCCGATCAAATCTGCAATCTGTTCACCGTTCTGATCATAGATAACCGTTCCATTTGGAACTCCCAGAATTAAATCCTCGCCCTGATGTCCATCTTTGCGATCGCCATATCCTTGATGACCTGGAGTTGCCTTGCGATGCGGTGAATGGTGATAGTCAAGCAGGGTGGTAACACTTGGCTCTACTACCAAAATTACATCGCCACCGCGTCCGCCGTTACCGCCATCTGGTCCACCTAGTGGCTTAAATTTTTCGCGCTTAACCGACACGCAACCATCGCCACCTTTTCCGGCAATGGCAAACAGGGTTACCCGATCAACAAATGTTGTCATCGTTTATCCCCTTTCAATCAATGTTGCGAAATAAAAAAGCGAGCCGCATAAATACGGCTCGCTCTCTTTGAGAAACCTAAAATTAAGCTGCCGGAGCCACATTCACTACGCGCCGACCGCGAGCGCGACCGAACTCGACTACGCCCGCAGCTAGTGCAAACAAAGTGTCATCCTTACCGCGACCTACATTCTTGCCTGGGTGAAAATGTGTTCCGCGCTGGCGCACGAGAATTTCGCCGGCATTAACTACTTGTCCACCGAAACGCTTGATACCAAGGTACTGCGCATTGGAATCGCGACCGTTTCGTGTCGAGGAGACACCCTTCTTACTTGCCATTTACTTTGTCTCCCTTACTTCGCGCCGTTAATGGCGGTAATTTTTACCCGAGTTAGTTGCGCACGAAATCCCTGGCGACGACGGTGACCGGTCTTGTTCTTGTAACGCAAAATGTCGATCTTTGGTCCCTTGAACTCTTCAATAACTTCACCCGTTACCATTATGCCCGCCAAAATCTTTGGATCAGTAGTGACAGCTTCACCATCTACTAGGAGTAAAGTCGGAAATGAAACAGTTGCACCATTAGCGGCATCGATCCGATCAACAATTATTGTCTCGCCAACTTCGACCTTCTCCTGGCGGCCGCCAGCTTTAACAATTGCGTACACGTGTTACTCCAGTTCATTTTCAAAGCCTTCCCCTGACAGGGGCGTTGGGCAGAGGGTCAGCCTACGCAAGCGTGTGACTAACGGTCAAATTGTGATGAAACGATCCTGGTCACCGCCTTTTCCAACGCGTAAATGGGGTCACTTGCCGCACCTTTTACTTCAGCATCTGCCTGTGCGATCGCGATCACCGCATCAGCGATTTGGGATGGGTTCCAGCGATTGAGTTGGCGCCGGGCCTTATCAATCTGCCATGGGGCCATCCCGAGTGCGCCAGCTACTTCAAAGGATTTCTGATTTCGATTGGTACCGGCAACCTTTGCCAATGAGCGAAGCGAGGAAGCAATTGCACTAGTAATCAATACTGGGTCGGTTCCAGTTTCCAGGGCGCTTCGCAAAGAAATTAACGCTGCCGAAAGATTTCCCGCAAGCGTGGCATCGGCAACATCAAATCCGGTCGTTTCAACCCGACCTTGATGATATTTATCAACCATATCTTCATCGATTACACCTAATGGTGCATCGGTTGAAATTTGCGCTACCGCACCTTGTAACTCGCGCAAATCATTTCCAAGTGCTCCAACTAATGCGGCAACCGCACCTGGCGATGCCTTTCTTGCTAAATCAAGAAAGAGCGATTTAACGAACTCTTCTTTTTCGGCCTCCTTTTTTAAAGGATCGCAGGTGATTACTTCAGCTTTTACTTTCTTGATTGTGTCCAGTAGTGCTTTACCCTTTACTCCACCCTTGTGCACAAAAATCAGGGTTGTCGTTAAGTCAGGTTGTTGCAGGTACTGGATTATCTCTGCTCGATTATCCTCTGGCAGATCTTGCAGGTCACGAATTATTAGCGCGCGGCGCTCGGAAAACAGAGATGGCGCTAATGCATCGCAAATATCACCAGCAATTGTGTCACCGGCAAATAAGGTGGTGATTTCGGATTTTTCTTCCTTTAATTGTGCATTCAACTTTGCAAGTGCTCGGTCAGCTAATGCCGTCTCTGATCCAAGAATGAGGTACAGCGAATTCATGGTGTACCCCTTCCAGTTCCAGTTCTAGCTCCAATAAAAGAACTTTACTACTCCTTTGCTTTTGCGAACGCGCAAGTGATGTGCTTTAGCGGTAATAGCAATTGCACCATCCTGATCGGTTCGCACAACTTGGGTACCAACTCTAGTCAATGCCAAAATAGTTT
>JAYVQU010000050.1:0-15165 GCA_043776875.1 Actinomycetes bacterium
AGACTGAGTGAGACTGAGTGAGACTGAGTGAGACTGAGTGAGACTGAGTGAGACTGAGTGAGACTGAGTGAGACTGAGTGAGACTGAGTGAGACAACCGTTCCCTTCGGGATTATGAAATGTCGAGGCTTTGTCCTACTCTTGGTTCACCGCCGCTTCGATACCTCAATTTTTGGGGTGAAGTTGCGACGGCGCAGAAAGTTGGGAATTAAAAACACCAAATTTTTGTTTTATGAATTGAAAACTAAATAGCGGAAAGTAGTAGCTTTCTTTTTCACTCTTGGGGGTGAACGGTCTCGACTTTGGATGTTGAGGCAGGGGAAGCGGGCCGAGGAAGCCGGAATGATCTCGTAAACCAATAATCCGTGCAAAAAATAACTGCTGACACTAATCAGCAAGCTTTCGAACTCGCTGCATAAGCATTTCGAAGCCGTTAGCCCAGGTGCCGCTCTCGACCTGGAACCTAGCGTCGCTAGAGGGCTTTTCACTTCGTTGGTGTTGCAAACAACGATGGAGAACAGTTTTGCAACTGAGTTCGTCGAAGAGTTGTGTGGAGAAACTTCGGGACTGAGAAAGCGTTAATCACACTACGCCCGTAGAAGACCTGTTTTTACACCGAAGGACCCGGGTTCGATTCCCGGCACCTCCACCATTGTGCATGAAAAACCGATCGAACTTATGTCTACTTAAGCTCGATCGGTTCTTTTTCTACCAGCACTGCCCTCGATCAGTGCCTGAACCTTTTATAATTCACAAATGCTGTTTTAATCAATTTAATAACTTTGACAGTTCTGGGTTCGTTAATTGCTGGCGGATTCGGCCCGCTTATTGCCTATTGAATCAAGTACCGACTTATTTGTTGAGCCAACTATCGACCTCTTCAACTTTGAGTTTATTTATAATAGTTTTGGTGCTCTTCTGGATAACTTGAGAACCAACAGCAAGATCATGCAAAGTGCGCTGACTACTTGTCAGAATGAATGCGCCATCAATGATGTAGTTCGCCATAAAGAGGAAGCTTCCTAGAATCCAATGAAGTACTCCTTTAATTAAGAGTTCGCGAACAACCATCTTTTTCCAGCTAAAGAGTTCGCCGGTTTTTGCATCCACAACAATCTGTCCCATTAAATGGTGGCCGGGAGTCGTTCCTTTGTCTGCCAAGGTGATGAACCAAATAATCCATACGACGCCAAGTCCAAGGCCGAATATAAATGCATCTAGCAGGAATGCGATGAGTCGAGATTTTGGTGAGGCGAGTTCACCGATTACTGTGTTCCGCAAAGGATTGCTTAGAAGTGGTGTTTTTTCTTCAAATTGATACTCTCGATTAATTTTATTGTTCATGAGTGGAAGGTATTGGCCACGGTGGTCAAGTAGAAGTCAGCGCCAAATATGTGGAGAAGTGGTAGCAAGAGTTCACTTTAAGTAAATGAGGTCTCGCTTAATGCTAGGTACAGTAAAGTCATAAGCACTGAATTTGGCTTAATGCTAGGCACCGTGAAGTCATAAGCACTGAATTTGGCTTAATGCTAGGCACCGTAAAGTCATGAGCATTGCCCCAAAACGTAACCAGTTAGCATTGAGGGTTTACTGCTAACGATTTAGTGCTGCCCACTCGGGCCATGTCCATCATTTCCCAATGAATGGCCGTTTTTCCTTCTGATCCCAACTCTTCCCAATAATTCGGCAACAAAGAATTTTTTTGGAAAGTACTCTCGACGAAGTGCAATATATGAGGTGATAATGGCAAATATTCCAACGGCACGTGGAAGAAATGGCAGTCCGCTGATGAAAAGGAATTGAGATCCAACAAGCACCCCAACCGACACAAGTATTAAAAGAACAGCTTGGCGCAAAAAATCTAATACTCGAAAACCAAACCCTGACTTCGAGTCAATCGCATGGGTTAAGAACTTTGAAGACAAGCCAATACCGATTGGCCCAGCACAGATGGCGATAATAAAAAGTATCATTATGACAACGGCTAAAGATTCCATTTCTCCACCTTACCCTTCAACCAGCTATCGCACTTACACCCGCACTTACACCCGCACTTACTTTCATTTCCTAAGTACACCCACTAGGCGCAACCACTTGCGCTCTTAGAAATTTTTCCATTCATTCCGCAAGGCCGCAAATAGGACCATGTCTTCGCGCGAACCATCAGCTCGACAGCACTTGTCTCTTAGAACTCCCTCTTGTTGAAAACCAGAGTTTAGAATAACTTTCTGTGAAGCTAGATTAGATGCATTAATTAGAGCCTCGATTCTGTGAAATCCGATACTCTCAAATCCGAATTGAGTAAGTAACTTTGTTGAAGCCGTTGCAATGCCCTTTCCCCGGGCATCAGCAGTAAGCCAATAGCCAATCTCAGTTCTTGCATCCTCGAGAGCCATGCTATGAAATGAGATCGCTCCAACAAATTTTTCGTCATATTCAATGACTAGTTGTAATTCAGTTCGGTGGGTAAATCCGTTGGGCGAACGCTCACGGACATAATGCTCGGCATTGGATATGAGGTAATTAGCGGGTATGCGGGTGTACTTGGGAATTATTGGATCTTGAACACCTTCATAAATTGGAACAATATCGCGCTCCTCAGGATTGCGAAGCGTAATCAACCCGTTTTGCAGAGTCGGAACCTCAGTTGGCCACCAGATCATTGGGAAAGTATGGCACCGCGAGTGATAAAGACACATCATTTCAAATTGAATTTAGTGCGGATTGATGGACAGGGATTAAATTGCATCAAGAATCGGACAGGGATTAAATTGCATCAAGAATCGGACAGGGATTAAATTGCAGCAAGAATCGGACTGGCTTTAAATTGCATCAAGAATCGGACAGGGATTAAATTGCATCAAGAATCGGGCGAGCTGGAACAAAAAACTGCTTGCCCAACGGAGAGCGCCATGTGCATGAACCATCGGGATTGCTCGTTAAATTCCAACCACCATGTGTTTTCATTCGATGATGTCGCCGACACAGCAACCCAAGGTTGGCCGGATTTGTTTCTCCACCACTTTCCCAGCTTTGTGCATGATCGATATCTGCTAAAGCGCCAGATCTTCGACAACCCGGGAATCGACAAGTTCGATCACGCGCTAAAAGGAAATCAACTAACTCTTGTGGAGGCAAATACTTCTCTCGGCCGAAATCCAAAAGATTTCCAGTGGTTGGATCGCTAATAAATCTCTGCCAACTCCCATCTGCAGCCAATTTTCGGGCAACTGATGCTGGAATCGCGCCGTAGCCAGCAAGTTGTCCTGGATTTTCTGCTAATCCCAACAAAGTTGGAAGGTCAACGGCGACGCTAATTGTTATTGGGCGACGATGTGGACGAACATCATCGGCTAATGATGCCAAAGCCTGTGACGCCATGAAGGTAAGGGCATCGGCACGCTTCATATCTGCAGAAAGTAAGGACCATTCTGAGGATGCAACTCCATTGGCAGCTGATTTCGCAGTTTCCTCCTCATTATTTCTTTTAATGATGTATGCCTCAATTGATTTCATAACTGTCTGGGCATCTTCGGCAGGAAGTATTGCTACTACGGTGGCCATTCCATCTGCTTCGGGATAAAAAGAAACCCTTCGTGAATCGCGCGCGCGATCTACCAACTCCTCAAACTCATCTGGAGCAAGCTTTGCAATTGTAGTTTTTACTTTATTGGCAACCTGTCCAGGGGTATGGAACTCCGCATGAGCCAATGCACTCCGCTCGATGTGAAAAATCACAGATTCGCTGACTCCATTACGGATAGCGGTGGCGGTTTCTCTTGCGATCACAGTGGCATGGGCTGCGGAAATTTCGCCATTTGCCAAAGCCGAAATGGTATTTGGCAGGTGTCCCACTAATAATCGAGCGACATCTATCCGGTTTTGGGCAGTGGTGGGTGACAAACGCAAAGCGGTCGCGATATCTTCACGCTCTTCTTCATCCACGCAATTAAAAATGCCATCGCCTTCAGATGCCGCTTCACCAGCAACGGCAATCAAAGCATTCTGTCTGAGCGAGTAAAACCAAGACTCATGCCGATCCAACACCGTCAGGTAGTCAAGTCGGCCTAATGCACTTAATGATCGTGGATTGATTTCAATTAGCTGGCCCAGAGTTTCATATCCAGGTGTAACTTTTAGTAGATCTGCGACCTCCACATCCAAGATTTCAGAGGGAGTATTACGCACAGTGAAGTCGCTACCCTGATCTAAGGCCCTGAATAGTTTCACTGCGGTTGTCATGAACCGAACTATCTATTTGAGCACCGACAAAGTTCAAAAGTTATGCACATTTGGATTTGGGTAATCAATGTTCAGGAGCTATTCAGGTGAATGTGCTGAAAAGAAATGGTTCAACAACAAGGAATCTAAATCTAGATATAGCGAGATTGCCCCGGCAATTTAATCTGGCTAATCCACACCAACGCTACAAACTACCGTGAGTAAGTTTTCAAGAGTCAGTAGCTGGCAGTTCAACAGAAAAAAGTTGTGAAGCTCAAGCGCCTGTGGATTAACCCTCTTGCATGTCAGTAGGTGCACCATGAACATTGAGAATTTCTTGTGCGGTAGCGCGCCTGTGGACTAACCCTCTTGCATGTCAGTAGGTGCACCATGAACATCAGGAATTTCCGGTGCCAAAACAGCTTGTGCCAAAGGAGCCGGGGCTGATGCCGGCCTTGAATCGCTACTTAACTTTGTGCCTTCACCGCTTCGATTTAGTGGAGCCTTTGGTGTGGCATCCTGTTTATAGCTGGCTGGAATAGCGCCCAGTAATCCCTTTTGAAAATCATCAAATGCCTGCAGAACTTCGCGCTTGGTATTCATCACAAAAGGCCCCATCCAGGCAACTGGTTCCTTAATTGGTGCACCGCCCAAAATAAATAGTTCTAACTCTGGCGAACGCGACTCTTGCTGATTTGCTGCGCGAACAACAATTGTGTCGCCCTCACCAAAAACAGTTAATTGACCGGCCTGAACAGGTCGCGCTTCATCGCCAACAAATCCAAAACCTGACATGGCATACACAAGAGCGTTGTACTCCTTGCGCCATGGCAAACGAAGTTCGGCACCAGCTGCAACAGTTGCATGCAATAAGGTAATTGGAGTTTGGGTCGAACCTGGTCCAAAATTTCCAGCAACTTCACCAGCAATAACTCGCAACAGCGCCCCACCATCAGCAGTTGCTAACAGCGCAACATCTTTAGCACGAACATCTTGATACGCTGGTGGGGACCACTTCTTTGCTGCCGGCAAGTTAACCCACAACTGGAATCCATGGAACAGGCCACCAGACATAATTAAATGTTCTGGCGGAGTTTCGATATGCAAAATTCCAGCACCGGCTGTCATCCATTGGGTATCACCATTAGAAATACTTCCACCACCACCATTATTATCTTGGTGATCGAAAACTCCATCAATAATGTAGGTAACAGTTTCAAAACCACGGTGTGGGTGCCACGATGTTCCCTTTGGTTCACCCGGTGCGTACTCTACTTCGCCCATTTCATCTAAGTGAATAAATGGATCCAATTCTGCAAGATCAACACCGGCAAATGCTCGACGAACTGGAAAGCCTTCGCCCTCAAACCCCGTTGGTGCAGTCGTAATACTTTTAATGGTGCGCGCCCGCGCTCCAGGAAGTTCACTGACCCGCGGCAATATTGTGATGTCTCTTGCTGTTACTGCTGGCATGTTTGGCTCCTCCTGCGAGGTCACTAGGATAATTGAACTTTCAACTACTAGCAAGCCGTGCTTCCACCCCTTGCTTGCACCTCAAAACCGAGATTTTCGTGCTCAAGAGTTCGGAGAAATCGCATCTTTGTCGCAAGCGACCACTTTGTTAGTCAGGCTAGATTTCCCAACGCCCTGGATTTCAAAGAACTGCTTAACAAGGAAATCTGAACTTTCGTGCTCAAGAGTTCGGAGGAATCGCGGTTAAAGCGCTTTTAGCGCAGAAACAACTTTTGTCAGAGAGGCCTTGGCATCACCAAATAAGAGCATGGTCTTTGGATCGTAGAGCAGTTCATTTTCGATGCCAGCAAACCCTGGCCGCATAGAACGCTTCAAGAAGATGATGTTGGCGGCATTGCTAACTTCTAGAATCGGCATTCCATAAATTGGGCAGCCTGGCGATGTTTTTGCCGCTGGATTTACGACATCGTTTGCACCAATAACAATGGCAACATCTGTCTGGCCAAAGGTTGGGTTAACTTCATCCATTTCAACCAATTGATCATAAGGAACATTTGCTTCTGCAAGTAAAACGTTCATATGTCCTGGCATACGACCTGCAACTGGGTGAATTCCATATGCAACATCGACGCCTTTGGCAATCATTAAATCAGCTAATTCGCGAACCGTGTGCTGTGCTTGGGCAACCGCGAGTCCGAATCCTGGAACAATAACGACCCGCCTGGCATAGTTAAGTAAAATTGCAACATCATCAGGTGAGCCGGAACGAACTGAACGCTGTTCTGTGGCAGCTGAAGCATCTTGTGGTTTTGCGGTAAATGCACCGAAGAGAGTTCCAAACAAGGAACGACCCATGGCCTCGGCCATCAAGCGAGTCAAGACCGTTCCCGATGCACCAACAAGAGTTCCAGCAATAATCAATAAAGTGGAATCAAGCACATAACCACTTGCGGCAACGGTTAAACCAGTAAATGCGTTTAAAAGCGAGATAACAATTGGAACATCTGCGCCACCAACCGGAAGCACAAATAGCACTCCAAAAAGTAATGACAGCCCTGCCAGAATCAGCAGTGGAGAAGTTCCAAGTGCGCTCACAACCCAACCACCAACGCCAAGAACGGAAACTAAAGTTGCAGCAATAATAAAGCGGCCAGCTGGGAAAGTTACTGGACGGGTGGTCATCAACTCTTGCAGTTTCAAGAAGGTAACTATTGATCCGCTGAAAGAGATACATCCAACGATGACAGTAAATACGGTGAATACAACTTGGGCAGTTGTTGCATCTGCGCCTAGGTTCAAATATTCGACAATAGCTACTAGCGCCGCGGCGCCACCACCGACACCATTAAAGAGCGCAACTAACTGTGGCATCTGCGTCATCTGAACTTTGCGAGCTGCCGGTACCCCGATGAGTAAACCAATGCCAATACCACCGAGAATCCATCCAAGATGGTTAAGCGGCAAGGATGATTTAGGGCCGGCATAGAAGAAGACAACTAAGGTGGCAATGGTCGCACCAAAGGCACCAATCAGATTTCCCCGGCGCGCAGTTTTGGGGTGAGACAAACCTTTAAGCGCCAGAATAAACGCAACACCAGCTGCTAGACCTATCAGGTCATATACGGTGCGACTCATTTCTTCTTCACCTTGAACATTTCCAGCATTCGATCGGTAACAAGAAAACCACCCACCATATTGATGGTGGCCAAAATTATCGCTGCAACTGAAAGCCCAAGCTCTAAGTTGGTTTTGCTATGGTCGGCGACGATAATTGCACCAACCAAAATAACGCCATGAATCGCATTTGCACCTGACATTAGCGGTGTGTGCAAAGTCGATGAAACTTTTGACACGACTTCAAAGCCGACAAAGACGGCTAAGACAAAGATCGAAAGAATTGCCATGTCGCTCATTAGTTTGCTCCTCTTCGCGCGCCACCATGTGTCACAGCAGCACCATTAATAATTTCATCCGCAAAATCTAAGTTAAAGGCAACTTTCTGATCATCTTTTGCTGGAATCGTAAGTAGTGACAACAAATTCACAACATTTTGGGAGTACAAAAATGATGCATGAAAAGGCAGTTGACTTGGAACATCCTTGGCACCCCAGATACGAACGCCACCAGCCGTTTCCACAATCTCACCTGGCTTTGAGCCTTCGACATTGCCGCCAGTTTCAGCAGCTAAGTCAACAATAATTGTTCCTGGCGCCATCGAATCAACCATCGCTTGCGTCACTAGACGCGGTGCTTGCCGACCCGGAACAGCTGCGGTTGTAATCACAACATGTGACTTTGCAATAAATGGAGTTAACAGTTCGCGTTGCTTTGCCGCACGATCCTCCGTCATTTCTCGGGCGTAACCACCAGCGCCTTCAAGTGCTTCCAGCTCAAGTTCAATAAAGGTGGCTCCCATAGAACGAACTTCATCGGCCGATGCTGGTCGAACATCATAAGCCGAAACAACAGCGCCTAAACGACGAGAAGTTGCAATTGCTTGTAGTCCAGCAACTCCTGCGCCAAGAACTAATACTTGTGCCGGCGTAACAGTTCCCGCCGCCGTCATAAACATTGGGAAAAATCGTGGGGAAAGTTCGGCACCAACTATTGCGGCGCGATAGCCAGCGCAAAGTGCTTGTGAAGTCAGGACATCCATTGATTGTGCACGCGAAATGCGTGGAACTAATTCAAGCGAGA
Organism: Actinomycetes bacterium; assembly: GCA_043776875.1. Classification (GTDB taxonomy): domain Bacteria; phylum Actinomycetota; class Actinomycetes; order Nanopelagicales; family Nanopelagicaceae; genus Planktophila. Next base: position 8,391 of record JAYVQU010000050.1, read on the forward strand.
AAGCAGTAACTCCAGCAGTTGCAGCGGCTGCAATGGAATCAACCGCGGTAACTGGGGAAAGGAATGAAATTGTGATTGCGCCATTTTTCAAGGTAGCTATTTGTTGTGGTGTGAGCGGTTGCACCGAGAGAACAACATCGGCATCGGCAATAACATTACCGTTTTTAATGATTGCTCCAGCTGCTGTGAATTGGGCATCGGTTACTTGTGAATGCGTACCGGCGCCAGCTTCGATTATTACATCAAGACCTAATCGAGTTAATTTATTGATTACATCAGGGACTAGCGCAACGCGCTTTTCTCCCTCTTGTATTTCCTTTGGGACGGCTACGCGCATGGGCTTGATGTTAGTGGGTGTAACCCTGCAAGTCACCACGCATCAGGTGAAATAAAGTGGCCTGGATGGTTGTTCGTCTGTGATATGCCTCTCGCCAAATAACGGATCGGGGTCCATCAATTACTGAAACTGCTACCTCTTCGCCGCGATGTGCTGGTAAACAATGCATAAACACCGAATCCTTAGTTGTTAATTTCATTAAATTATCGGTAACCGAAAATGGCGAGAGTGCTACCACTTTTTCAGCACGGTCAGCTTCGGAATCACCCATAGACATCCAGACATCGGTGTATAGCACCGATGCATCGCGAGCAGCAGCTTCGGGGTCATTGGTGAGTTCAACTTTTCCACCACTATGTGCTGCAATATTTTTTGCGACTTCGACAACTTTTGGATCTGGTGCCCATTTACCGCTAGGCGTTGCGGCCACAACATGTGCTCCCATAATTGCACCCATAATCAACCAGGCATGAGACATATTGTTTCCATCGCCTAAGTAAACAAACTTGCGTCCAGCAATATCGGTTCCAAAATTTTCGCGAATAGTCAACCAATCGGCGAGCAACTGGGTTGGATGATCAGCATCAGTTAGGGCATTTATTATTGGAATCGAAGCATGTGCACCAAGTTCATCAACCTCAGATTGGGCAAAAGTACGGATTATTAAAGCGCTGCAATAACCACTAATGATTTTTGCAGTATCAGCAATACTTTCGCCGCGTCCAAGTTGCAATTCATCGCCACGAATAAAGATTGGCGTTCCACCTAAGTGCGCCACTGCGGTTTCTGATGAGAGCCGGGTCCGGGTTGAAGGCTTGGTCATGTAGATCGCGACACTCTTATTTGCTAGCGCGGTTTTGGAACGCAATGGATTCTCAGCAAACGCAGCAGCGGTCGACAGCAATAACTCGACATCGAAGCGCGATAGGTGTTCGGTACGCAGCAGGTCTTTCATTTGCGAATTATACCCGTAGTTTTGGGGTACTCAAAGGTATCCTTATCCACCTCATGGGCATCTTCAAGAAAATCGGGACCGCGGCAGATACCGATCTGCTGACTCGCCCAGCTTTGGATCTGCAAGAAGATGATGGTGGCCATGACCGATTTTCACATTATGTGAAGAAAGAAAAAATCGTCGAATCAGCGGTTACCGGAAAAGCAGTGAAAGCTCTGTGTGGCAAAAAATGGATCCCAACTCGGGATCCGGAAAAATACCCGATCTGCCCAACCTGTAAAGAAATTTATGCAGGATTGAAACCTGTACCTGAAGATAAATAAATATGAAGCTCATGAATGGCTTCTTGCTTACAACCACATTCATGCTAGTTTTTGCGGTACTTCCAAGTTCAATTCAAACTACAGCAGCCGATGAAAAACCGCCTCGCAAAGTTGTTACCGGTTGGATTCCCTATTACTCAGTCCGGACTGTTCTGCCTTTAGTTCGTAAACTTCCATCCGCCCAACCTGTGGTTGTAGGCGCACCCGTTGTTTGTGATGCTTCCCAATATGGACCAGCCGAAAATGAAGCTATTGAAAATTCGTATTTATTCAAAAATAAAGATTTAATGAAAGAGGTAATGCCTTTTTGGTACAGCATTAAGAGCCCCACGCTTATTCAAGATAATTACGTAACTGCGAATCCATCATGGCCAATTGCTGACACTTTGTGTTTAATGCGTCGGGCAGGTCTTCAATTAATTCCTTCAATGACTGATGGAACGGACAAACTAGTCCTATCAGGTTATTTAGCTAGTGCGGCGACGCGTACCACCATCGTTAATACTATTGTGGATCTGGTTAACAAAAACGAGTTTGATGGCATCGACTTGGATTATGAAGGTTTTGCATTTGTTGATCCAATTACAACCTGGAGCAAGACCGCACCTTTTTGGGTTGCATTTATCAAGGAGTTAAGTTCTGCCTTACATGCCAACAATAAATTACTCTCGGTTTCAACATCATACTTGTACGATCCAAGTGAAAAACAAAAGGGATACTTTGTTTATGCGTGGGCCGATATTGCCAGCAGCATCGACCGCTTGCGAATCATGACTTACGACTATTCTGTTGCCAAGCCTGGTCCAATTGGTCCAATTACCTGGGCCGAGAAGACGCTCCGCTATGCAATCAGCGTAATGTCGCCGGAAAAGGTTTACCTAGGTTTACCCGGTTATGGGCGAGATTGGATTACCTCCGTTCAAGGAAAGTGTCCAGTTTCGGCACCACCCTGGATGGTAGCCGGGGCAAAAGCTGCAACATTTAAGATGAACTACGCCGCAACTAAAGCAACAATTGATAATGCGGTTCCGATCTTTGATGCCAAATCTAGTGAAGTGACCTATTCCTACACCAAGAATTACAACGGGCTAAGCGCATCCGGGGCGGCAACCGCCTGCAAAGTTAATCGGACCGTTTGGTATCAAAGCGCTCGCAGTTATGCAGAGCGGATGGCTTTAGTTGCAAAGTATCGGTTAGGAGGAGTTTCACTTTGGACGTTGGCCATGGAGGATGCGGGCGCGACTATGGAAATGCGCAATGCAGCCCTAGCAATTGCACCCGACGTGGTTGAAAGTACAATAACTCTGGAAGGCGTTAATCAAGGTTCAATTTCCTATGCAGATCCCTTTACGGTTAAGGGTTTGTTTACCCTAAAAGACAAGAGTCCAATAGCAGAGTTAGCGGTTGCACTTGAATTAAAGCGAGATGGCCTCTGGACAAAGGTTGCAAATCTTGCGACTGGCCTAGATGGAACAATTTCCAGTTCAATGACTTTGGGAAGTGCCGCAACATTGCGCTTAACTACTACTGGAACTTGGGAGCGAGCTGAATCAATTAGTGCCGAACAATTAGTGGTAGTCCGGAGTAAATTCCAGATCGATCGTCCGGTCTCAGTTTCTAAGTCTGCGCCAATTTATATAAAGGCGCAACTTCTTCCGAAAGTTGCCGGCAAGTCGGCAACTTTGCAAAAAAATATTAAGGGAAAGTGGCAAACTATTGGAGCATCGGTAATTTCTGACGCAGATGGTTTGTTTACTTTTACCGCAACTGAAGCAAGGCGAGGAGTTGTAACTTTGCGCATTCAGGTTGCGGCTGACATTACCTCCGAAATTTTTGCGGTTGTGATTCGATAAATATGGTAAAACTCAATGAAAAAATTGATGAAGAGTTACAGGCAATTTTTAGTGGGGATGTTCCTTGGATAACGATTGTTTGGGATGACCCAGTAAATTTAATGACATATGTGACCTATGTATTAATGAAGCTTTTTGGTTACAACCAAGAGAAAGCCCATAAATTGATGTTGCAGGTGCATACCGAAGGTAAGGCGGTAGTCTCAACTGGCAGCCGGGAAGAGATGGAGCACGATGTTGCTAGGCTTCATGAGTATGGATTATGGGCTACTTTGCAACGCGGTGATCAAGGATGATGAGCGAAATTCAGCACGGATTTTTTCGTCATGGTGACAACACATACCTAGCAAATTTTTCTGAATCTGAACGAGAAGTTCTAACAAATCTGGCTGAACAAATAATTGAATTGTTAGCGGAACGATTTGATCACCCTAACGATGATCCGCTGGCGGCAATGGTTGGCATAACAATGCATGACACACCTCCTGATGATGAGGTGCTTCTTCGATTGCTACCTAATGCATATGCAGATCAGGTGGATGCTTCCGAGTTTCGCCGATATACCGAGTCAACCTTAAGACAAAAGAAACAAGCACATGCAATGGTGATGCGTATGGATATTAAAAGTGCGATTGATGGCATAGTCGAACTTGATATCGATGGCGCTAATGCGTGGCTGGGTGCAATAAATGATGTGCGTCTTGCATTAGGCGTTCGATTAAAGGTTGAGGAAAATTCTCATACGGATTTGGAACTTTTGGCTCCCGATGATCCAATGCGTGGTGTTTTCGCGGTTTACAGCTGGTTAGGATGGTTGCAAGCGAGTTTGCTGGAAGCGCTCATGGATGATTCCCATTAGTTTAAATTCGCAAGGTAGGCTGGGCCTATGAGTGATGCACCCATTGGGATCTTTGATTCAGGCGTAGGTGGACTCACCGTTGCCCGAGCAATATTGGATCAACTGCCCAATGAATCCACGCTCTACCTTGGCGATACTGCGCGCGGACCATATGGCCCACGTCCGCTTGCCGAAGTTCGAGAGTTTGCCCTAGAAACTATGGATTATCTGGTCGAACAAGGTGTAAAAGCGATTGTTATTGCATGTAACACAGCATCGGCGGCAATGCTTCGTGATGCACGCGAGCGTTATTCCATTCCGGTCATCGAAGTTATTCAACCTGCCGTTCGTAGAGCAGTCGCCGCGACTCGATTCGGAAATATCGGGGTCATTGGAACGCAAGCGACCATTGATTCAAAAGCTTATTTGGATGCATTTGCCGCCGCCCCACAGCTGGAAATCACCTCAGTAGCCTGCCCACTTTTTGTTGAGTTTGTCGAAAGAGGTGAAACTTCAGGCGATCCGATCACAGCAATTGCTCGCGAGTATCTAAGGCCGATAATGAACGCAAAAGTGGACACTTTGGTTTTAGGCTGTACGCACTATCCATTACTTACCGGCGTGATCTCGTATGTGGTGGGTGAAAGTGTCACGCTAGTTTCTAGCGCAGAAGAAACCGCGAAAGATTTGTACCGCACATTAGTGGAAAGTGGTTTGTTGCGAACACCGTCAACAACTATCGCAACACATAGATTCTTAGCAACCGGTGATGCAAAGGCCTTTGAAACCTTAGCTCGGCGTTTTCTAGGGCCAGAAGTTACAGAAGTCGAACACCAAACCCTTTAATCGCAAATCCGAAGTAACAAGGAGTTTTCAATGGCACGCAATGATGGTCGCGCAGTAAATGATCTACGTGAAATTAAGTTCACGCGCGCTTGGCTAGATCATGCCGAAGGGTCAGTTTTAGTTGAGTTTGGTAAGACTCGAGTATTGTGTGTTGCCTCTTTTACTCCAGGTGTTCCGCGCTGGCTCAAAGACAGCGGAAATGGTTGGGTGACATCGGAATACGCCATGTTGCCACGTGCCACCCATACTCGTTCTGATCGGGAAAGTGTTAAGGGAAAGCTCGGTGGGCGTACGCAGGAGATTTCACGTCTAGTAGGTCGGTCACTTCGCGCAGTAGTAAATATGAAGGAACTGGGCGAGAACACAATTGTTATCGATTGCGATGTATTGCAAGCAGATGGTGGAACACGTACTGCTGCTATTACAGGAGCATTCGTTGCGCTCGCAGATGCAATTGCCTGGGCAAAAGCGCAGGGTTACATTAAGCAAAATGCAAAGCCGCTTAATGATTCGGTGGCAGCGGTAAGCATCGGAATAGTTGACGGCGTACCTATGCTTGATCTTTGTTATGAAGAGGATGTGCGTGCCGGAACTGATATGAATATTGTTGTCGCTGGCGATGGACGATTCATTGAAGTGCAAGGAACTGCAGAGGGTGAACCATTTGATCGTGCCCTGCTTAATCAATTGCTAGATCTAGCTCTTGCCGGGTGCGAAACTTTGAGTGAGTTACAGAAAGCTGTGCTGGCTAAGTAATGCCACCTAAACTCGTTTTAGCTACACGTAACCAAGGGAAAATTATTGAGTTTCGTCGAATTCTTGATGAGCTAGCCCCAGGAGCGATCGAACTTATTGGCGTTGATCAATTTCCAAATTTGGTTGATGTCGATGAAACTGGTTCAACCTTTGAAGAGAATTCACTGTTGAAAGCGCGATACACATGCAGCGCCACGGGGTTACCTGCGATCGCTGATGATTCAGGTTTGTGCGTTGATGCACTCGCTGGTGCCCCTGGAATTTTTTCTGCCAGATGGGCCGGCAGCCACGGAAATGATCAAGCCAATCTAGAAAAGGTGCTCAATCAGCTCAAAGATGTTCCAGCTGAAAAGCGAACCGGCCACTTCATCTGTGTTTCATCCCTGGTTTTGCCCGATGGCCGCCAATTAGTTGCCGAAGGCAGGTTTGACGGACATATCCTGCATGCACCCGTTGGTACAAATGGATTTGGCTATGACCCTATTTTTCAACCGGTCGGGATGAGCATCTCTTCGGCACAAATGAGCGCCGAAGAAAAGGATCTAGCCAGCCATCGTGGAAAATCACTTCGTTCAATCGCGCCTCATGTCATCCAATTGCTGGCTAGCCTGAGGTAGCCTTTACCTATCAAAGTGCGTTATTTACGTGCGTTTCGCAACCCAAGGAGTTACCGTGGCCGTTAAGAAGACCGCAAAGAAAGCAGCCAAGAAGGCACCAGTTAAAAAGAGCGCTGCCAAGAAGGCACCAGTTAAGAAAGCTGTTGCAAAAAAGAGGGTAGCCAAGAAAGCGGTAGCCAAGAAAGCGGTAGCCAAGAAAGCGGTAGCCAAGAAAGCGGTAGCCAAGAAAGCGGTAGCCAAGAAAGCGGTA
>JAYVQU010000051.1:0-3772 GCA_043776875.1 Actinomycetes bacterium
GAAGTTAAGGCCGGCATGTACCGCCCATTGGGTCAGGGCGATGCGAAAATTGCAGAGGTTGTTCTGTTCTTGGACTCCATTGGCTACCGTGGCAAATTGGTTCTTGAACAAGATGTAATGCTGGCAACTGACCCGGCAAGTGAAATTGGTCCAGTGGCTGCAGTACGCGAAAGTATAGATTTCTTAAACTCGATTCTAGGTTGATTCGAGTGATTTGATAACGCTTTCATAACGATAGCGTTCACTTCAATTTCAACTGTAATTCATTGACGGGAATCGGAGCAGGGTCTAGGGTCTATCAGGAAGCCCTTCTCAAGATCCACGGGCTCACGTAAAATATCTAGGAGGAAACATTGTTAAAGAAAAAATTGTCAATGGCTGCAACTGTGGTAGCTATTTCAGTGTTAATACTTGGTTCATCTGTTCCCGCTAGCCATGCGGATAGCAACACCATCCAGTTGTATCTCTCTGCAGATACCAACATTCAAGATCTTTGGGTGAAGACTTTGATTCCAGCATTTAATGTTTCATTCCCTGATTACAAAGTTCAAGTCACCTTCGACTTGCATGGAGATCACGATGCACAAGAGACCGCCAAAATTACGGCCGCTCGCGTTTTGCACAAGGATCCACAGGTTGACCTGATTGATGGCGGATTCACCACTCAGCTAGGAGCAGCCGGTTTACTCTGGCGGCCAACGCCAGGCTTGCTTCCAGGTCTAAGGAATATTTCTAAGCTGGTACTAGCAGCCGGTAAAGGCGGCATTCCTTATCGCGCCTCTGTAGTTTTATTAGCCTACAATTCAACAAAAGTCCCAACTCCACCAAAAACATTAGATGCGTTGTTGGCTTGGATAAAAGCAAATCCTGGCAAATTCACCTATAACGTCCCAAGTGGCGGCGGTAGTGGTTACGCCTTTGTTCAAACTGTTGTCGATAAGTACCTTACAACTGCCGATCGCTCCACTTTGGTACAGAGTGCTAACAAAGGCTTGCAAAGCAAATGGGCTACTGGACTTGAGACTCTTCGTTCATTGAACTCTTATACCTACGGCAAGAACGGCACCTACCCAGCTAACAATGCGGAAACTTTGAAGGACCTAGCAACTGGGCTCGTTGATATGGGCACCGTTTGGTCAGATCAGTTCGCTAGCGCTATAAAGGCCGGGACAATGCCAAGCAATATCAAGGTAATCCAGATCTCAAACCCATCCTTTACGGGTGGTGCGGCTTATCTAGGTATCCCTAGAGGTGCCAGAAATGTAAACGGCGGGCGATTGCTTGCGAATTGGGTACTTTCACCAGCCGCTCAGAACTTGATTATGAGCGGAACTCTTAATGGAATTCCAGTAATTCCAATTAACCTCTTGGATCCAGTCCTCTCAGCGAATTTCGCAAATGCTGATATCCAAAACCTGCGTCGAACCTACCTAAGTGCAAACGCCAACGACTTGAAAAGCGCTTGGGCTTCAGCCGTTCCCGGTAAGTAATGCTCAGCTCTAAAATCAGTCGATAGGGATTTAGTGACATCTGACAAATCAGAGGTCGTAGCAGAGAGTTTTGAAGCCAAATCAGTTTCAAAACTCTCTGCTATTGGCTTCTTCATGGCGTTACCACCGATGCTTTTAGTGGTCTGCTTCGTGGGGCTTCCTATTTTGATTGGTTTTACTTTCAGTTTAGGTTTCACAGGTGGCCCCAATCGAGTGGTCTCCATCATCGGCCAGGAGATTCACAAAAAGGATCACTGGTGGGGAACCTTTGCGGCATACATTGATGTAATTAAGGATTCCCGGTTTCCTGGCGATTTACGGACGACGATTTTCGTTACGGTCATATCCACGGTACTGGTCTTAATTTTGGCATTGGGAATTGCCCTTTACCAGCGGATAATTGGCGGTCGCATTGCCACGGTTATGATCACTTTAACATTGGTGCCACTTTTCGTTCCGGTCGTAATTTCATCTTGGGCCATCCACACCTTTTATGCCGGCGATGGATTCGTGCGGACTTTCTTCTCGCATTTGGGAATTAATTTTCCGACCCTTACCTCTACTGTCTCCGCGATTGTCATAGGTTCGGTTTGGACCTCGTTGCCGTTCGCAATTTTGATGGTCACTTCCGGGCTTCAATCTGTTCCCGACGCATTAATAGAAACCGCCCAAGATGCAGGTGCGGGATTTTTTCGAATTGTTCGAACAATTCTGGTACCACTGGCCACGACTCCAATAGTGATCGCAGCAACTTTCACTGCTATCGGCATATTGGGATCTTTCACCATTCCATTGTTTTTAGGTCCAAATCAGCCCACGATGCTTGGGGTGGAAATTTCAAACTTCTTCGGTGCATATAACCGGCCGCAGCAATCAATCGTTATGGCATTTATCATCTTCACCGCTGCCTCTGGAATCGCCTTCATTTATATTTGGGCCAATGTGAAGAGTGCCAAGCAAAGTGGGAGAATTTAATGGCAGTTAGAACCAAAGTTCGAGTTAAAACTTCCTCTCGAACAGTGAAGATTTTCATGTATCTCTTTATGTTCTTCATGGCTGTCTTTATCCTTGGGCCCTTAGTGTGGCTTGGAATTCATGCATTCGTAACTAACTGGACCTACCCAAATCTACGTCCAGATGGCTGGACGATGCATTGGTGGACCAAAGTATTTGATGACTCGGCGTTGCAAGTTGCGATCAAGAACTCACTCATTATTAGCCCGATTGTTGTACTGCTGTCGATGTTGATTTGTTTACCAGCTGCGTATGCAGCGGGGCGTATGAGTTATATGGGGCGAAAAACTTTTCTAATTACGATGTTTGCAGCTAACTCTTTTCCAAAAATCGGTTTATTTGCGGCCATCGCCACCTTGTATTATGCGTTGAATTTGATTGGCACCTTCACTGGCGTCATCATTATCCAGCTCTTGGGAACCATTATTTATATGACTTGGATTCCAGCCGCAGCTTTTGCAGCTGTACCGCGAAATTTGGAGGAAGCAGCCCGTGATGCTGGGGCATCTAAAATTCGCACCTTTTTCACTATTACCTTGCGGTTAGCAATGCCCGGAATTTTAGTAGCGGTTGTCATGTCCTTCTTGGCTTCCTTTGACGAAGCGCAAGGTTCATACCTTGTCGGTGCACCGCAAATTTTTACCATGCCAACTGAAATGTACTCTTTGGTACAAAATTATCCGATCCAAGTAGCTGCCGTGTTTTCTTTGCTTTTAGCGTTCCCATCAGTGTTATTAATTGGCTTAGCCCGTAAGCACATTGTGGGAGGTCAACTAGCCGAAGGATTCCAGATCAAATGAGTACCAGTTCCATAACGGGAAAGGCAAGCACAATGTCTGATTCATCTCAAGATGAAGGCCTGATTCTTACTGGGTTGACTAAAATTCTAGGTGGTCGGGTGATCATTGATGACCTGAATCTAGAGGTGAAAAAAGGAGAGATGGTTTCTCTGCTGGGGCCATCTGGTTGCGGAAAGACCACGACTCTTCGAATGATCGCTGGATTTCTGATTCCGGATAAAGGTGCAATTTCACTTAATGGAAAAGATGTGACGCTAGTTGGTCCAGAAAAACGACCAAGTGCAATGGTTTTTCAAAATTATGCGCTCTGGCCTCATATGAGTGTTTTTAAAAATGTGGAGTACCCGCTCAAGGTTAGAAAGCTAGGAAAAGAGGAAATCCAGCGCCGAGTTCATGAGGCGCTAGAACTGGTGAATTTGATGCACCACAGAGACTCCCGGCCAAGTCAGATCTCAGGTGGCGAACAGC
>JAYVQU010000052.1:0-14724 GCA_043776875.1 Actinomycetes bacterium
TGGATCTGCCCGATCGATAATCACCTTCATCGGTATTGACCACTGGCTCTTATTGCCCACAATATCTATTGCACGCATAGAAAATGTGTAACTACCCTCTTGCAGATCGCGCAAATAAACCGTCTTTGGTGCAACAAATGGGCTCAAATATGTGGGATGCCAGCCATCGATATCTGAAGCCTTAAGCGGTGCGACTACGCCATTAATGGAACTTTCAAAACCAGTAATTGCAGTATCGGCATCAGCAAAACCATCTTTGAGAATCACCATGTTAGGCGATCTCCACTGTTCAACTGGAATTACCTGCGGCACTGGCGGCCCTGTTACATCCACTTTCTTTTTAATTGTGACAACCGCACCGGTTTCCGATGCAACTGCGTTAAAGGAAACATTTCCAGAGTAGGTAGTAGCAGTTAGCCCGCTCATCGATCCACCAACAGATCGTGAGTCACGGTACTGATATGTATCTAAATTGAGCATCCACACATCAGTTCCCAATGCCAAATCAAACTCGGCGGCGGCATCCTCAGGATTAACAGAGACTAAGGCGGAAATTGGTGGTGGATCTATGCGATAAATAACCAACCCTGGCTTGTATCCGACCCCCTCTAACTTGCGACGATATTCGATCCAGTAAGCAGCTTTTCCATCGCGGATAAACACCACTTTAATTCCATTTGCAAAATCACTTGGTGCTAAGTTAACCACCTCAGATTGCCACACCTGTTTAATCTGGGAATCACTTAACAAACCCATGCGCCACTGGTGATAGGTACTCAATGGCGAAGATGTATCAACATTTCCCATCACATCGATAGTTCCGCCGTATTCGACACCCTTACAGTTTTCACCCCATGGACCATCATTTGCGGCGTTATCGCAGCGCAAAAAGTTAGTGTGCCCCAAACCAAAGGTGTGTCCAAGTTCATGGGTAATAACAAAGGAAGATGCGGTCTCATGCAAAACCAATGTGCCGCTTTGACTCTTTGGACCACCTATTTGCGCCCGGCCCGACCAGACACATCCAGCCTTGGGTGCAACAACTACTAGGTATCGCTTTGAATAATCGGTAATCCCAAAACGCTTATACGCCTCTTGCCCAATCGTGCTCATAAATAGGCTTGCGGCAAAGCCAGTGCACGCCATTTTGGAAAGTAAGGTAATCGGAGCGTTCAAAATCAATCCGGATTTAAAAGAGATGGCGCGGGCTTTGGTGTCGCCAAACATGGTTGTGAACTTTAACCAGTCGGCATTTACTTCAGTATTAATAACTCTGGCAATTTCATTGACATCACCAGCTGGTGCCGCCGCACCCGGCCAGGTCACCGCCACCACATCGATTGCCCGTTCATCGGCAGCAAATGCCGGAGCAAATCCAATTGAAACAAAGGCAAAGGTTGCAGCCAGCAAGATCGCGACCCGTTTAACTCCCGATGCGCGCTGGCCTTTGCCTTGGTTAATCACGAGGCTCATCTTAAATCTCCCAGGCCCTTTCCACATGCCGTTCAACGGCAATCACTAAATCCATGGCGCGATTTAAATCAATCGCACTGACAGATAGCAAAAACAATCCACAGCCATGCCCCGCACCGGAAACTGCTTTCCCACATTGCTCACTCCACAATCCTCCCAGAGCTCGGCCAACAATGTCACCATTTGAACTTAACCTTAAAGATTATGGGGCAAGCAGCCCAGTCACAAGAGGCAACAAACTGAAATTTTCTTAGCTAGAAAGTACTTAAAACAGCACAAACAGAGCTCTTGACTTATGATATGTTTTAACACATACTTAGAGAGAGGCAAAAATGAAATGGGGCAACCAAATGAGTAAGACATACGGGCAAGTCATTAATTCAAAAAAATCGCCCAAAGGGTCTCACCTTGGAAAATTCGCGGTTGCCTTTCGCCAGCAAATCCGAGAAGAGTACGAATTAACTTTCGGACTTGGTGAATTACTCTCAAGACGTCGGGAAGAACTACAAATATCTCAATCGGCACTCGCTGTAGAAACGGGAATTCCGCAAGCGGACATAAGCCGGATAGAGTGCGGAAAAGCTAACCCAACAATTAAAACTGTCGAAAAAATTCTTGAAGCACTCGACCTGAGAATCACTGTATCTAGCAAATAGACCGTAGATTCCGAACCCAATTAAGGGGTAGCCTTAATACATGGGAACGCGCCAGGAGTACCTCTTGAAACACAAGGAAGCAATCAAGGAGATTGCTCTTCGTAATAAAGCGTTGTCAATTTCTGTTTTTGGAAGTGTTGCCCGCGGAGATGATGGACCAACCAGCGACTTCGACTTCCTTGTTACTACCGCCCCTGATGCTTCCCTCTTTGACCTTGGCCGAATGTTATTCGAGCTCAATGAGCTTATGGGTGAAGAGGTCGACTTGGTTGATGCCGGCGGATTAAAGCCGCGAGATTCCCATATTTTGGCGGATGCAGTCCTATTGTGAACGAAAATGACGCAAGGAGAATTGAAGATATCTTGGAATTCGCTTCCGAAATCGAATAAATAACGATGTCCTCTGGCGGGCCGCTAACGGGTCAATTCCTGAAATGGTCAAAAAAATAAACCAACAGTTTGGCTTACCAGCCAGCTTGAGCCTGCGCCAGAGTGTCTATAAATGCGAGTTGGTTGAACCATGCCTTAATTACACCGCAGAGACCTGTGCTGTGGCTTTACTTGTTGGGTGAGTCAGTGTTTAGCCTCAGCACTTTACCTTTAAAAATATAAGTCAAAGAAAGGCCGAAACCCGACCCCCTCCGAAGAGGGAACCGGGTTCCGGAGTAAGAACTAACTCCTAAGAGTCAGATCCTTAAAAAGCTCGGGCTAATTAAGCCTTTACCTTCTTCTGGATCTTGATGATTAGGTTTGTTAGTGAGATTAGACGCTTCAATAGTGAAGCGATCTGAGCCTTTAGAGCTGTTGTCTGAGCAACAAGTCCGTCAATCTGCTCAGTTACCTGAACTGAAAGAGCGGCTACTGCATCAGCAGCATCTTGTGCTGCAGCTGTTGCTGCATCTGCTGCTTCTGCGGCAGCGTTAGCTGCATCAGTTGCTGCATTTGCTGCATCAGTTGCTTCTGCTGCTGCATCTGCTGCAGCGTTAGCTGCATCAAGTGCTGTTGTATCAGCAACGACAGTTGCAGTGGCAGTGATAACAACCTTGGTGGTGCTATCAGTGCCAGCACCTTCAGTTGCGAAGACATTGACAGTACCTGCAGCCAGTGGTGCATACATAGTGAAGGTCTTAACTCCACCAACGAGTGCAACGCTAGGTGAAGCTGTTGGGAAACCAACAATACTAACGTTTGCAGTCAAGCCAGCTGCTGAGAATGCAGCAAATGTAGCATTGTCACCAGTCTTAGCACCAAGAGAATCAGTTGCAGTCAAAGTAAGAACCATTACTGCGCCAGGGTCGTATGAGGCCTTATCAAATGAAAGTGCAATTGTCTTAGCAGTTGCTTTTGTAATTGTTACAACCTTTGTGGTTGAAACAGTTGGCGAAGAAGCTGCGTTACCAATTGTGATGGTAGCAGTTCCTGAAGCAACACCAGTAACAGTTACTACTCCACCGGAAACAGCAACAGTTGCTACCGCTGTGTCAGAAGATGAAGCAAAAACAGTTCCAAGAGTTGCCGCTTTACCGTTTGCGTCTAGGCCTGTGTAGGTCCAAGCATCAGTTGCTGCAATACCAATTGTTGTTTTAGCAACAGTTGAAGTTGTGTAACTTGCAAGTGGTCCAAAGAATGTAACACTCTTTGTAGCAATTAGAACTCCATTGACGGAGATCTTGATAGTACCTACACCTGCACGACCATCAGCAAACACAAAGAAGTCATCTGCTGCAGAGTTAGCGCCAGCGCCAGCTGCAACAGTGAGATTTGATCCCAGTGGTGTACCAGCTGTTGTTCCAAGGGATCCAGCATTCGAGATTTCTACATTTATAGCCTTAGTATTTGCAGTCAACAGGAAGATTGAGTTTGCATCTTTTTGGGCAACTCCAATAGTTGCAACTGTAGTTGCTGAAGCGGTTGAGGAAGCAGTAATAGCTACTGAATCATCTGCTGTTGGAGGAGCTACATTGCCAGCTGCAATAAATGCTGAACCTGACGCGTAAACAGTACCTGCCGCTGCTGCAGCAACTGTAATTGTTACCGTTGAAGTTGCTGTAGAACTCTGAACACCATTCGTGAAAGTGTAGCTTTTAACGGTGATTGTTCCAGCAGTTGGGGTTGGAATATTAAGAGTCGCTGGTGCTGCATCTGCAACAACAAGGTTTGCAGTTCCAGTTCCTGTAGTTCCGATTCCTGAAACCACATTAGCAGTTCCACCAGTGACAACAACTGCAAGGGGATTAGTTCCTGTAGTTTCCTGTGTAGCAAGAGTAACGAAGTTGTTCACTCCAGCAATTGCTGAGGCTCCAGATAGGTTTGTTGTTAGAGCTCCAGTGCTATCGGATGTTGCGTAAACTCCACCAGCAATAGCAGTTGCTGTGTAGGTTAGAGTTGCAATAACAGTAGAACTTCCAACTGTTGAGAAGGTCAAAATGTAGGTGCCCGTTACATCTGGAGTGAAAGTGTATCCAGTTGTTGCGTTTGCAGCCGCGGTAGTCGTTACAAGACCAGAAGTTACACCAGTTGAAGTAACCGCTGTAGAAGTCATGTTAACCAATGTTCCAGTTACCGGCGCAAGGTTAGCGACCGTGAGAGCAGTTCTCTGGCTCGCCAAAGTACCTTGTGTAGTTGCAGTACCTGTTAGTACTGGTGTAGTAACTGCTGTATCAGCTGCAGTTGGCGTACCTGAGCCTGTCACAACTACGTTGAAATTAACTGCGGTGCCAGTACCACCAGTTGCAGATGCAGTTGCGGTGCCAGTACCAGTAAGTATTGTCGAACCAGATGTTAGTGTCGGTGTATAAACACCAATAGTTGCCGCAGATGCTGGAGCCACTGACGTAAGAACGCCAAAGCCCAACGCTGCAACTGCAACAAGCGCTATGCGCTTGAAAGTTGTCTTTGTAGACATTTATTTCCTTTCGATTAGTCGATTCACGGAACTTCCGTAATTCGGCTTGTTTAGCTTTCGCTAAACGTTTCGATGAATCGCACGTGCTGATTCACCAAATTCCCCACCGTGTATCCGGACGCGGCGAGGAAAGCTATTTATTTGTTTATCACCTGCACCGCTTGCGCTAGTACCTGGCTCTTGCCGGCATTCAAGAGAATGCGGGTTGTGATCGACTTGGGTGCATCGGCTAGGTCATAGCCGCGAGCACCGGTTGGCATCGGGAAAATTAATGGCTTTAAGTAGCCGATATTGAAGGTTGCCGTAATAAGATGCTGGCCATTTGCTAGGCGCTCAATTGATGAATCAGTTGAATTGATTTCAACACCGTTCCAACTGCCGCCAAAACCAATATTGACTGAGTTTGCGCTGTAGTTAGTGCCGGTGCCATCAACGGTGATCAACTGATCGATCAAAACATTTGGGCCAACCGAGGCGGTGATGAACTGGTTGTTGATGAGTAGGCCTGAAGTTCCAAGGGTTTGCACTCCCTTAGTAACGCGGGCCTTACCAAAGATTGATTTCTCATCGGTAACAGTTAAGCCAGTTGGGACGCCCTCTTTATCAAGACCAAAAAATGAAAGTGGTGCGATCTTCGCGTTAATCGCAGCTTGCCGTACCTTCTTGGTCGCAGCTACGGCCTGCGCCTTTGCTTTAGCAGTTGCGATAGCACTCGCCTTTGCCTTTGTAGTTGCCGCAGCCGAAGGTGCCGCTGATGCCGAAGGTGCAACATCAACTGGTGCGCTAGCTATTGGGCTGGAAACTTCAGCGGTGATTGGTGCAAGAACTGAAGGCTCATTTCCATTCATTGAGTTAAAGCCAAGAAAGGCGGTAAAAACTAGAAGTAAGGAAAGTGCGGCCTTGGAAGATTTCTGGGCAAGCTTAATTGACTTCTTATAGGTATTAGAGAGTGCATTAAGTGCGGTTAAGCCGGTCTTTTCATCAACGATCCATTCGTCAAGCACGCGCACCATAGATTTGCGAGCGCGCACCAAAATATGGCGAACATTTGCCGGGCTGGTGTTAAGCGCGGTTGCAATCTCTTCGGTACTGCGGCCTTCCATTTCCCACATAACCAACGCGGTGCGCTGATCTGGGGTCAGGCGAGAAAGTGCTTCGCGGATAATCGCGGCATCTTCGGCGGCGGTAATAGTTGTATCAAGATCAATATGGTTTTCCGATGCGATCTCGTTTAAGCGCTCCTGTGTTGTGTCCGCATCGATTGCCACCAAGTTAGGGCGAGCACCGCGAGCGCGGATTACATTTAGCGCAAGGTTAGTAACGCTTGTGCGCAAGTAAGCAATTGCCCGATCAGCCGAATCTAGATCGGGGGCGGCAAGCATGAACTTAAGGAACGCTTCCTGAACAACTTCATTGGCTTCGGCTTCATCGCGGGTTATGCGGCGAGCTTGTGAGACTAACTGGGTGCGGTGTTCTTTGTAGATTGCGCTTAACTGTGCGATAGACCAGTCTGCGGCGCTGCCTGCAATCGATGTTTCTAGCTCTGCCGCGGGGGCTGAGCTCAAATTGCGGGCGGCGGCGGTCGCTGCAGCTGATTTTGCTGCCTTCGACTTTAATACTGCCATTTTGTAACTCCCGCGAGTTTTATAATTGAGGAGCAACGTCTTGCCCTCTACTAGTTAAGACACTGCCAGGGCCAGATGTTGTGCCCAAAGGAAAACTTTCTTTGGGCTAGAGGTGGATCCTTAGGTGTATTGAGTTGTTGGCCCAATAGTAAAGGAGCATCCTTAAAAAAGACTGAGCATAAGCGCTTTTTTAGGGCCCTAAAGTACCGATTGGAATCACAGCGACACCATCGGGACGGCGATAGGCGAAACCGGTTCCACAAATCACTCCCATAACTGATGGTGGAGCTGATATACCCACATCAATAAGTTTCTCGAACCGAAGTAAATTCTCCGCTGCTGCGTCAATCGACCCCTGACCTAACTTGACTTCAAAGGCGCCCCATCTTCCATCCGCCAACTGGACAATCGCATCGACCTCAACGCCATTGTTGTCCCTATAATGGAAAACCTCGCCGTCAAGTGGCTGCGCGAAAACCCGCAGATCGCGAATTACTAAAGATTCAAATAGAAGTCCCATTAACTCGGGCTCATCCAGCACCCGTTTCGCGCTTCCCGAGAGAGCTGCTACCGCGAGTGAAGGATCTACAAAATGTCGCTTAGGTGTCATTCGTAGGATTGCCCTCGAACGCAAATGTGCCGGCCAAGCGGGCTGATTCTCGATAATTATAAGACGCTCAAGCACCTCTATATACTCGGAAATTGTGTTCCGAGATAAGGTTCCGTCTGGCCCTCCGGTATCGGCAGCAAGTACCGTCATCGCCGCTTCCGTGGATACGTTGCGAGCAAATGATCTAAGAAACCGAGCTAGCTTAATTGGGTCGCGCTTGCCACCTGTCGTGCGGGTAATGTCAACCTCTCGAATCTGTTTTAGATAATCGCGAGCCGCACGAGTAGCGCTCGGTAACAAACTATCTTGCTGAGCCGGCCAGCCACCCACAGCAATTCTTTCCGCGATGATCTCCCTGGTAAGGCCTGGGTTGCCAGCCTTTTCAACCTTTCCAGCCATAAGGTCCGCAAGAGAAATCGCGCCGTTGCTGTGCCCTGTTTCATACAAACTCATTGGTCGCATTCGCAAGACCGAGAAACGACCAGCGCCTGTGTGCCGCCGGACATCGGTGGCGGGAACGGAGGAGCCGGTAAGAATAAACTGTCCTGGGATCGCACGGGTATCCACTTCGTGCCGAACAAAATTCCACAATCTCGGCTCAACCTGCCATTCGTCCAACAGGCGAGGCACAGCCCCGATAAGAACCAGACTTGGGTCCGCTGCCAACGCCTGTTGTGCTGTTAGGTCGGTATCAAGTAATACCCAACTAGCTGCCACTTGTTTAGCAGTTACGGTCTTACCGCAGGCTTTAGGACCCTCAATAACAACTGCCCCAGCGGAGGACAGGCGCTGAACTAATTCCGCATCAACCACCCGTGGCTTGTATTCCATATCTTCCTTATCTCCCTTTCTACCGAATTCACCGTGCAGATTGTAGCGGTGTCACCGTGCAGATTGTAGCGGTGTCACGCTCATCCAGCCGCTGACGAAATACCGCCCAGACGGGCTCGAACGGTCGACCTCCGCATCGCCGAATGTACTGACATGTGTCTGACGTAATGAAATCGTCCACGCATTGCCCCGCCAAGGCAAGTAGTTGTCAAATTTACCTCCATTGGACTCATCGCCTACCTGGCTGAAGCTGCAAGAATCTTGTTTTATCCCTACCTTTTACGGTGAGTATGTCCGTTTTATCCCTACATTTTTCGGCGAGCATGCAACCGCTATTAACCTCTCTTTCACGACCTAACCCGGACTGGGCTGTGGATCTTTCCCGTCGACCGTCGGTGACCCCCATTAAAATCTGTGGATGCCAGAATGGGAGATTGATTTTTACGAGGACCGCGATGGGAATAGGCCAGTTCAAAAACATGTTTGGCTTAAGCGGGTATGAGGGCAAAAACCTAAAGCTTAATTTGTTGCTGCGAATCTTTATAGCTTTTCAAGGCGATCGGGTCGTGTTGCTCTTAGGCGCATACGACAAAGGCAAACGGGATTCGATTAGTTTTCAGCAACGGCAGATAGAAATCTCGCGCAAAAGATTAAAGGAGCTCCTTGGTAGGGGTTGACATATTATGCATAAATACACATAATTGGAAAAGGGGGCATAATGAAAAAAAGTAATTTCGATCAGTTTGTTGAGGCACGTCAAAAAAGTCTTTCCACCGATGCAAAGATTGCACAAGATATTTTTACTCGCGCCTATAGTTTAAGCGCTGCTCTTCTTGAAATTCGCCAGATGAAATCGATATCTCAGCTACGACTATCTGAACTATCAGGTGTTCAGCAAGGCGATATCTCAAGAATTGAAAATGGATCCAAGGCGCCGAGTATGCCTACCTTTTTTAAGTTAATGGATGCGATGGGCGTTACTTTGAAACTAGAGGTTGGCCCAAAGCCGCTTCGATCAAGGAAATTAAATATTCGAATTGAAAAGTTGTCGATTTGAAGACGAATCCAACATGGGCCATTCCGGCATCCGTGCTTGCCTTTCTTACTGACATTTGAGATCCCTAGTTCACCCAAACACCTATTCTCATGCGGTTGGCACTGGTGCGTGGAGGATGCACTATGGCAAATCTGGCAGAGCTGAAGAGAAGAATTAAAGCAGGGATACAGTTGCCACATGTCGATTTCCCGGTGGATTCAAAATACCGCTGACACCCTTGTGGCTCACAATTTACAGTGGCCGCTCTTTGCACTGTTAATCCTTTTAGTATTTGCCGAAGCTGCGGTATTTGTTGGTTTTGTGTTGCCGGGTGAAACCTCACTGCTAATTGGTGGCGTGCTTGCCCATGCTGGTGTTTGGAATCTCTGGCTCTTTCTGGCTGCAGCCATTGTTGGCGCAATTGCTGGTGACTCGGTTGGGTACGAGGTTGGCAAACATTTCGGAGCGCGACTACGAACAAATGCCTTTGGTCGCTTTGTTGGTGAAAAGCGCTGGAAGTTGGCGCAAGCAATCTTTGATCGGTATCACGCAGGTGCCATCTTTTTTGGGCGAGCACAAGCGCTTTTGCGCGCACTTGTTCCAGCGCTGGCTGGCATGAACCGAGTCCGGTATCGCACTTTTCTTAAATGGAATGCTGCCGGTGGCATTGTTTTTTCAACAATCATCGTGTTGCTTGGTTACGGATTTGCGTTGCACCTGGCCACCCTGGAAAAATATTTGCGCTATTGGGCAATCGTTGCACTGGTGATTTTTGTGGCGGTAATTGCGGTTTTGAAGCGAAAGCTGGAGCACTTGCTGGAGGATTAGGCCAGCGATCTCTTGCAAGTCGAGTGGGGTGGATGTCGGAGTATTGAAATTGCGAATTTCATTGGACATCGAGCGACCAGTGGACCTTGTCATTCTTAATGAGGTCGTCGGTAAGGTCATCAACCATCTTCTTGCTTATCGTGACGCCCTGATTCTCGAGTTCCATCGTGTTGGCAATATTGGCCAGTTGCGCGGTCGCGATTGCGTGAGCACGATCGCGATAACGATCTTGAAGAGCGTGGCGAGGAACAAGTGCATAGATAAGTTCGCAGTCGAGTGCGTTGGCGACCTTTTCCAGTGATTCGAGGCGGATCTTCATATTTGCCTCGGAGATCTCAAGCTGGTGGAGCGACTTCTGATTCATCTGCAGGATAGTAGCTAGTTCGGCTTGGCTCATTCGAAGCGCTGTGCGTATCGTGCGGATCCAACCGATGCCAGGATGCGGAAGCTTAATAATTTTCAGAGCTGCGGTCTTTTCATCGAGGAGTTTTTGGTCTTCTAGATACCTGGCCATGGTCGAATCCTTTTTCTTGAATCATGTTAAGGTAGTATAGCACCTTAAAGTCATACAAGTTAAGGGGTTTCAGTACCTTAATTATTTTAGGCAGTCTCTGAGAATTATCGGCGTTTAAACATACAAGACAAGGTGAAGTGAACACGATATGTCAAGGATCAGGCGAACACCGTGTCAAGGATCAGGCGAACACCGTGTCAAGCATCAGGCGAACACCGTGTCAAGGATCAGGCGGAGTAATACAGCTGATAGGCGCATTAACTGGTCACGATCTTGGGCTGTTGTGGATAGCTCGTCGGAGTTTGTCGGTCAGGGTTTCTACTGTGCGTCCATGAAAAAAACTATGCCGGGCAGGCTTTACCGTAATTTTCAATGTGGAGATCTTTCATTATTCTATACCGCTAGAGGTATAGAATAATGGACATGGAACCGCTGAACCCTGCGTCGCTGATTACTTATGCTCGCAAACACTCGGGGTTAACCCAAATGCAGCTCGCTGCTCGCGCCGGCACTTCGCAGTCGGCGATTGCCCGGTATGAAAATGGAACGACAAGCCCTTCCACCGATACGTTGGCACGAGTTCTTAAAGCAAATGGCTTAAAGCTTGAAGTCAAATTAGTGAAATCAAGTATCTCCGACCTTTCCTCGCCGCGGGCAAAGTTAATTCGGGAAAAACGTGGCGAAATTTTGCGGTTAGCGCGCAAATACGATGCCCACGATGTGCGGGTTTTTGGATCTGTCGCACGCGGTGATGACGACGATAAGAGTGACATCGATTTCCTAGTCGATTTTGATATTAGCGATGGAGTTGGAAAAATGATCAACTTGAAGGAGGACCTGAAGAAGCTATTAAAAATCCATGTTGATGTTGCTCCGGTGCGGATGTTAAAAAAAGAGGTTCTCAACAGCGCTTTATTGGATGCCGTTCCCCTGTAGTTTTCAAATTTAGGATCGGGCTCTCGACGAATTAGAGATGAGAGTAAAACCTAATGAGCCCACGCGAGCATGAATTTCGATTGATGGATATTTTGCAACACATCGAAAAGGCACTTTTTGCTGAAACACAACTAGTCAAATACGAAAGTAGTAATCACGTAGATGCTGTGGCCTATCAGCAGATGGCATTTGATGCGATTCTTTACTCATTATTAGTGATTGGTGAAGCAGTTAAGTCACTAGACCTTGAAATGAAAAAACGTCATGACTATATAAATTGGATTGAAATAATTGGGATGAGGGATTTTCTAGCTCACCAATACTTTTTAACTGAAGTAGAGATCATCAAGACGGCAATTCGTGGTCCACTGCTTCATTTGAAAGAGGTCTGTGAGTTTGAGGCTAAACGCTGACCTACGCCAGAGTTTGCACTACTGATCTTGCTGGCGTTTTCAGAGGCGGCCGCCTTCGTCGGCTTTGTGTTGCCGGGTGAGACTTCACTATTAATTGGTGGCGTACCTGCCCACGTTGGAGGATTAGTTGTTAGATTTTGATAATTGAATTTTTAGTGCATTAATCTAAGTAATTTATAGCGTTGGAAAATCCTTTGCAATTACATCAGCCAGAGTTTGCGGTAGCCCGGCAGCAGCAGCGTGTAATTGCCAGTTGCTGATAGCTGTTCGAACTTGGATGATTGCTTCGCGGGCGCGCGCAACGGCGAATCGGTCGGCAACTTTAAGCAAATCTTCTGCCGTGATTTCCTTGAACTTTCCATTGACACTCATTTGATGCTGATAAGTCCACTCACCGTTTGGGTTATGGGCATGCGTTATGTCGTAGGCGGGTGAAAGACTCCACTGTCCCTGTTGATCCATCAGGAAGGCGATATTCTTTGTGTGATCATCACAGTTTGCCGCGGCCACATTGAAACTCATTTGCCGAAACATCATATCTCTGGCGGCTGATCCGAGATTTAAGCGATTGATCGTGTCAAATGCCTGCTCGTAAGAGTGCGCATTTAGTTGGCGAAAATCCAAATGTGCGATGGCACAGAGAGATTGCCGGTGCACTTTAGTGTGGTTGGCCGACCGGTCGAAACGACGAGTCATGAAATGCGCTCTACCATTTTCTTCCCACAATCTGCACTCAGTCATATCGAGGCCAGCCTCCACTGCCATTAGGTAATAAGCATATTCAATGCGCCCGTAACCATTCGAGCTCCCAAGTTTTAGATCATCGGTTGTGCCATCAAATTTAATCAACCAGTGCTCAAATCCGGGATCAGCCTCCAACTGTCCAGACCGAATCTCATTCGTTTTTGGATTCCAGGCAATGACCGCCTTAGCGCGAGCACCGCCCGCCGAAGTGCCTACTTGGATCAGATGGGCTAGTGCAGTTTTGGATTGTGCATCTGTTGTCGCCTGCTCATGAATTACAGCGCGAGCCGCGCTTACCAATTCGGCGAGATCAATGGCGGTTGCGTTTTTAGTTTTTGGACCGCGGTCGGGTTTGAACTCTAATGCTCCCATTCCTCTTGTAGCTTGGTAGGCCAACCGATCTAGCGGGGTAATCGAGGCAGCTGTTAGACCTCGCTTCACCAGTTCTGCCTTTACTAAGGCGTTACCAAAGGCGTCCGGAAGCATGTCGGCGATAAAGGCTGGGAGTCGGTAGAAGGTGTCCCGGGGTAGATTGACAAAAAGGTATGGTCCGGGGTTCTTAAGCGAAAGTTGCAATGGCGAAAGATTTATACCTAGCGCTAGCCAATCCTTGCGGAACTCCACCGCATAAAAGCCGGTTCCAGGATCCAACGCGATAGCACCAACTTCCTGACCGAAGGCGTTAATACGCACACCCTTTACAGGGACATAAGACACTACTTTCCTCCGCGCCGGCGCTGACGAGCCACGCGCTGGCGGGGTGAAATTTCGCCGCGGTCGACAATATCCAACGGGCTAACCCTTGGCGTTGGTGCGAAAGCCTCCAGCCAATCTGTTCGGTCCAAAGCCCGCGCCACGCGCACAACGGTCCGCAGCGTAGCGCCGCGTCCGAGTTCGAAGTTTCGGAGAGCATCAACTGACACATTGGCTAAGTCGGCAAGGGATTGCTGATCTACATCAGCTGTTAGCCGAGCTGCTCTGACCTGTGCTCCCAAAACTTGTTCCCACTCTTTGGTAGTCAAATTTTGCTTAATACTGGCATCCATACCTTGAGAATAGCATATGACTCTTAATTAGGGTATTTACCAGTTTAATAACCTTTTTGACTCTTAACTATGGAAATAACCAGTATTAAGACTAGAGAGTTCCGAAAATTGCGGGGTCTCCTCGAAGTAGCCCTCGCCAGTTCAAAACTAGCGCATTGCTAGCGCATTGCTAGCGCATTGCTACGGCATTGCTAGCTCTTTGGCTGATTAGTAAAGGATCAGCCGAACACCGTGTCAAGCATCAGCCGAACACCGTGTCAAGCATCAGCCGCAACCACTGTCAAGGATCAGGCGAATAGCAGTAAAGCATCAGGCGAAGATGATTAGTAAAGGATCAGCCGCAGTAATACAAGAGAAAAGTGGGCCTGTAAGACTTCGCCTGATCCTTGACGTTTGATGTTCGCCTGATCCTTGACACTTCTAGGTGGCTATTTATAACTCATTTCGTCGTCATTGTCTGCGCATTGCGCTTTCGAATCACCTCCCCTGGTCGATTTCGCAGGGCACTCTTGATTAGTTCAGAGCCATCCCAGATTTGAACCATCTCCTTTTGGATATGAACATCAACGTTGTGACCATTGCGATGTTTGCCAACGCTGATTTGTTGCCAGGCGATGCTGACTACTCCGTTAGCTCCCACTCGACGTGTGACCCAATCTGGTCCTTGCCGGACCGCGTCAAGAGCGCTCGTGTCTGGCATCGGCCCCACGATGACATTTCCCAGAGAGGTGAATCTGGTCATGGGTGTCACCATGCCGATGCCTTGGTGGGGACGCTCGGTGTTGTATTGGTGGACCCAATCATCGAGTTCTTTTTGAGCCGCCGCTTTGGTATCAAAAATGCGACCGGTGAGAAACTCGGTGCGAAGACTGCGATGAAAGCGCTCGATCTTTCCTGTTGTGGTGGGTGAGCGAGGAGCGGTCAAAAGATGGTCGATGCCATTTTCTCGACAGATCTTGTCGAAGAGAACTTCCACATTTTTGTTAGAGTTAAAGCGTCCAGTGAAGACCTTTCCGTTGTCGGTCAAGATCTCCTGAGGAACTCCGTGAAGGCGCATAGCGTTTGCGAAGTGATCACAGACCAAGCGCGATGTTGCCCGCACCATCA
>JAYVQU010000053.1:0-3692 GCA_043776875.1 Actinomycetes bacterium
GGCTTTTGCTTTCAAAGCCTGCGTTTTCAACTCCGCAAAATCACTGGTTATAGAGCCAATAGTTCTTTGGATTGCAAAATTAATTTTTGTAATATCAAATTGTTCGTTTATCAATATCTTTTGAATTAAAGGAATTAGTTTTGATTCATTAGCCTCGGGATGGGGCTGACAAGCCTCCAGTGCCTCGCTAAAGCCCCCAGCGAGTGCGCCGACCAAAATGCATATGTTGAAGTCTCGTTTCAAGGCTATGCTGTTTTTAACCGCACCTGTAATAATTTCAACAGTTACTTCGTGTGCATAAAAAGACCGCATCACTTTAATTTTTCGCTTTACTTTTGCACGATCTGTTGCAATTTTTTTATTTCTAGCCTTGCTCTTTTCCTCAATAGTCTGAGGCTTGGTAGTGGCAGATGTCGGTGGTACAAGGTTCAAAATTGGTTTTGATACCGACGGTTCTTGGCTTTTGTTTTTCTCACTACTAACGCGCACATCTTTTGTGCGTGTAGTAGTGAATCCTTTAGGAGGATTCATTTTATGGGTGTCCGCGCGGTGCACCTTACTGTTCTCTGCGGTCACCTCTAGTTCTGGTGCGGTCACCTCTACGTCTGGATCTTTCTTTGTAACGTAGTGCCTAAATTCGCGCCGTTTCTTAAGATCTTTTGGAGCAATTGACCAAGGACTCTTAATTAGGTACTTCGCCGGGCTTCGACCTCTAGCCTTAGCAGCTTGTTCCAATAACCCAATTTCGACTAACCGCTCAAGACATCTTTGCACCGAGCGATAGCGCATGGCTGTGTTGCGACTAAGAGTTGTGACGCTTGGGTAAGCATAGTTAGACCACACTCGCGCGTAGTAGACCATTTCCATGTAAATAAAACGATCATTGGCCGAGGTCTCGTTGTAAATCCATTTTGGCCACCCGCCATGGGCATATAGCTCGTTCGCAATCGCTTCATGAATTGTTGCGAATTCGCCCATGTCAACGTGTTTGGTGTACTCGATAACTTCGTTTTTCTTGTGATCGTTAAAGTTTGGGTAACTGTCGTACTTAGCGTTATCAACTTTTTGTAGTTTATAATATTTTGTGCCCTTCTTGCTGGCCTTTTTACTAGCCATCTAGGAAATTAGGGCGTTTGCATCACCACTCTCATTTTTTAAACCTGCACCCGAGGTTGTAAAAATTGGTTTTGCCATCGCTTCTACGTCCAAGCGATTCACTCTCACAATCTTAGAACCGACCCTGTAAACAGTTAACAGTCCTTCTGACCCAAATCGACGTACTGTGCGCGGGGTACAGGCGAGAATTTCTGCAGCTTCTCGCAGACTGATAAGCCGGTTTGAGATTTCACGATCTGTTTGCATTTGAAAACCCTCTCTAAGGGGGCAGTTAGTGCCCCATTGTGCTTGCTATGTGGTACTGTATCTCTATAGATATTGATATAACTCCATAGGACTCCATAGCAGGAAGGGTAATTGAATAATGAGTGATTTCTACTTCGTTGCAAATGAAATTGCCTTAGAAGGTTTGCATGAATCACCAGCCACTATTTTGGATGCAGTAGTTCCTGAAAATTTTATATGCGGCATTTATCTAGTTCCAAAAGATAATTCAATTCCGGATTTTTTGATGCGAGTTGAAATCTCGATAACTGCTAGCACCGGCGCGGCACTTCGAGCAAAGGATATCCGGGTAAGTTTAGTTTCTACTTCAAATGCAGTGCGGAAAATGCAAGGTCAAAGGTTTAGTTCACCCGAACCACCTGCACCGCCAATTCAACGCTGGCAACTCGATCTAGTAGCAAGTGAATTTCATCGCCTTTTAGATTTATCGGTGCGAAGGTGTATTGCAATTTGTCATTATGACGGCGATTTCCCAGACTATGACAATGAAAGTTTAAATCAGTGGACAATTTTACCTACTCCCAAAAAACTCACGCCGCAATATCTACGATCAATCTCCCGAGAGGTTCAAAAACTCTCTCACCGCAAAAACTTAACACCGGAATTTCTGCAAAAAGTAGCTGATATTTATAACGCGGAAACTCAGCGAGCAATTAAAGCTGGCACTCGAATAAAAACTACTCAAGAAATTGTTTCACAACTGGGCACGATCCCGGTGACCGCCGATTTATGGGTTAAAAAAGCCAGGGAAATGGGTTTGATTCCTGAATCAACTAGAGGCAAATAAAGAGCCGCTATGGATTATTTATTTTCCCGCTAGACCTGGCCGCATCCATACGAGCTGCTAATTCTTGCGCCCGCCCGGTATCTTGTTGATACCTTGAAACTGCAGACATTGTGGAATGTCCACCTAAAGTTTTTAGATCACCGGCAGTGGCACCGGCAACCGCTAACGCGGTTAATGCCGTATGCCTTAGATCATGAAATCGCAAATCGGGCCTTCCAGCGGCCTGTCTAGCCTTGTAGTAGTGCGTTTTAAAGGTACCTTGCGATAAGTGAATTTGGGGATCGCTCACACTCGAAAATAGCAGTGAATTTTTGCCAGGTTCAGTGTGAGTGGCTAGGTGGTTTTGAATTACGGGTATCAGGCTTGCAAGTAATGGAACGTTGCGAATTCCTGCACTACTTTTCGGGCTACCAATAACAAATCGGGCTTCCTGCGTAGCCGTTGCCACAATGTGTGTGACTCCCCTGGTTATTCTCACAACATTTGCCTTGAAATCGAAATCACCTCGGCGCAGTTCGGTTACTTCACCAAATCGAAGGCCAGACCAAGCTGCCAGGTAGATCATTAACTGATATGGCTCGGGCATTTGCAATGCTATCGCTTCAATTTCATCAACTGTTGCAATTTCGCGGGCTTCACCTTTGGCAGGTACCGCCCCCTCAACCTGGCAAGGATTTAACGGGATCTCGCCTTGTCTAACGGCCTTGCGCAAGATCGTTCGAAATAGATCGTATTGTTTGAATCTCATGACAGGCGCCTCAGGATTCATTTTATGAAACCAAGCTTCGACATCGCGAATTCGGATTTTGTCGATTGGCACCGAATCCCAATAACTCAAGTTAATTATCGGTTGGCCATGTTGATTGGTTTTCTTGAAATATAACCGATACTCGGCGAGTGTTCTTTGCTTGATTGGCTTGCCAGTAGCACCGACAGTTTCCCGGTGCAGTAGCCACTGTTGGGCGAATTCACCAAAAGTTGGCACCTGCTCGGATATTGCGAGCCGTTCTCGCTCTTTGACCGGGAGCCACTTTCCAGATTGAATCAAAGTCAACTCACTTGCCAGCCATTTCTTAGCATCCCCCCGAGTGCTAAATAGTTTTGGCGGCCGATTTATTACACCGTCTGGCCTCTCGTAATAGGCTTGAAATTTTGGCTTGGAAGGTGTGCTTCGATCGCGGATGGTTCCAAAATCACTTCGATCCCGCTTTCTCCCGCCCGTTTTTGCTAACCTTGGCGCATCATTTGATTTCACTTAGTGACCTCAGCTCTCAAATTTGGGCGGGATGTGGGCGGGTTCTAGTATACATTTAAGGGCATTTAAGGTAATGTGTGACACGTCCGAAAGTACTATAAGTGCAGGTCAGCCCCTAAAATGGGCGTAGTTGGGATTTACTCGTAACTGATTCGATACCAGTACGTCCACGTAGAATTAAAAGTTTAACTCCCTGAACTTTTCAGCGCTCAATTCATAAATCTCTTCAGGACCATCTTCCTCATCCAT
>JAYVQU010000054.1:0-14453 GCA_043776875.1 Actinomycetes bacterium
GATGCCGAAGAGATTCCTTTCCCCGACGATAGCTTTGACTATGTGCTATCAACGATCGGTGCCATGTTCGCGCCAGATCAAGAGAAAGTCGCTTCAGAGTTGCTCCGCGTCTGTCGTTCTGGTGGCACGATTGGGATGATCAATTGGAAGCCCGAAGGATATCTCGGCCAATTATTCCGTCTTATCAGCAGTTATGCCCCGCCTCCTCCGAATATGAAGCCGGCTGCACTCTGGGGTTCGGAGGAGAGAGTCCGCGAACTCTTCGGCGATGGCCTTTCTTCTCTCTCGTTCAACAGCGGCGCCCTTACCCAACGCTTCCTCTCGGCTTGCCACTACGCAGACTTCTTCCTCACCCATTACGGGCCGACGCTGAAGTTGTTTGAGACACTTGACGCCGAACGACGAGATGCTTTTAGGAATGACATCATCGCGCTGGTCGAGCGCTACAACCGAGCCGATGACGGAACCGCGCTATTCGATACCGACTACCTACTTGTGATCGCGAAGAAGAACTGACTGAAATGGCGATATAAGCTGGGGCGCAGGCTGTAATGATCATTGCCACCACATCGAGGCGATGGAAGCGGCCAGCAGCAAACCCAGCATGCTGTTGAGAATCCGCCATTGCCGCAATTTCCTCATTTGGATTAACTCAGGTAGCCTTTGCTCCAGACCAGTGGCGTAACAGTCACTGCAAGAGGAGTTACCGCTCCCACCTTCATCGCCACTATTGCGATCTGGTTTGTCGGATAAGAGATTTATTTCTCTTGCCCTTGCGGTTTTCTTTTGCAGCGCTGTGACACTAAAGCGTTAACGAACCGAAGGAGCACAAATCACAACTGAACCTCGCATCAACGATCGAATTCGTACACCTCAAATTCGCTTAATCGGGCATACCGGTGAACAAGTTGGAGTTGTTGATATCGATACCGCGCTCAAGATGGCCGATGAAGTTGGTCT
Organism: Actinomycetes bacterium; assembly: GCA_043776875.1. GTDB lineage: Bacteria > Actinomycetota > Actinomycetes > Nanopelagicales > Nanopelagicaceae > Planktophila. The sequence continues at coordinate 961 of JAYVQU010000054.1, forward strand.
CGACTTAGTCGAAATCGCCGCCGAGGCTAATCCACCCGTTTGCAAGATCATGGACTTCGGAAAGTACAAGTACGAAGTTGCCCAGAAGGCACGGGAAGCGCGACAAAACCAGACCCACATTGTGGTTAAGGAAGTGCGGCTAACACCAAAGATCGAAAGCCATGATTACGAAACAAAGCGTACTCAGGTGGAGAAATTTCTTAAGGGTGGCGACAAGGTAAAGGTGACAATGAAGTTTCGCGGACGCGAACAAACGCGACCTGAGTTGGGATACAAGATGTTGCAACGTCTTGCCGAAGATGTTGCACTAGTTGGTTTTGTTGAGTTCGCTCCTAAGCAAGAGGGACGAAACATGACCATGGTAATTGGCCCAACAAAAAAGAAAACAGAAGCAGTTGCAGAAGCAAAGGCAGCACGCAAGGCGAAAGCTGAAGCCGCTGCCCAGACAACGGATGGAGCTTAAAAGATGCCAAAGATGAAAACACATAGTGGTGCGAAGAAGACTTTCCGCATCACAGGTTCTGGAAAGGTTATGCACGAGCGCGCCGGAAAGCGCCACTTGCTCGAACATAAATCTTCCCGAGTAACTCGTCGACTATCGACAGAATCAGCAGCAAAACCAACCGTCGCAGTTACAGCCAAGCGCATGCTTGGCTTGAAGTAAGGGGCAGGTTAAATGAGAGTAAAACGTGGTGTTCATGCGGCCAAGAAACGTCGCACAACTCTAGAACGTGCCAGCGGTTATCGCGGACAACGTTCCCGTCTTTTTACAAAGGCGAAGGAGCAAGTTACGCACTCAATGGTTTATGCCTTCAATGACCGTAAAGATAAGAAGGGCGATTTTCGTCGGCTTTGGATTCAGCGGATCAACGCAGGTTGTCGCGAACATGGACTTACCTACAATCGTTTTATCCAAGGCTTAAAAGCTTCCGGGGTTGAGGTTGATCGTCGTGTTCTTTCAGAGCTTGCCACAAATGATCCAGCAACCTTCAAGACACTTGTTGATGTGGCTCGCAAGAGTCTTGCATCCGGATAAGTTCCAATAATGATTGAGAGCCTTAACTCGCCACATGTTGGGCGAGTTAAGGCTCTTATTGGTTCCAGGGGAGTAAAAGAGCGTAAAGCCGCTGGGAGATTTGTTGCCGAAGGTTTTCAATCTGTACGCGAAGCGCTGGTGGCATCAGCAGGACCAGTTATTGAAACCCTTTATTTAACTGTCAATGGGCGGGCAAAGATAGAGCAATCACTCCAATTATCCGGTGTTAATTGCGTAGATGTCAGTGATGATGTCATGAAAGAAATGTCTGATACTAAAACACCACAAGGCATGCTCGCGGTGTGCATAATTCCGAAATCAGATATCGCTGTAATTGCCCTCAATGGAGCGCGCAGATTTATTTACCTGGCAGAGGTGCAGGATCCAGGGAATGCCGGAACAATTTTACGTTCAGCTGATGCCTTCGCAATGGATGCGGTTATTACTTCACCTGGCAGTGTAGATATGTACTCACCTAAGGTTGTTCGTAGCACCGCGGGTTCCTTGTGGCATATTCCAGTTTTTGAAGATGTTGAAATCCATGAACTTTTGAAAATGAAATTGCAGGCATTTTCGCTCGGTGCGCAGGGCTCAAAAAAATTGAATGAGTATCAAGTAAGTGGTGATTGGGTAGCGGTGTTCGGCAATGAGGCTCGTGGCCTAGCCACTTCACAACAGGTATCTGATATTGAAGTTGTAAATATCCCTATGCCTGGTAACGCCGAAAGCCTTAATTTGTCGGCGGCGGCATCGATTGTCATGTATCACCTATCAAATATGCCAGTCTCACAAAGCCCTTCGAGATAGAGTTCTCCCTATGCGCGTTGAAGAGATTTCGACCTGGGTAGAAGCTGCCTGCAAAGCCTTCGCCTCCGCGCCGGATCTAGATTCACTTAAAGTCGCTCGCCTTGCGCATTCGGGTGATAAGTCTGCGATCGCTTCGGCATCACGTGCCCTAGGTTCAATGTCACCAGCTGACAAGTCCAGTTTTGGAAAGGTAATCGGAGCTGCAAAGGCTTCCATAGCACAAGCTCTATCAGATGCCGCTGCGATTTTGGAAGCAGAGCGCGATCGCAGAGTTTTGCTGGAAGAGGTGGTTGATATAACCCTGCCAGTTGATCGTGCACATCGCGGCGGTCTGCATCCAATCTCAATTATCAAAAATGAGGTATCCGACTTCTTTATCGAACAAGGGTATGCCGTTGAAGAAGGTCCAGAACTTGAATCAGGTTGGCTCAACTTTGATGCTTTGAATATTCCGGCCGATCATCCAGCTCGAACGATGCAGGACACATTCTTCATTGAACCCCTCGATTCTGGAATGGTATTGCGAACCCACACCTCGCCCGTTCAAATTCGCACCATGTTGACGCAACAACCACCAATTTACGTTGTGTGTCCAGGGCGAACATTTCGCGCAGATGAACTCGATGCAACACATAGCCCGGTCTTTCATCAGGTAGAAGGTTTGGTGATCGATAAGGGGATCACGATGGCACATCTGAAAGGGACGCTAGCTAACTTTGCTCGTCATATGTTTGGACTCGAAGTAACCACTCGGCTTCGCCCATCCTTTTTCCCATTTACTGAGCCAAGTGCCGAAGTAGATATATTTTTCAATAACCGCTGGATTGAATGGGGCGGATGCGGAATGGTCAATCCAAAGGTGCTGACAAGCTGTGGCATAGATCCAGATATTTATAGTGGATTTGCTTTCGGAATGGGGCTAGAGCGAACGCTGATGGTGCGTCACGGTATTACTGATATGCACGACATCGTTGAAGGCGATCTTCGATTCACCCGTCAATTTGGCGTTGGCTTGTAATGCGCGCGCCACTTTCCTGGATCAAAGAGTTTGTTGACATCCCAGAGTCAGTTACCGCTGAACAAATTTCCGATGGCTTGATTCGGGTGGGCTTTGAGGTTGAGCAAATTATCCGGCAAGGTGTGGATTTAACCGGCCCTCTGAAATTTGCCAAAGTGCTATCGATTGAAGAGATCACTGAATTCAAAAAATCTATTCGATATGTAGGTTTAGATTGCGGTGAGGGTGAAACCAGGTTTGTAATTTGCGGCGCAACTAACTTCGCAGTGGGCGACCTGGTAGTTGTTGCGCTCCCTGGTGCTGTGCTGGTTGGAAATTTTGCAATAGCTGCACGTGAGACTTATGGCAAAACATCCAATGGCATGATTTGTTCTGGTCGCGAACTCGGAATTAGCGATGAGTACGCCGGAATCATGGTTTTTGCCCATGGGGAAGTGCAAATCGGAGCCGATGCAGTTGCGGCGTTGCAGATCAACGATGTAATTTTTGAGATTGCGGTAAATCCAGACCGAGGTTATGCCCTAAGTATTCGCGGAATCGCCCGGGAAGTTGCGGCTTGCCTTAATCTAAACTTTACCGATCCGGTTGAGGCGTTGCGCAATTTAGAGTTTGCCCAAACCGGTCTAGGTCTAACCGCAAAGATTGCAGACCCAGCCGCGGCATCAGTTTTCTATTTACGCACGCTAACCAACTTTGATGCAACGGCCACGACACCATTGTGGATGCGTCGGCGCATTGAAAAAATGGGCATGCGTTCCATATCTTTGGTGGTAGATATTGCAAATTATGTAATGCTAGAACTTGGTCAGCCACTTCATGTCTTTGATAAATCAAAGATCAGGGGTGGGTTAACGATTAAACGTGCTGGTAGGGCGCAGCCGTTCACAACCCTTGATGGTCAAGTTCGCACATTAGATCCCGATGATTTAATGGTCTGTGATGATGAGCAGCCACTTGCTTTAGCTGGAACTATGGGTGGCGCTTTCTCGGAAATCTCAGAAAGTACGACCGAAATTGCGTTGGAAGCGGTTCGCTTTGATCCAATCGCTATCGCAAAGAACGCGCGTCGTCACAAGGTATCTTCCGAGGCATCGCGTCGTTTTGAACGAGGTGTCGATCCATCCTTGGCCCAATTTGCCTCAGCCAGATTCGTGCAGTTGCTAACTGCTCATAGTTCGGCCAAGCATGTGGCTACTGTGGTGGCGGGCGTGCCCAGATATCCGGCTTTGGTAGCAATCGATCCTTCCTACATCTCCAAGACGCTTGGTTTTGATGTGCCAGCGGCACAGGTCGCCCAACTTTTACGAACTGTAGGTTGTGATGTTGATGAGAAAAGTTTTACTATCGATCCACCATCATGGCGCGCCGATCTCTTAACCGCCGCTGATTTTACCGAAGAGGTTGCACGCATGATCGGCTACGACAAAATCCCATCAGAACTGCCACCACGCCCCTTGCATGCATCTTTAACGCCAACCCAGAAGCGTCGGCGCGCGGTTGCAACAATGCTGGCTAGTCGTGGATTTACTGAGGTGCAAACTTTTCCATTTACCAATCAAGAAACTATCGATGCCATGGGCTTTATCGGTGAACGAGCAGCGACCTACAAAATCGCTAATCCAATGTCGGAAGAGTTTCCGCTGCTACGGGTACACCTAGTTCCTGGATTAATTGAAGTCGCACAACGCAATATCAGCCGAGGGGCTAAAGACTTTGCAATATTTGAGATGGGAACAATCTTTCGTAGCTCACAAAAGTTGGTACCTGCCATTTTGCCTGATCTGGCAAAGCGGCCTGATCAAAAAGTTATTGCAGAAATTTTTGCAACTGTGCCAAATCAGGGTTATCACGTCGCTGGCCTCTTGGTTGGAAAAGTAGAAACTGAAAATTGGCAAGGTAAACCCCGAAATTACAACTGGCAAGATGCAATTGCGCACGTACAGGACATTTTGGAGTTATGTAATCTGAAATGGAGCGTTGCCCGCTCAGATTTTGCGCCCTGGCATCCTGGCCGATGTGCCGAACTTATTGTTGCTGGCAAAACGGTCGCACATGCCGGCGAACTTCATCCACGAGTAGTTGCCGCATATGGATTGCCGGAGCGCTCGGTTGCTTTCGCAGTAGCACTTAACGCACTACCTGATTCACAATTGATTCGCCCAACAATTATTGGAACTATGCCCGCGGCAGTTCAAGATGTAGCGTTGATCGTTGATGCCACAATAAGTGCCCAAGATGTAGCAGCTGCGCTTCGAAGCGGCGCCGGTGAATTACTAGAGTCAATCACCCTTTTTGATCGTTACGACAAAATTGGTGATGGCAAAGTCTCACTGGCCTTTACTTTGGTATTTCGGGCCCAAGATCGAACCCTTACTGGGGAAGAGGTTTCGACAATGCGGGAAGCGGCAACCGCTGCGGCCGCAGCCAAATGCGGCGCAATCTTGCGCACCGCATAATTATGCACTCAGTTGCATAATTATTAGTAATGCCTTATCATTGCGCTATGAAAACGGTGGTTTTAGGCGCGAGCGGTTATGCCGGGGGTGAACTCCTGCGATTGTTAGCCGGACATCCCAATTTTGAGGTTTGCTTTGTTAGCGCTTATTCCAACGCGGGGGAGCTAGTTACCTCCATTCATCCTCAACTGCAAAGTTATGCCGGAGTAGTTTTCCAACCCGTCGAAGCAATTGATTTCACTGATTTGGATTTAGTTTTTGTGGCGCTGCCACATGGTGAATCCGCATCCCTGGTAGCAAAAATTCCAGCTTCTGTGAAAATTGTTGATTTAGGCGCAGATTTCAGATTAGAAAGTGCCAGCGATTGGGAAAAGTATTATGGCGGTGAACATGCTGGCGCGTGGATTTATGGATTACCGGAGCTGGGTCAAGGTCAGCGGAAAGCGATCATTTCCCAAACAAGAATCGCTAATCCCGGATGTTATGCAACCGCAATCACATTAGGAGTAGCGCCCGCCCTTGGCTACATCGATTCTGATGACATCGTTGTTGTTGCAGCCTCCGGTACCACTGGCGCTGGAAGAAGTGCCAAAATTAATTTGATTGGCAGCGAGGTAATGGGCTCACTAACTTCCTACAAATTCGGTGGTATACATCAACACACACCCGAGATCGAACAGGCGCTAACTGCACTTGGACAAAAAGAGGTCAAGCTTTCCTTTACTCCGATTCTTGCGCCCATGCCGCGTGGAATTCTGGCAACCATTACCGCGAAATTGAGTAAACCACTTACGACCGAAACTGCGCATGCACTTTTTACCGCTGCTTACGCCCAAGAATACTTTGTTGAAGTTTTGCCCGTTGGACAAATGCCAAGGACCAGTTCACTTACTGGTAGCAATAAAATTCACATGCAAGTAGCGGTGGATCAACATACAAATCGATTAATAGTTTCGGTAGCTATCGACAATTTAGGAAAAGGTGCCGCTGGCCAAGCGATTCAGAATGCGAATTTAATTTGTGGTTATGACGAAAAACTTGGCATTGCCCACGATGGCGTTGGAGTATGAAATTTCCTCAAGGGTTTAGATCAGGATCAGTTGCGGCCGGGCTAAAAAGTGATGGCGCACTGGACTTAACGCTGATTGAAAATCAAGGTCCAAACTTTGCTTGTGCAGCCGTATTTACCACCAACAAAGTTGTGGCAGCCCCGGTGATTTGGTCGCGCCAAGTGGTCAAAGGCGCAGTTGTTCGTGCAGTTGTGCTCAATTCTGGTGGCGCAAATGCATGTACTGGTCCACAAGGTTTTGCCGATACCCACAAAACCGCTGAACATGTTGGCCAGTTGCTCAATCTTTCAGCCGGTGAAGTTGTGGTCTGCTCCACCGGATTGATTGGCGAGTTTTTACCGATGCCAAAAATATTAAAGGGTCTTGATTTGATCGTGAGCTCGATGACAGAGGCTGGGTTGGCAGCAAGTGCCAGCGCAATCATGACCACCGATTCAGTTCCAAAAATTGCGAATTTTACTGGGTTTGGCGTTGAATGTGTCGGGATTGCCAAAGGTGCCGGAATGTTGGCGCCAACATTAGCAACCATGTTGTCAGTTGTAATGACCGATGCCATTGTTTCGGATTCAGCCCAAGAAATATTTTCTCGGGTAACCGATCGAACTTTTAATCGCATCGATTCAGATGGCTGCACTTCCACAAATGACACAGTGCTCTTTATGTCATCTGGTGCCAGCCAGGTTGCGATCAGCGATCTGCAACTTGAAGAGTTGTTAACTAGCGTGTGTGGCTCTTTGGCCAGTCAATTAATCGCAGATGCTGAAGGTTCGACCAAGACCGTAGCCATTAAAGTTAGGAATGCAGCATCAGAAAAAGATGCGGTTGAAATCGGGCGAGCGTGCGCGCGCAATAATCTACTTAAGGCGGCAATTTTCGGGGCAGATCCTAACTGGGGTCGAGTTTTAGCCGCAGTCGGAACTGCCGATGCGCAAATGGACCCACTTACGATTGATGTGAAAATTAATGGTGTTGCGGTTTGTACAAGTAGCGCGCCTGATGCCGATAAAGCAACGGTTGATTTCAGCAATCGTTTAGTTGAGATTGAAATCAATATGAACTGCGGAATTGCTACCGCAACTATTTTGAGCAACGACCTTTCCCATGCCTATGTACACGAAAACTCGGCCTACTCAACATGATGGTCGTAAAATATGGTGGCCATGCTATGAAGGATGAAAATGGAAATTTTGCAAAAGCCATTGCCCACGCGCAAAGCACCGGGGAATCGGTGGTGGTGGTACATGGCGGCGGTCCAGCAATAGATGAGGCGCTCTCATTTGCTGGAATTAATACTGTTTTCATTGGTGGTTTCAGAGTTACTACCCCGGAAATTTTTGAAATAGTGGAACGAGTTTTGGCCCAAGAGGTTGGTCCGCAAGTGGCACAGAGTTTGCACCAAGCAGGCATCAAAGCTCAAGTGATTTCTGGTCGCACTCTTCCCACGCTGATTGCGAAAAAGCGAACAGTGCTAGTCGATGGAACTGTTGTTGATCTAGGTTTAGTAGGTGATGTAGTAAGAGTTGATACCTCACTTATAAAGCAATTACTGGAAGCCGGAATTGTTCCAGTGGTTTCCCCAATTTCTGCCGATATTGATACCAGCAATGGTCTCAATGTGAATGCCGATCTGGCAGCTGCGGCAATAGCTGGGGCACTTGCTGCCTCTGTTTTGATCATTATGACCGATGTTGCTGGGATATATCGAAGTTGGCCGGATCGAAATTCTTTGATTGATTTCATAACTTCAACGGAACTTGCTTCGATGAAATCGAGTTTTGCGCATGGAATGGCGCCAAAAGTGCAAGCAGCACTTGATGCCGTTGCCCAAGGGGCTAAGTCGGTAAGGATTATTGATGGCACCGATTCGGAGAGCTTTAAAGCAGCCTTAGCCGGCACCGGTGGAACCTTGGTGGTTGCATGAGCAACAAAATATTTGAACAACGCTGGAAAGAGGTTGTGCAAAATAATTATGGGACCCCGACTATCGCCCTGGTCAAAGGCAAGGGTGTTGTTGTTGAAGATGCCGATGGTAAGGAGTACTTAGACTTTCTCGGCGGTATCGCCACCAACATTTTGGGTCATGCCCATCCAGCAATCGTGAAAGCTGTCAGTAAACAAATTAGCGTGTTGAGCCATGTCAGCAATTTTTATGCGCACCCAAATGCAATCTCGTTAGCTGAAAAATTAATCGCGATGACGGGTGAAAAAAACGGCAAAGTTTTCTTTTGTCAGTCAGGTGCCGAAGCTAATGAGGCAGCTTTAAAACTCTCTCGCAAGACCGGAAAGTATCGGGTGGTTGCAGCACAAGGTGCTTTTCACGGTCGAACCATGGGGGCTCTCTCCCTGACCGGCCAGCCAACAAAGCGTAAACCTTTTTTACCGTTGCTTAAAGGTATAAAACATGTTCCGTTTGGCGACATACAAGCGATTAAAAAAGCGATTACCAAGAAAACTGCGATGGTGATAATCGAACCGATCATGGGAGAAGCGGGCGTAATTGTGCCGCCGGTTGATTATTTAAAACGGGTTCGCGAAATTTGTGATGAAAAAGGAGCGCTATTAGTAATTGATGCGGTGCAGACCGGAATGGGTCGCACCGGATATTGGTTTGGCTATGAGTATGCTGGGATTACGCCTGATGTAATTACCCTTGCTAAGGGTTTAGGTGGGGGATTGCCATTGGGAGCGATGATCGCTTTGGGTAAAGCTGCCGACCTATTTCAAGCTGGCGAACATGGTTCGACCTTTGGCGGCAATCCAGTGACAACCGCGGCCGCCCTTGCGGCGATTGATTTCATAGAAGCAAAGAAAATTTTAATAAAAGTTGAAAAGCAGGGTGCACACTTAATACAGGAGTTAGCGCTAATCCCGGGCGTGAAAGAGGTTAGAGGTGCTGGGTTGTTGCTAGGGATAGAACTTAAAAGTTTGCCAGCGGCAAAGGTCGCAAGTGAACTTCAGACCCGTGGTGTTCTAGTAAATGCGGCAAATGCAACCACTATTCGAATCGCACCTGCACTTATCGTGAGCGATGCACAAGTGAATAAATTTATATCGATCTTTCGGAAGGTGTTGACCGATGTCAAATAATGCACAATCAGTTTCGGCGCGTAGAGCAAAAGCCATAACACTTATTGAATCGGGATTGGTTCACTCCCAAACCGATTTAGTGGCGCAACTTAAAAAAAGTGGTTATACCGTGACCCAAGCAACGGCAAGCCGTGATCTGGAAATTATCGGTGCCATTAGAACTCGAAATAGAGATGGCGAGAGTACCTATCAAATCGGCACCAGCTCAGATGAAGTAATTGCTCGGAGCACACCTTTACCGGCAAAGTTGATTTTGTCAGTAGATTCCAGCGCAAATCTGGCGGTAGTTCACACTCCACCTGGTGCGGCGCAATTTTTAGCAAGTTCACTTGATCACGCCAAATTAACTGGTGTGATTGGAAGTATTGCCGGTGACGACACGATTATTTTAGTCTCCAAGAAAGCAACCGGCGGGGCACAATTAGCGAAAGAATTACTGGCTTACGCAGCTGGCGAAGGAAAGAGGAAGTAATGGTGCTTTGGGGCGGTCGATTTGCGCAGGGACCGAAGGAGACGGTTTTTGCCTTATCTAGAAGCGTGCACTTTGATTGGCGGCTAGCACCTTATGATCTTCGATCTTCTATGGCGCACTTAGCGGTCTTAAGTAAGAGCGGTCTGATTACCGCCGGTGATGCCAGCGCTATTTTGCAAGCGCTAAAGCAGTTGCAAGGCGAGATTGCCGTCGGTTCATTTTCGCCAATTGCAACTGATGAGGATGTTCACAGCGCATTAGAACGCGGCTTAACCGAAAAACTTGGCGCAGTTGGGGGAGCCCTGCGCGCGGGCCGCTCGCGCAATGATCAGGTAACTACCGACCTTCGCCTCTTTGCAATTGATCACATGTTAGATATCGCCGGCTTACTTACCCAACTGCAAAGCGCGATTTTAGAAAAGGCGTCAGCGTACATAGATGATCCGGCCCCAGGTTTTACTCACCTGCAACATGCGCAACCAGTTTCATTTGGCCATGAATTAGCAAAACATGCACAAGCTTTTGCGCGCGACTTGGATCGAATCGATGATTGGCTCTTGCGAACTTCGGTTAGCTCACTAGGTGCAGGTGCACTTGCTGGCTCCTCCTTTGCGCTGGAGCCCGCCTTTACCGCGAATAATCTTGGTTTTGAAAATGCATTTGCTAACAGCATTGATGCCGTCAGTGATCGTGATTATGTTGCCGAAGCCTTATTTGTTTGCGCAATGATCGGAAATCATCTCTCCAGAATTGGTGAAGAGTGGACGCTATGGTCAACTACTGAGTTTGGCTGGGCAAAGGTTGCCGATGAATATGCAACTGGTTCCTCCATCATGCCGCAAAAGAAAAATCCAGATATGGCTGAGCTGGCCCGCGGAAAATCCGGAAGGTTAGTTGGAAATTTGATGAGCGTTCTCACAATGCTGAAAGGCTTGCCCTTTGCCTACAACCGTGATTTGCAAGAAGATAAAGAGCCGCTATTCGACAGTGTTGATACCTTGCTACTAGTTATTCCGGCGGTTACAGGCATGATTGCAACAACGCAGTTTGATCGAGAAAAAATGGCGCTGGCAGCGCCAACTGGTTTTGCTTTAGCAACTGAGATTGCTGACTACTTAGCTAAAAAAGCGGTGCCCTTTGCACTGGCGCACGAAGTAGCCGGAAAGTGCGTGGCAATGTGCGAATCCAGCGGTCGCCAACTTCATCAATTAACGGATTCGGAATTTCTGGAACTGCACCCATTATTAGACAGCGGAGTCCGCGATGTTCTCACCGTTCACGGCGCACTTAACTCGCGTACAACTGCGGGCGGAACCGCTCCGGTGCTGGTTGCGCAACAGATTGCAGTGGCAAAAGGCGCCAATGCCAAGACGGAAGCGGTAATTGTCAGCAAACAAAGGGCGTTCTCCGAGATGATGAGCCAATGAACTTACTTGAAGATCTTCGTTGGCGTGGTTTATTAGCCCAATCAACCGATGAAGCTGTGCTTTTAGCGGCTTTAAAAAAGCCAATTACTTTGTATATTGGCTTTGATCCAACCGCACCTTCACTTCATGTTGGCAATCTTGCGGTGTTGTTAGTTCTTCGCCGTTTTCAATTAGCTGGCCATAATCCGATTGCACTAGTCGGTGGAGCGACTGGCTTAGTTGGCGATCCAAGTGGAAAAAATGAGGAGCGCACGCTAAATACCAATGAAACGGTTGCAGCTTGGGTCAACCGAATTCATGCCCAAGTTTCGGCATTCCTAGATTTTGCTTCGCCTACAAATCCAGCTACCGTAGTAAATAATTTAGATTGGACCGCGCCGCTTAGCGCGATTGAATTCTTACGCGATATTGGTAAGCATTTTAGTGTTAATCAAATGTTGTCCCGCGATTCGGTGGCTTCGCGTTTGGAAGCCGGCGGAATTTCTTATACTGAATTCTCTTATCAAGTTTTACAAGCATATGATTTCCTAGAACTCTTCCGACGTAATAACTGCACCTTACAAATTGGTGGTTCAGATCAATGGGGAAATATTGTTGCGGGTTTAGATTTAATTCGCCGGGTCGAGCAAGCAAGTGCGCACGCCTTAACCGTTCCATTATTAACAAAAGCTGATGGCACAAAGTTTGGCAAAACTGCTGGTGGTTCAGTTTGGCTAGATGCTGAGCTGACATCGCCTTATGCATTTTTCCAATATTGGTTAAATACCGATGACAAGGATGTGATTAACTTTCTAAAAGTGTTTTCTTTTAAATCTCATGCAGAAATTATTGAACTTGAAAATGCCCACAATGAAAATCCGGGAAAGCGCGTTGCCCATCGCGCACTTGCCCAAGAATTAACGGCACTTGTGCATTCGCAAGAAACAACTTCGCGCGTTGAAGCTGCCGCTTTTGCATTATTTGGACAAGGTGAACTATCCGAACTCGATGAAGTAACACTTGCATCAGCACTTGCCGAACTTCCTCGAACAACCGTGTCACACAATGAAGAAATTCCAACCTGGGTAGATCTCCTAGCAGCAACTGGCGTTGTTGATAGTAAATCAGCGGCGCGTCGCATCATTAAAGAAGGTGGCGCATATCTCAACAATCTAAAAATATCGGGGGAAGATTTCCGGCCCGCAAAATCTGACTTTTTATGCGGTAAATATGCCGTTTTGCGAAAAGGTAAGCGAGATCTTGCCGCCGTTGAACTCATCTAGCTTCACCGATCTGAGATAAAAACCCTAGCGGGTGTGGATAATTTGTTAACAAGTTAGTGATTTCTAAATTTTATTTTGTTACCGATACCGATTTGACCAGTCCGAAGGCGCTAGGTATAGTTACGCTCCTTGCTGGGAACGGACGATTTAGGCCGGACAGTAGGCAAAAATGTTCAAGTAATTGAGCTAAAGCCAAAGCTAGTACCTCATAAGGGCCGGTTTGACCGCGCCCGCGTGCATGCACTAAGTTTGGCGATCTGCCCTGAAAATCAGGAGAAATCCTGTGAATCAGTGCGCATCCGTACCTTGAGAACTCAACAGCGTGCCATAAGTCAATGCCAATAGTGGCTTTATTCGTCATGCTTTTAATAGCGAAAAATCATTGTTTTACAGTGCTTTTTGATTGATAAGCCACGGCAAATATAAATACCTCAATGAGGTATAGCTATAAAAAGCTATACCCGTTGATTTCCTTTGGTATATAAATGACAAATTAAACGACAGTTTGTTTGTCTGATCGCCAAGATGAAAACTTTCTATGGAGAGTTTGATCCTGGCTCAGGACGAACGCTGGCGGCGTGCTTAACACATGCAAGTCGAGCGATGAGACACCTTCGGGTGTTGATTAGCGGCGAACGGGTGAGGAACACGTGAGAAATCTACCTTCAACACTGGGATAACTCCGGGAAACCGGGGCTAATACCGGATATGAGAACTGCAGGCATCTGCAGCTCTGGAAAGTTTTTCGGTTGAAGATGATCTCGCGGCCTATCAGCTTGTTGGTGAGGTAATGGCTCACCAAGGCGACGACGGGTAGCCGGCCTGAGAGGGCGACCGGCCACACTGGGACTGAGACAC
>JAYVQU010000055.1:0-42056 GCA_043776875.1 Actinomycetes bacterium
GGTTACTTCTAAACGGCCAACAGATACTGCTTTTCGAAGTTAAGCGTGCGAAGCAATCGTATCCTTGTCTGAATTGCCATCATGGCCGCAGGAGTCGATTACAGCACTGCCTGGATTTCGCAGCACTGCTTAACAAGAAAAGCGGCGGAGTTTTCGAATTTAAAAGTTAACTAGTCTTGGTACCTGGAAGCAACCCGAGATGCTTTTCCGCTATGACTGCGCGAAACAACGCGAGAAATCTCGCGATCTGCTTCGCGCTCCTTAATGGCTTCACGCTTATCGTGCGCTTTCTTTCCTCGTGCAACAGCAATCTCAACCTTTGCTTTTCCATCTTTAAAATACATCTGCAACGCAACCAAAGTCGTACCGGAGTCTTTCATTTTTCCGATCAACTTATTGAGCTCTTGTTTGTGAACAAGAAGTTTACGATCCCGACGTGGGGTGTGATTTGTCCAAGTGCCTTGGGTGTACTCAGGAATATGAACACCCATCAACCACAATTCGCCATCGTTGATCATGGCAAAACCATCGACCAGGGATGCGCGACCGGCACGAAGCGATTTAACTTCAGTGCCAGTAAGCACCATTCCACACTCAATTACATCGGCGATCGAGTAATCGTGACGTGCCTTCTTATTTTGGGCTATGACCTTGCGGCCTACCTCTTTAACCATGCCGCATCACCGCCTCTTCTCCTTAGCAACTCACCTATTGAATTACCGGTTCCAATTCTCTCACTTCAATTGATTTGAGTACACCGGCGATGCAGATTTTCGCTACCACCGCATGTGCAGCGGAATAGTCGCATGTGCAGCGGAATAGTCGCATGTGCCGCGGAATAGTCGCATGTGCAGCGGAATAGGGAGTGACTAGACCTTTAAATAGCGACGAAGCGTGATAACCGAAGCCAAGATTGAAACTACCAAGCCTGTGGCAAGTAGATAGCCAGATGAGACCCAAACGTCTCGCCAACCGAAGAACTTGGTGAAGGAAAGCAAAGGTGCAACATTTGTATCAATAACAGTCTTAAGCCCTGCGAGTATTCCGGTTGCAATAGCCCAACCAAAAATAGCTGAGATAACTCCTTCAAGAAGGAACGGAAGTTGGATTGACCAAGAGGAAGCACCTACCAGTCTCATCACACCTGTTTCGCGACGACGGTTAAATGCCGCAATTCGCAAGGTATTTGAAATTAACAACGCCGCAGTCAGCACTGATGCAAGGCCAACCGCCAAGGCGCCATTTCGCAATACCGACAACAATCTAAAGAACTTTTCCAGGATTGTTCGTTGATCCTGTACAACATCAACTCCTGGACGACCGCTGAATGCACTTACAATTACTGCAAATTGTGTTGGATCCTTTAACTTAACGCGGAATGATTCCGGCAACTGATCTGGGGTCACATTTTGTGCAATTGCCGAATCCTTAAATCGCTCTTGGAAGCGGGCAAATGCTTGCGACTGTGATTCATAATAAACACTTTCGATGACAGACATATCCTGTAGATCCCGCTGAATCGATAAACGCTGATCTGCAGTGACGATACCTGCTGAACACGATGGTGAATCAGAAAGGCTTCCGCAGAGAAATATCGAAACCTCAATCTTGTCGTACCAATAATCTTTCATCGCGCCAACTTGTGCATTTGAAAGAAGTCCAATTCCAAGTAGTGACAATGAGATAGCTGTTGTCACGACAACCGCGAAGGTCATAGTCAAGTTACGGCGAAGGCCAATTCCGACCTCACTAAGAAGAAAACGCGCGCGCATGTTTTTACCTTTCGCCCTTAACCGGTGTACCCATAAACACCACGAACTTGGTCGCGGATAACATGCCCTGCATCGAGTTCTATAACGCGCTTGCGCATTTGATCAACGATTCCAGAATCATGAGTTGCCATCAAAACTGTTGTGCCCTCGCGATTAATCCGATCTAGCAACTTCATGATGCCAACTGATGTTGCCGGATCAAGGTTACCTGTTGGCTCATCTGCGATAAGTATTGGCGGACGGCTAACATAGGCGCGAGCAATAGCAACACGTTGTTGCTCTCCGCCGGAAATCTCAGAAGGCAATCGATCACCCTTATCTTCCAAACCAACTAGTTCAAGAACTTCTGGAACTTCGCGGTTGATCTCTTTTTGTGAATACCCGAGCACATGCAATGTGAATGCTACGTTTTCCGTAATAGTTTTGTTAGGCAGCAATCGAAAATCTTGGAAAACCGTTCCAACTGATCTACGAAGTTCTGGAATTTTGTGCTTGGCCAAGGTTCCTAAATCTTTACCGGCCACATAAATTGAACCTGACGTAGGGCGCTCTTCGCGAAGCACCAAACGAAGGAATGTTGATTTACCTGAACCTGAAAGGCCAACCAGAAAGACAAACTCACCCTTAACGATTTCCAGGGTTACAGATTCGAGTGCTGGCCGATCTTGACCCGAATAAGCCTTGGTGACATTTTCAAAGCGAATCATTGACTCTCCCATTGCATAAGCGGGGGTAAGGGGCCCTCGACCTGGCTATAGTTTAGGTAAATACGCTAGAAATCGATGGATGTGGCGGGGTTTAGGCGTAGGAAAAGTGTGAAATTGCTTGGATTCTGAGAATTTTTAGAACTGGGGCACATCTGGAGCGTTTCTCACAGCTATCAGTATTGTGAAAGACAATTGGGTACGTTCAATTTATGAACTTCGACGCCAACAGATTCCGGCTTCGATGAAATCATCAATTATGAACTTCGGCGCCAGCGAATTCCGGCTTCGATGAAATCATCAATTATGAACTACGGCGCCAGCGAATTCCGGCTTCGATGAAATCATCGATTTCGCCGTTTAGCACCGCTGAAGTATTTCCAGTTTCATGATCGGTCCGAAGATCTTTAACCATTTGATACGGGGCCAAAACATATGAGCGCATCTGGTTGCCCCAGGAACCAGAGTTGTCGCCCTTAAGTGCGTTTATCTTTGCTTGTTCTTCCTGACGACGCCGCGCTAACAACTTAGATTGCAATACCGCCATAGCGGTGGCTTTGTTTTGAATCTGGGAGCGCTCATTTTGGCAGGAGACAACAATGCCCGTGGGAATGTGGTTCAGACGCACCGCTGAGTCGGTGGTGTTCACGCCTTGCCCACCAGGACCGGAAGAGCGATAGACATCAACTCGGATTTCTTTTTCATCAATTTCTATGTGATCACTTTGTTCAACAACCGGAACAACTTCAACTCCGGCAAATGATGTGTGACGACGACTCTGGCTATCAAAGGGAGAAATCCGCACCAAACGGTGTGTGCCTTGCTCAACCGACAAAATCCCATAAGCATATGGCGCCGAAACTTTAAATGTTGTTGACTTAATTCCTGCTTCTTCTGCATATGAAGTTTCTAGCACATCAACTTTGAAATTATGACGCTCGCAATAACGCAAATACATTCGCATAATCATTTCGGCCCAGTCGGCCGCTTCTACTCCGCCTGCCTCGGAACGAATTGTAATTAGCGCATCACGATCATCATATTCACCGTTGAGCAATGTTTGAACTTCTAACTCGCCAACCGACTTCTTAACTGCATCTAATTCTTTCTCGGCATCTTCAATTCCGCCCGGTTCACTTGCGGCCAATTCAAAGAGAATTGGTAGATCTGTTACTCGCTGGCGAAGTCCGGATAGCTTTGCAATCTCGGACTGAACACGAGATAAACGACTGGTAATTTTTTGAGCCGACTCTGGATCATCCCAAAGATTTGGAACACCGGCTTCAACCTCAAGTTCTGCTGCTTGCTTGCGCAACTTTGGCAGATCTAAAACCTTTTCTATGGAAACTAGGGTTGCATCAACCACATCGATCTCTAATTGATACTCGCGTGCGGCCACGTGAAAAGGATACCTAAAGCAAGTTAACGAAGCCTAATTCCAAACAAATAGAAGCCTTCTTGCACCTGATTTGTAGTTCCCGCTGATGCAGTAAGAAATACCGAATTTGTCGCAGACATTGGAACTTTAAATGGCAAAATGACTTCAGATCTAGTTCGAATAGCCAGTGATTGACCATCACATTGAAAATTAGTTAGTTGAATTCCCTTTAATTGTTGCCACTTCATATCGGTATCGTCAATGCTCCAAGAATGCAGCTCTCTTAAAACTTCAACGCCCCCTCTGGAGCAATCAATAGGAATGACTGGGTGTGGGCGATTGGTAGCAATTGCCAAAAGCGCGGTGAACATATTTGCTTTCCCTTGGTAATACGCACTCTTATCAAGTGTTTGTACACCACGTTGGGCGGCCGCCTCAGTTGCTTGCACCAATGACCTCTTCGCGACAAGCAAAACTCCAACATCTGTCATCACCATCAGGGAAGCAACGGTGATGATAAATAATCCAATTACAACAACTGAGATTGAGCCAGTTTCAGAGTTGGCTCTATTAAATATCCTTCGGAGACCTTTCTGAAGTTTCAGATTCTTGAAATTCTTGAGATTCTTGAGATCTGAATTCTCGTCCATGCCATTTTTGAACCTTTCTGGCATGGGGCAACCTATGCCAGCCATGGACTTAAGTGTTGTTGCGCAGACGCAGACACGGCGCGGCCCGTCTGTTCATCTATAAATGAAATGGTCAGTTTGATCCGACCATCGGCGCTTAAACATGGCGTATGTGAACAATCCATATGTGTTCGAAGCGATGCAACTTCCAAATCAGTTAGATGCCACTGACCTCCCAGTAACTTGGCCGCCTTGCTGGAAAGATCTTGCGCAGCCGCATCATTTTCACTTATCGCATAAACACGAAGCACCTCGCGTGCCATCGATCGTGCGATTGCTTCATTTGCGCTAACGGCTGAGAAGTGATTTAGATATATAAAAATGGGGATAAATAGCGGAATCGCCAATGCCACAAACTCCACAATTGCACTGCCAGATTCCGATTTTACATTCTCGGCAATTTTATGGGTAGTTTTTTCTGCAATTCTCGGCGCAATTATCCGAGTGGAACTCAACAGCTTCATTGAGTTGAAACTGGTTCCAGAACGGCAATACCGACGACATCGGTTATTGGATCGCCACCCATAAGTGCAGCTAATCCCGGAACTAACTGCGGCAAAGAATGAGATCTATGAGTAATCAGTATTCGGATCTTTTCAATTCGGCCACCCAGCTCCACAATTTGATCCCCAGCTACAAATTGTTGCGATATTGCACGAGCTGCTGCCTCGCCTTGGGCAATTGCCATATCTGCGTTGCGAAGATTGGTGGCAATGATTAACTGAACTCCAATGAGGAAGAGGGTCAGCAACGGAATTAAAACTAAAGCGCTTTCAACATTTCCATCTTCTTTGCTCAACTTTTTTAAGATTTGTATTTTCATGATCCATTTTTTTGAGATTTGCATTTTCATGATCCGCACGAATTAGCGAATGCCATTCATGGAGTCCAATGAATTTTTCAGGATTGCAGTTAAGCGTGGTGCGGCGAGGGTCCAAATTGCGGTAACAAGTCCAGTTGTCATTAATACGACGAGCACCCATCCTGGAACATCACCCCGATCATTCTTTAAACGAGTAAAAAAATAATCCTGGGTACGGATTAATCTTTGTCGAAGTTCAATCTCTGCTATTACAGCTTGGTGGGCTAACTTTTTCATTGGATTCTCCTTGACTGGTTTGGTTGGTTAAAAATGGAATTCAGCATGATTCTGGCGAGAGAAGGAGTTCCTATTCAGTTTCATCCAATTTATGTGGATAAGTGCGCTGGCTCCATACGCATGCGCATTTCGGATGACGTGAAAATCTGGTTGGCTCCTTAGGTGAAGGCGTTAGGTAGTCAAAGGTGATTTGAGAAGCCATTAGCTCGCACTTACTGGTATCGATAAATTGGACAATCGCTTGAATTGCCGAACCTGCCAGCTGATAAGCGATAGAAACTGGGGGTTCATCATTCATTGGGGTAAGGGGAATTAAATGATCCATTCCATACTGCTCTGCCCGGCTTAATTCGATGCAATTATGGCAAGGTGTCTTCGCAGGTAATACCAATGGCCCACAGTACGCCGCTCCACCAATTAGTTCTCCAACAAAAAGATGGTCCATCTCATCTCGCATAATTTGATCAATCAGCTCTGGTGCGAAATTTCCAACTACTACACGTAAATTCCGCTCGGGTATCGGTGCGTTAGTAATACCTTTCACATTCTTTGAAGCGGTTGGGAAAAGTGACCATTCGCGAGCTAACTCTTCTATTCTAGATTTATATGTGAGTCCAAAATCATTAACACGTAAAATACCAGTACCTAAATCAGCATCTCCAATTGCATATTTTTCGCGCCTTGATGTTAAAGAAAACTTGGTATTTGAGACTCCGCTTGCTAACAAGCCGGCATAAATCAGAGTTGCAACCCGATTATTCCCATGGATTTCAACTCCAAAATTTTGTCTGCCAGATAGCAGTTCAACTCCCCCATCAACAATATTTTCAACCCATGTTGTCTGACTTAATTCGGGTGCCATTCGTAATTGAAGTTGCCGATAGAAAGCATCGTTGCTTTGATCTTGGGTTTGCGCAGCACGTTGGGCAATAGTTGATTGAAATCTATTATGCAATTTGATCTTTGACTTTGTAATATCAAGCAACTGTGCCGAGATCAATTGTGTGATTATTTGATCAATTACTGCTATTGGTGCATTTAACTCATCACTGATTTCAGTAGCGCTATGTTCACCATCAAATTTTGCGATTATTGCTCTCGCGCCAGGATGCGAAATTGAAATCGCTCTTTGTGCTGCGGCAACAATTAAAGATTTCTCTTGCTCTGGGATTGCTCGACTTATGTGCACACCGCTCTTAAGGCGAGGTTTGATTTCGTGCTGGTCACCACTTGCTGAGTTCTCAATCGAGATCCGGGTAACTCGTGCTTGCTTAGCTCTTCGTTGCTGACTTGGGACCGGTTCTAGCTTTGACTGTGTTATTTGTTCTGATTTTGTTATTTGTTCTGATTTTGTTATTTGATCGGTCTTTATTGTTGGCGCGCTCGCTGGATCGGAATTAAGGTGTGTGATTCTCATACACCGAAGAGTGCTCAATACCAGCGCGCAAGATCCGCTTCGCAAGCAAATCTGTGGAACTTCCAACTCTAGTTTTACTGTGGGTTACATGTGTCTCACACAAAACGAACGGAACGACAGCGGATGGGGAAAACAAAAGAACCCCGCACCAAATGAGTACGGGGCTCTTCTATAACGCTAGACGTTGAAAAGGTAAGCAAACACTCGCTTACCTAAAACGAAATTTAATTACTGAGCTTTGCCTAGGATGCGATTGACCTTGGTGCCACACACTGGGCAGATGCCTTGTGCCATGCGACGACCAGAGTCAGAGACCTTTACGGTTCCCTCGAATTCACGCTTCTCTTTGCACTTAACGCAGTAAGCGTCACCTTTGTATGTCTCTGCTGTCATTGACTTCCTCCTATCGACGCTTGCGATCCCATCGGGATGCTCCCCGTATGGGGCAGGCGCTCGAGTATGAGATTACTCGCCATCACGCTCATTTGCGCCAAACTACGCCCCTTTATTTAGGAGTTTTTTTAGCGCTTCTGGGGCGGCGAGCGCCTTTTCCGCCGCCTCATACCCGCTCAGATAGGCCGCCGCTAGCCCTTCCTTGGGAAAACGTGTCAACCGGGCTTTGAACTCAGGGCCATGGTCAAAGTAGACCAGATGGATCCCCTCGTGGAAAAGCACATAATTAAGGGCGAAGTCGGGAGCCCCCTTGAGTCGATCTGAGATCCGAATCGAGCGGTCAATGCCGGTACAGGAGCCCCAGCGCTCGCGCATTGCGCGCCAGTTCACCGAAACTGGGCGGGCGGTTATCTCTGGCGCTAGCTCGGTTAGCAACTCATCTATGCGCTGCGCAAGGCTCTCCTGGCTCATTGTCGCAGCCGCTTCTTGGGCGCGGATCTTGGCAATCATTTCCGGAACCATGGCGCGCTCATCGGCCTTGCTCATTCGGGCTGGAATTGAGACAACAATCCGTCCACCCTGGCGATAGGCCGAGATATTTTTCTTGCGGCGGGTGGATCTAATGACGATGATCTCGCCTTCGGAGATTCCAGGCAGGGTGCCCTCTTCTAGGGTTACTTCAATTAAAGAGTCGATTGCCTGGGATTCCTGCATTTAAAAATAATAGGTCATCTCTCAACTAATCCTTGAGAGATTTAGCTAAAATATTACGCGTTCTTTTGCCAGACCATTCTTCATCAGGATTCGTCTGGCTTATATCTAGACAGGACCAACCTTCCGGAAGACTCGTCTGGCATACATCAAGACATATTTGGTATACATCAAGAAATGTGGCTTTGTCAATGCACTTCTTAGTTGATTATCTACTCCGAAAGACTTACTTTAAGAGTACGAACTCCTCGGATAACAGTTCTATGTCAGCAAGGGGAAGGCTGACATAGAGCAAGTGACCGGGGAGTTCGCTTTTTAATAAGTGAAAGCTTTAAGCAAATTTCTAGATCAATCCCGACAAATCATCAGGAATCTCTAGGCTTTTCAAGTAATTCTCAGGTGTCAATAAATCAGTTGCAGTTGGAAGAATTCCACTCCAGATGTGATCACGTGACTGGACATCTTTGAGTTCGCGAATCTTACGCCAAAATAATGTTGCCTCCCGTGCTAAACGCGGCGAAACTTGCAACCCAAAAAGTGATGAGAAAAGTTGCTGTGCTGGTGCAGATGTTGCCCGACGCCGGCGCAATGTTTCTTGCAAAGCCGAAAGATTTGGCAGCCGATCACCAGCAGCTAGTGCAACTACCTCTTCGCTCCATCCATCAATTAATGCAAGCACGGTTTCTAATTTAGTTAGAGCAGCGCGTTGGGCTGGCGATTCTTGTGGTGTGAAGATGCCATCGTTAAGTGCGATTGTGAAACTTTCTGGATTTGCTGGATCAAAGCCAGTGCCAGATTCGATGGCACGTTGTGCTTGCTCTTGAATTGCTTCCATATCAATATTGATGCCCTTGCCATAATCAGTGATTGCGGTGCGAATGTATAAAACTAACCATGGGTTGTGTGAAAATAAACGAACGACCGCTGCTTCCCGCAGTGCATGAAAGATTCTGATTTCATCAGCGGGAATATCAAGATCTGTCCCCCACTCTTTAATATTTTGTGGAACTAACGCTGGATAAGCATCAGCTATCAGCGGCAACCCAACATCGTGTGCTCCCGTCACTTTGCCCGCTAACCCACCAATAGCTTGACCGAGTTGGGTTGCAATAAGTGAACCAATAAATGATTTTAGTAGCGCAGCGATCATCCCAATCGGAATCTGCAGCTGAGGTTGTTCGCCATCGGCTGCTTCAAAGCCTGGGCCAGTATCTGAAGCGGCTTGATTTAATAGCTCGCCAATTGCCGAAGCTAGACCAGTTGCTAATGGTTCAACCGATCTCTGCCATCCCGCCAAAGTTGTATCAATCCAATCAGTGCGCGCCAACGCAATATTTCCGGTGTTGCTAGATTGTGGAAAAAATGTAGCTTCGTTAAGCCATAGCTCTGCAATCGAAAAAGCCTGCTCTATATCTGCCACCTCGTTGGCCCCGATGGGAGCTGAACCTTGCCCGGTCGCAAATTTTTTTGCGGTATCACGAACAATGTTTTTGGGAAGGGCCTCGGTCGATCCGGTAAATCCCGGACCACTAATGCCAAGTTTTGAAAACTGTTCTTGAATCTGCTGTTGCATCTGCGCCATCAAGGCGGCGAAATCCACCGGCTCATTAGAGTCGTCTGAGTTTCCGGGTGTGAAACCAAAAGGTGTCATAGTTTAATCCTCCCAGTGTTGGAACAAATTCGGATTCGCTTTAATTCCCGCCCTGATTACCCGCCGCTTTTCATTACCTAGTAAGGTAGGAACATGTCCAACGCATTCTTAGCCCTAATTTGGTGGGTGGTCCCAGCGATTGGCCTAATTGGCGCCCTTGGTTATGTTCTCTGGGTGACAAAATTTCAAGGAAAGTTTCAGCAGGAAACCCAACGTTCAGTTGGCCAGTTCCAACGTTTCCAAGAATCGCTTCGTGATTCGCAAGCCCGGGATATCGCAGCTGATAATGCCACACATGATTTACCGGCCGCCGAGCAAGCGCCCATTAAGCCGGATGTTGCCTAACCATAACTAGCGCGACTTAAACTTACATTATGCGATTTTCTCCGCTACCTCGTTTCGTAACCTTTACACTAGGGATCTTCTTCCTGCTAGCAACAGTTGCACCGCTGCCATTTGCAATCGTCTTACCTGGTGAAGCACAAGACATTTTCAAAGGTGTGATTTCCTTTAAAAAAACTGCGAATTACCCGGCAACTGGTCGGATCGACTTGATGTCAATTAGGGTAACCAATCCAGACGCTTGGATATTTGGGCCGGAAATAATTTATTCATGGATGAGAAGTGATCAAGCGGTATATCCAAAATCTGCGATTTATCTACCAGGTACCTCTGCTGAAGATGAGGACAAGCAAGCAAAGGCTGACATGGTCGGCTCCCAAGATAGGGCCATCGTGGCAGCGGTAAACTACTTGCAATCCCATCCGCAGATCATGGCCTCACCAACTAGAGCTGGTACCAGCATTGCCAGTAATGGCGCGGTACGGGCAAGCAAACTGAGTACTAACAACATCGTATTTAAGGTCAAGGAAACTGGCGGGCCAAGTGGAGGCCTGGTCTTTGCAATTGCATTGGTAGAGCTCCTCACAGAGAAAGACCTCTTTCAGGGGACTCATGTTGCCGGAACTGGCACCATCAACGCCCGCGGCATAGTCGGGCCAATCGGCGGCATAAACGAAAAGATTGCATCTGCCCAAAAGGTTGGCGCAACCCTATTTTTTGCGCCAGTCCAGAATGCCGATGAGATCGCTAATCTCCCAACCGGGATTCAGGTTGTCACCGTCGCTACCTTGTCACAGGCAATTTCCTTCTTAACAGGCTTGAATAAATAGTAAATCCAGCCTGCCTAACTGAAAATCCTCTAGGTTGGTAGCCCTTTACTCGGTACGCTAGTTTTGTCGCATGACGAATAACCCACAGTTTCAACGCCCATCTTTCCAATTACGCGGAGGTAAAAGTCCCTTAGCTATAACAGTTGGAATTCTTATATTTCTAGGAATCCTTTTTACTTCTGTTAGTGGTTTTTACGCAGATTGGTTGTGGTTTAAGTCGGTCAACTTCACAAGCACCTGGTCAACAATTCTTGGTACCAAAGCTTTTCTATTTGTCATAACTGGATTGCTGACTTCCTTAATAGTGATGCTTAATGTAATCATCGCCTACAAGCGACGCCCACTATATGTACCAATGACAGTTGAAGCAGATAATTTAGAACGTTACCGCGCGCAGGTTGAACCAATTCGTCGTGGACTTTTCATCGGTCTAAGTGTTGCGATATTTTACTTTGCCGGTTCGGCTGGGTCACAATTGTGGAGCTCTTGGTTGCTCTTTAAGAACGCTACCAATTTTGGCGTTAAAGATCCGCAGTTCAATATGGACATTTCATTTTTTGCATTTCGCTTGCCATTCTGGCAAATCATTATTTCATGGGCGATCTCAACTGCAGTCCTTGCAATTATTGCCTCGGCGGTAATTCATTATCTTTATGGCGGTATTCGCCTACAAGTGCAGGAAGACCGCACTACCGTTGCTGCACGGGTACAACTTTCGGTATTACTTGGAGCAGTAGTTCTATTCAAGGCAGTTGCATATTGGTTTGATCGTTACGCGTTAGCTTTGAAGGAAAGTAAGTTGATCACTGGACTTACCTATACCGATGTAAATGCAGTTCTGCCAGCGAAAGCTATCTTGGCCGGAATTGCACTTGTCTGTGCCCTGCTTTTCTTTGCAAACATAGTTCGTCGCTCATGGGTATTGCCAGCTGCCGGAACGGCATTACTGGTGATTTCATCAGTTCTTATTGCAGGTCTTTACCCAGGAGCTATTCAACAGTTCCAGGTAAAGCCAAGTGAATCCTCTAAAGAAGCTCCATTTATTCAGCGCAATATCGATGCTACCCGCGCCGCTTACGGCCTTTCCGATGTCAGTGTGAGTGATTACAAAGCAACAATTGCCACCTCATCTGGTCAGTTAGCAGATGATGCGGCAACAATTGCAAATATTCGCTTGATGGATCCAAATGTTTTATCTGCCACATTCCGTCAGCTTCAGCAAATTCGTCCGTATTACAGCTTCCCAGAATCACTTGATATTGACCGATACACAGTTAATGGTGTAAAGCGCGATGTCGTTGTCGCAGTGCGCGAATTAAATATCACTGGCAATCCATCACGTAACTGGATTAATGACCATTTGGTCTACACTCACGGATTTGGTTTTGTGGCAGCATATGGAAATGAACGTGATGCTGATGGCAAACCGGCGTTTAGTGTTAAAAATCTGCCACCGACTGGTACTTTGGGTGAGTTTGAACCGCGTGTCTATTTTGGTGAAAATGTTCCTGATTACTCAATTATTGGTGGCGTAAAAACTGACGCGCCAGTTGAGTTTGATTACCCAGATGATGCTTCGGCAAATGGTCAAAAGAACTACACCTACTCCGGTGACGGCGGCGTACCAGTTGGTTCACTTTTGAACAAGTTGGTTTTTGCACTCAAGTACCAAGAGCAAAGAATTCTTCTGTCTAACTTAATCAACAAGGATTCAAAGATCCTTTTTGAACGTAATCCACGTGATCGGGTGGCAAAGGTTGCTCCTTGGTTAACTCTTGATGGAGATCCGTACCCGGCTTTAGTTGATAAAAAAATACTCTGGATCATCGATGGTTACACAATTAGTGCGGGCTATCCATATTCACGCCAGACAACCTTGGCTAACGCCACCGCCGATGCCCTGACTGCAAACTCTGCCTCAATTGCAGCACAAGGAAATCAAAGTGTTAACTACATTCGTAACTCAGTTAAAGCAACGGTAGATGCCTATAACGGCACCGTTACCTTGTACACGTGGGATGAGACTGACCCAGTCCTTAAGACCTGGTCAAAGGCTTTCCCTAAGGCGATGCAGCCAAAGAGCGCGATTTCTAAGGAGCTGATGGATCACATTCGCTACCCAGAAGATCTCTTTCGGGTACAACGTGAAGTCTTGAGTTCCTACCATGTTAAGACTGCATCAGCGTTCTACGGTGGCCAAGATTTCTGGCGCGTGCCGCGTGACCCATCAACCTTTGGTGCCAACGCCGGAGCCCAACCTCCCTACTATTTAACGCTACAAATGCCTGGTGCCAAAAAGCCATCATTTTCTTTGACAACACCCTTTGTGCCACGAGGCGGCCGAGAGAACCTGACCGCATTTGCAGTTGTTAACTCAGACCCAGGTCCAGATTACGGAAAGATTTCAGTACTTCAACTTCCTCGAAACACTAACATTGCCGGACCTTCCCAGGTTGCCTCAAACTTTGAAGCAAAACCTGATGTTGCAAACTCATTGTCACTGCTTCGTCGTGGTGGCTCAGATGTTGTACTTGGTAGCTTGTTAACGCTTCCTGTCGGCGGCGGATTGTTGTATGTACAGCCGGTGTATGTAAAGGCAACATCCAACACCGCTGCGTATCCACTATTGCAGAAGGTACTCGTCTCCTTCGGTGATCAAATTGGGTATGACGACACTTTAAAGGGAGCACTCGATCAAGTATTTGGTGGAAACTCCGGAACATCCGCCGGCGGATCTACAACTCCTGGCGGTTCCGGAACTACAACTAACTCATCACTTGCAAACGCACTTGCCAGTGCAAAGCAAGCCTATGCCGATGGACTAGCCGCTCTTGCAAAGGGTGACTTTGCCGCGTATGACAAAGCACAAAAGCGATTGAAATCTGCACTAGATGCAGCGATCACTTCACAATCCAAGAAGTAACAAACTTGGATCAACTAACTTGATTTAATCAGGTTGGATTTGGTCTTTACCTATCGGTACGCCTAAGATTGTCTCACCGACGCGGGGTGGAGCAGCTCGGTAGCTCGCTGGGCTCATAACCCAGAGGTCGTAGGTTCAAATCCTGCCCCCGCTACTAGTTAATTAACGTGAAGTAGGTGAAAAGAGTCCCCTAGGGGCTCTTTTTTATTGGCGCTTCCACCTATGCCAACGACTGCAACAATCCTACCTACTGCCTTGGGGCTTGGACCACAAATGAGTGGAACGGCATGAAAAGCGGCGGAAATTCAACCTCGGATCACATCAAGATCATCTGGATGGGTTCTTGACCTCTCAAATGCACCTATAAAAAATATTTTCAAAACTATCGCCCGATAGATTGTGATTGGCCAGATATTGGGTTACCTTGCGACATGGCACTAGAGATACGTCCACTTCGTCACCGTGGTCGCTGGATTGCCGCAGCCCTGGTGCTGTTTCTCGCGGGATTGACAATGCAATCTTTGCTCACAAATGAAAACATTGGCTGGCCAACGGTTCGGCATTACTTATTTGCACCAGTGACGATCAAGGGAGTTATCGTGACGCTCTACTTGACGGTGTTAGCAATGTTCATCGGCCTTGTGGGTGGTGTGCTTTTGGCTGTGATGCGAATTTCCGAGAACGCGGTTCTTTCTTGGACCGCCAGATCATTCATTTGGTTTTTCCGTGGGACTCCCGTACTTGTACAAATTATTTTTTGGGGATACTTAGGCGCCCTGTACAAAAACATTGCTATCTGGATCCCATTTACCGATATAAAATTATTTGGTTGGCCCACCAATAGCATTATCACCCCTTTTCTTGCGGCCGTGCTCGCGCTCGGCTTAAACGAAATGGCGTATGCGGCGGAGATTGTGCGTGGCGGAATGATCGCAGTCGATCATGGTCAAACGGAGGCCGCGCGTTCGCTCGGTTTTAATCCAAACCTGACCTTTCGTCGCATCGTTCTTCCGCAGGCCATGCGCGTCATCATGCCGCCCATGGGAAATGAAGTGATCACGATGCTCAAGACAACTGCACTTGTTTCAGTAATTGGCGGAAACGATCTACTGACTGTCTTGCAACGTATTTATTCACAGGATTACAACGTCATTCCACTTCTTACTGTAGGAACGATTTGGTATTTAATTCTGACAACATCTCTGAGTGTCCCCCAAGGGTGGTTGGAGCGACGTTTTGGGCGAGGATCGGCCACTAGTGCGAACCTCCCAACTGCGTTTGGTCGACTCACTGGATTGAGAATTCGGGCGCGGAATGAGGGGCAACGTCGATGACGAACGCGGAAACAGTGGTCGAAGCGATCGACGTCAAAAAGAGTTACGGTAATAACGCAGTTCTCAAAGGAATTAATCTGGTCGTAGCTAGGCAAGAAGTCATGTGCTTACTTGGCCCTAGTGGCTCCGGCAAATCAACCTTTCTGCGGTGCGTGAATCATCTAGAGAAAATAGATTCGGGCGAACTAAAAGTTGAAGGAATTCACATCGGTTACGAACGGGTTGGCGATCACCTTATCGAAATTTCCAAACGGAAAATTGCCATCCAGCGCTCACGAATCGGCATGGTTTTTCAAAATTTCAATCTCTTTCCACATATGACAGTTCTAGAAAATGTGACCGAGGCACCCCGAAGAGTTCGACACATTACTAAATCAGAAACACAAGAAAAGGCGATCGCGCTTTTAATTCAAGTGGGACTGGGTGACAAAATTGGCGCCTATCCAAGACAACTATCTGGTGGTCAACAACAGCGCGTCGCCATCGCCCGCGCCATGGCCATGGAGCCACACCTGATGCTATTTGATGAACCAACAAGTGCATTGGATCCAGAACTTGTTGGAGATGTATTAGAAGTGATCAAAGGATTGGCCACCGCCGGAATGACCATGATTGTTGTCACCCATGAGATTGGTTTTGCCCGCGAGATTGCCGACTCGGTCGTCTTTATGGATGAAGGCCTTGTGGTTGAAAGCGGTAATCCTAGAAATGTGCTAGACAATCCACAGAACCCACGTACTCAGGCCTTCCTATCAAAGGTGTTGCGATGACCGAGAACTACCTGCTAACTAATGCGACCATCTTTGATGGTGAAAACGAAACGCTAATCGAAGGGGGCTACATACACGTTTCCGATGGAATAATTCGCGATGTCGGTACCGGTAAGTTTTCTTCGCGGCAGTCAGTAACGACCTTTGATTGCCGCGGCTTAACCTTGTTGCCTGGACTCATAGATGCTCATGTTCATCTGGGGGCGGTCGAGGTGGATTTTGGCAGCCAGGCGCGACGTCTCTCGAGCAGTCTGATCGCAATCCTTATGACCAAGCGGCTCGAGCATTACATGAACTTAGGATTCACGACGCTGCGAGATGCCGGCGGGACAGACTGGGGATTCAGGCAGGCAATCCGCGATGAATTAATTGTTGGACCAGACCTTATCCTGAGTAATCGGATGATTAGTCAGACCGGTGGCCATGGCGACATGCGGGACCGAGGAGAGTCCACCGCCCAAGGGCACGACTGCTCGACTCACGGAATGATTTTTCGGATAGCAGATGGAATTAGTGAAGTTCGGCAAGCGGTTCGGGAGCAGATAAGACTTGGGGCTGACTTCATTAAGGTGATGGCAAGTGGGGGGGCGGCTTCACCCACCGACAAGTTGCACCAGCCGCAGTTCTCGACTGAGGAGTTAAGCGTAATTGTTGATGAAGCCGAAATGGGCGGCGTGTACGTAGCCGCCCACGCTTTGCCTTCATCGGCAATTCTACGTGCGGTAGCTGCTGGCGCTCGCACAATCGAACATGGAAACCTGCTCAATCAGGAATCGGCGCAAGCGATGGCAACTGCCGGGACATATTTGATTCCGACTGTGGCTACCTATGTCATGGCGGCGCGTCACCCCGAGCGGTATAACCACACAGCAGAAGCGCTGGAAAAAATATCAGATGCAGCCGAAGGCGCGCTTAGATCATTAGAGATTGCGCATCGGCATGGAGTTGCTATCGGCTCGGGCAGTGATCTGCTCGGGGAAGAAATCATGTGGCTTAACAGGGAGTTCGAACTAAAGTCTGAAGTCCTCGGCAACTACCAAACGCTTCGTTCGGCCACTTCGGTAAATGCAAGAGCGATCAATCGCAGCGATATCGGTGTCATTGAAGTGAACCGGCGGGCCGACATCATTGGCGTGAAAGGAAACCCGCTAAAAAATATCGGACTCCTTGGTGATCCCGAGGCGATGGCGCTGGTTATGAAAGCTGGGAAGGTACAAAGAAAAAAATTCTAGAAGTGCACAATTAAGTAAATTCCATTCCCCGTAAACCACTACAAAAAAGGAGATCCAAATGAAAAATCTAAATGGGCGCCATGCGGCAGTGGTGGCTTTAGCGGCAGCTGCCGCACTGCTACTCGCCTCCTGCGCGTCATCAACTTCCTCATCGACGCCAGCTCCGACTGTGAGCACGGCTTCGGTTATGGTGAATGGGTTTAGTATCGCAGTTGATCCAGAAAGTGCAGCGCTGCTACCGGAAATGTACAAATCCGAACTCAATATTGTTACCTCCGCCCCGTATCCACCATTTGAATTTTTCGACGAGAACCAAAAACTGGTAGGACTAGATATCGATCTCGGGGATATGATTGCAGCCCGGCTGGGAACCAAAACAAAATGGACATCAATAGATTACAACGGAATCATCCCGGCACTGCAAGCTGGGAAATACGACATGGTGCTCGCCAGTATTGGTGACACAGTTGAGCGTGAAAAAGCGCTCGACTTCGTGAATTATTCAAAGCAAGGCCAAGTTTTAGTTGTGAAGAAGGGCAATCCAGAAGGTATTACTGGTCTGGAATCGATGTGCGGAAAGGTGCTTTCGGTCGAAGCCGGAAATATCCCTAAGGGCTACTTCGATCCGCTTACCAAGAAGTGTGCTGCTGAAGGCAAAAAGGATATGAAGGTAAAGGAACTACCTAAAACTTCAGATGCGATTTTGTCGGTAAAGAGTAACTCTGCATCAGCGATCTACCTCGGTGTCGCAACTGCGGCCGATTTACTGACTAAGCCAGAAGGTGCAGATTTCCAAATCATTGCACCCGCTGGTAAACCATTTGGATATATTCCGCGCTATGTCGGCGTCGGCATTCCAAAATCAACACCTGAATTACGAGATGCAGTGCGCGCCGCACTTGAGTCGCTCCTTGCGGACGGAACACTGTTGCAGCTCTACACCAAGTATGGACAGGCCTTGATCGTGACCGACAAGATCACGGTAAACAATGTGGTAGAGGTTCCGCTGCTCTAGTTAATCCTCTGCTTGCATCATGGGGAGAGGGCGCAACCCCTCTCCCCAAACAATAAAGGGGGAATAATGAATGATCTCGAAATCACCGCTGCCGCCGGGCAAGTTAGTGCTGGCAAAATTTGGAGTGCCGGTTGGCCAAATGATGCTCGAGTGGCAGTTGCAATTTCCTTTGATGTCGATCATGAGACGCCATGGATTCGCGATGGAGAGTTTTCAATTGTATCGATGTCGATGGGCGCATATGGCTCTCACGCTGCGCTGCCGCGCATTCTTGCTGCACTAAAAGCGCGATCGTTGCCGGCGACTTTTTTCGTACCTGGAATTATTTCACTTCTGCACCCAGGCGATATTGAGAAAATCGCCAAGGAAAATCATGAGATTGCACTCCACGGGTGGTTGCATGAGCGCCCTGATCTCTTAGCGCGCGAGCAGGAATTGGATATTCTGCAACGCGCTATTAAGGCGTTGGAAGCATGCTCGGGTGTGGCGCCGCTCGGAGTACGTGCACCCTCGCTTGCCGTCTCTAAAAATTCAATTTCGGTTGCACATGCTTCCGGCCTTATCTATGACTCCTCGTTAATGGCCCATGATGAACCTTACGAACTCTTGGTCGAGAGCAAGCGCAGTGGAGTAATTGAAATTCCCACGGATTGGGCACGTGATGACGCGGCCTACTTTGTCATGGAACGTTTTTCATCACTCCGCCCAGTTGCTAACCCGCAGGATGTTATCGATGGTTGGGTATTAGAGTTTCAAAGAGCCTTAGCCGAAGGTGGCCTCTTTCAACTAACCCTTCATCCAGATCTCATCGGTCGCCGGGGCAGATGGATGATCTTTGAACATTTTCTCGATAAATTGCTAGCAACTCCAAATGTGTGGTTTGCCACCCATCTGCAAATAGCAAATCATGTCAGGCAGGGGCTGACATCTTGATCCCTGCCAGCGAGTACCCGCCCACACCAAAAGTTATTCCAGGTTCGCGCCAACTTGGCGCCAACTTGGTACCGGATTCATTGATGTGGCTTCGTGATGCGGCGGTGCCGTTGCCGGTTCGTGATTATCTTGCAGCAGAACGCGAATATTATGATTTGCGAAAAAAAGGATTTGCTGATCAGGTCTCACTATTGAGTTCGGGCGCACATGCAAAAATGGCAACCGAGATCGTGACACCTGTTTGGCATGTGGGGGGGCGCACCTTCCGCTATCGCTGGGTGGACGGAGCAGATTACTTTCAGCTTTTCGAGCTCCGTTCAGATGATTCAGAGCGATTGATTCTTGCTGAATCTTCTTTAACAGATACTGGATTTGTCCGAGTAGGTGACTTGGTTATTTCTCCTGCCGGCAATTTGGTGGCCTATACCGTGGATACAACTGGATCGGAACGATATGAATTACGGGTTCGCAATATTGAATCGACGCAAGACACCGAAGTGCTTTCTGGCGCCGTCACATACGGCATTCTTTGGTTAGCCGATTCTCGCCGATTTCTTTACACAAAGGCAGATTCGGCCAATCGCCCTTGCGAAGTATGGCTCCATGAGATTGGGAAGTTATCAGAGACCGACACACTACTCTTTCGCGAAAATGATCAACATTTTTATCTTGAATTGAGCGGAAGCGGCGATGGTAAACATGCAATAATCCAATGTTCTTCTCGCCTGACTTCAGATTCGCATTTGGTCGAGCTAGCAGCCATCCTCCCCGAAGTTATATCCCTTCGAGTTCGGGAGGCTGGTCGGCGATATTCGGTAGAGCCGGTAGGCACTGGCGATGCGATTCGTTTTCTCGTCATTGAATCAGATCAAAATGGTGTGGATACTTTGATTGAGTACTCTGACCGACTGCTCACGAAAGCTAGTAGGAAATTTGAGCTTGGCCCAGATGTCGCTCGATTGCGCAGTGTTCTAAAACTACATGAGGTGATTCTCATTTCGGGACGAAGCGATGCGCGGGAAACAACCTGGTTTCTCACCAAAAATTCCGAAGTTCCAATAAAACTTCAGCCGTTGGATGCGAATGGAAGCTTTGAGCTGGATATCTTTGAGTCGGGCGATCCGAATAAGTTTTGCTTTAAATACGAGTCGAAGTATTCGGCCGTTGAGTGGTTTGCCTATTCACCTAATTCTGGTTCCTTGGAATCAATTTCTACAGCCAGTAAGAATCCCGGTGAAAAATCAGAGTATGAGTCGGTGAGCATCGAAATTGAGGCGCGGGACGGTAAGTCAGTGCCGGTAACTATTACCAAGCGATGCTCGACCTCGCTGGATGGCACCGCCCCTTGCCTACTTTATGGGTACGGTGCTTGGGAGATCGTTATCCGTCCTGAATATTCCAGTGCTTTGCTAGCGCTGCTAGATCAAGGATTCGTTTACGCCCAGGCTCATATTCGCGGAGGCGGAGAGGTTGATCGTCAATGGTGGGTTGATGGCAGCGGAAAAAATAAATTTCGAACCTTTGAAGATTTTTGTGATGTTGCGCGTGCACTGGGTAAGGCAATTGTGGATCCGAAGAAAATTATTGCCCGTGGGCTCTCTGCTGGTGGCCTACTAATGGGATCGGTTTATGGCAGTAATCCAGAGTTATTTGTTGGCGTTATTGCTGAGGTGCCTTTCGTGGATCCGATAACGACTATGTCCGACCCTTTAGCGCCACTGGTAATAATCGAATTTGACGAGTGGGGAAATCCGGCCCAGGAGGAGGAACTCGCGTGGATGCTTGAATGGTCGCCATACGAGAATTGCCCCGACCCCAACTTAAGACCACCATTGCTGGTGACTGGCGCGATAAATGACCCTCGCGTTTCAATTTGGGAACCTGCGCGCTGGGTGGCCAAGATGAGACTTCAAGGCGATAGCAGTGAAATTTTATTCAGAGTCGATCTTGCTGCAAGGGGCCATTGGCCACCACCCGGGAGGCTTTCCCGGGTTGAATATGAAGCAGAAATACTTGGCTGGGCCTTATCCCTGGTGCAGCATGTTGATTTGGAGAGCAGGAGTCGGGCATGAGTAGCGAACAAACTAAGCTGACTTTTCGTGGACAAAAAGGCGAGCAGACACGAGCGCGTATCCTGGTGAAATCTGGCGAACTTTTTGCCGCTAAGGGTTTCTTTGGCACCGCCACGCGTGACATTGCAGCCGCTTCAGGATTAAAGCAGCCTTCACTTTTTTTCCATTTTGCGAGCAAGCAAGCGATTGCCGAGGAGCTGCTTGACTATAGCCTTGCGCTACCTCTGGCCTTCGCAAAACGATTGATTAACGAGCCTGCTAGCGCTGCTGTTCGACTTTATTCATATATATCTTTCGATACCAAACATCTGGCGGAATCGCCATACGACTTGATAGGAATCCACCAACATGGTCTGCTTTCATTGCCCGAGTTTGCGAAATGGAACCGTTCCGCCGACCAACTCGCCCAGCACATTCGCACCTTAATTCGGCAAGGGCACCTGGATGGGTCGCTACTTCCACTCAATCCGATTCTCGTGCAGCAGATGATTTCCGGAATAAATCTCAACACAATTCGACGCATGAGTCATAAGCAGCGCAGGATGAGCGACCTACCAACCTTTGTGGCTGATTTCATTCTCAGGGGCCTGCTAGTTCAGCCGCGAACATTACAAAGGGTTCATCGAGAAGCCGGTGTGCTGTTAGCACGTAGCTCGCTGGGCTTATAACCCAGAGGTCGTAGGTTCAAATCCTGCCCCCGCTACTAGTTAATTAACGTGAAGTAGGTGAAAAGAGTCCCCTAGGGGCTCTTTTTTATTGTTTGCTTTTCGATCTTGAACTATTTGATTCGAAGTGAGTTAGTAACTACCAGAACGCTGCTTGCCGCCATGGCTGCAGCTGCATATAACGGTGACAATAAACCTGCGGCGGCAATTGGAATTCCAATTACGTTATAGAGAAAGGCCCAAGCCATATTCAGGCGGATGATCTTGATTGTTTTTGTGGAAAGTTTTAGCGCTGCGATCACATTGGATAAGCCGGTCTGCATCAAGGTGATGTCAGCACTATTAATGGCGGTGTCGGTTCCGGTTCCCATCGCCATGGAAAGATCGGCAGCGGTAAGTGCTGCCGCATCGTTAATCCCATCGCCAATCATCAAAACGGTATGACCTTCACGCTTCATCCGCTGAACCACCTCTAGCTTGGTTTCTGGCAATGCGTGCGCGATGACATGAGCTGCATCAATTCCAACTGTTGCAGCCACATGTGCAGCAACCTCTGAACTATCTCCAGTTACTAGCCATGGGGTAATTCCCATTTCCCGAAGTGCGGAAACGGTTTGCGCCGCATCGCTTTTTAGTTGGTCACCAACTGCAAATACCGCGAGCGCAACACCATCCCATGCCAGAACGGCAAGGGTTAATCCAGCTGACTGGCCACGCTCTATTGCAGTTTTCACATCATGATGAAATTCGGTTGAGCTATGTGCTACCGCTGCCGGTGAACCAATCAATACAACTGGTGCTTGGTCTCCAATTTTTACTCGGCCGGCCGCACCCGATCCCGGAGTTACCGAAAACTCTGAAACTGGCAGCGAGCTTGCACCCTCTGATAATGCGTAACGGGTTATGGAGAGTGCAATTGGATGATTATTTTGTGACTCCACCGCTTGCGCCGAAGCAAGAATGTTCTCTTCAGTAAGGATTGCGTTGAAGTCAGTTCCCAAAACTTTTCCAGCAGCGATTGAAACTGTTGCCATCTGGACATTCATTACGCCTTCGGTAAGCGTGCCGGTCTTATCAAAAAGTACGGTATCTACGGTGCGCGCAACTTCTAGAACACGAGGTTCGCGCAAGACAATTCCGCGTTGGGCGCCACGTCCAGATGCAACCACCAAAGCAACCGGTGTCGCCAATCCCAATGCGCAAGGGCAGGCAATAACTAGCACTGTGATTGCAATTGAGATCGACTTAGTCAACGTTGAACCGGTGAAGTACCAGCCGGCAAAGGTACCAATGGCAAGGACGGTAACTATTGGCACAAATACGGAACTGATTCGATCTGCCAGGCGTTGAATAGGTGCCTTCGTTCCCTGTGCACTAATTACCATTGCGGTAACTCGAGCCAGTTCGGTATCACTTCCAATTCGAGTTGCCCGAACAATTAAACGACCATTGTGATTAAGAGATGCCCCAATAACATGTGAACCTGGGCGAACTTCGATTGGTTTAGATTCGCCAGTCAACATCGAGTTATCAACGGCGCTCTCACCATTTACAACAATGCCATCTGTTGCAATGCGATCACCAGGTCGAACCTCAAACTCATCGCCAATTTGCAGTTGATCAATTGGGACAATCAGCGGGAGTCCCCCACGAATAATTGTTACCTCTTTACTACCAAGTGCTAATAAGGAGGTCAGTGCGCTACTAGCTTTAGCCTTTGCCCGGGTCTCAAGAAAACGTCCAAGAATTACAAAGAAGACAACTCCGGCGGCAACTTCAGTATAAACATCGCCGGCGCCAGTTGCATTTGCATAAATCGACCAACCAAAAGCGGCCAGTGAACCCATTGAGATTAAGTTGTCCATGGTTGGATGCTTAAGATTTCTATAGGCTGCTTTGTGAATTGGATATCCAACCAACAACACCACGGGTGCGCTTAGTGCAATTACCACCCAGGCGGTTGCTGAATACAGCGGGTGGGGTAGACCAAAGTAATCCAAAGCATCATGAACCCACATATCGATCTGATGATGCCAGCTCATGATCATGGAAATAGCTACCGCCGGAATTGCAAAGATTGCTGCAAAGAACAATGCACGTGCAGATTTTTTGCTATGCGAGGTAATTGATTTGGCATCAACTAACAGGGAAGCTGAATAGCCCGCCTTTTCGACAATCTTTATCAGCTCTTTCGGGGTTACATCTACCGGTGCCAAGATGTGGGCAGTCTCGGTTGCAAAGTTAATAGTGGCGCTTACCCCTTCCATCGCGTTCAGCGCTTTCTCGACCGTATTCACACATGAAGAACATGTCATTCCCTCAATTGAAAGGGTTGTGGGTTCTAGTAACATGCTCATCGCATCTCATTTCTCTTTGTCATTCGCATTCGCATTCTTACTCTTTAAACTTTTGGCATTAAGCCATTAATAACGGCATTGTGAAGTAAACCATTTGTTGAAACACCACTGCCGCCAAATGGCCCACGCCGACCTTCGGTATTGGTAAATAATCCGCCAGCTTCACGAACAATGATGTCGAGCGCTGCCATGTCCCACACTGCAAGAGTTGGTTCAATTGCAACATCTACTGCACCTTCGGCAACCAACATGTGGGACCAGAAATCACCAATTCCTCGGGTACGCCAGGCTTGGGCCAGCATATTTTGGAAAGGTGCTAAGCGTTCGCCCCAACCTTCGAAATCCGAGTATGAAATGGAGGCATCAGTTAGCGATGAAACCTTTGAGACTTCAATCCTTCGTTCATTAAACGCAAAATCATTGAGTTCTATTCCATTCAAATCTGAATCTGAAAAACTCCCACCGTTGAATCGCACCTTTGCGCCAACTCCACGCGCTGCTGACCATCGGCGAGAAAGGGCAGGTGCACTTACAACGCCAACTACAACCTCCTCATCACCAGCTGCATCAGCTTCTACTAATGCAATCAGTGTTGCCCACGTCGGAACTCCACGCATAAAGTTTTTTGTGCCATCAATTGGATCCAGCACCCAATAGCGGCCGGTTGCACCTTTATCGCTGCCAAACTCTTCCCCAACTATTCCATCTGCTGGTCGATGCGTGGCTATTGCTTCCCGAATTGCACTTTCAACTGCGCGATCGGCATCTGTGACCGGTGTGTTATCTGGCTTAGTTGTAACAACTAGGTCTTGAGCTTGATATCGAGCTAAGGTAATTGCATCGGCTAGATTGGCAAGTGCTTGGGCAAGTGCTAAATCATCAATCAGATTATCTGCAGAGATGCCCATAGTGGTTGCAGTCTATTCCTCCAGCGCCAGTGACGGGTTCTCCTTGACCGCAAGCAAGGAACGAAGGCTTGCTAGACGTGCAATTCGGTGTTGATTTTCCACCCCATTGGGGCTGGCCCAGGCATCTAAGGTGCAGGAACTCTCGGCATGTGAGCAATTTGACAGACAGTTTGCCGCCTCCTCAGATAAATCACTGAATGCATTAATGATTCGTTGATTATCAATATGCGATAAACCAAAGGCGCGAATTCCGGGGGTATCGATAATCCAACCATCGCTATTTATTAAGGCAAGTGCGATCGCACTCGATGATGTGTGTCGACCACGTCCAGTTGCCGCATTCACATCACCAGTAAGGCGATCAGCTTCCGGAACTAAGGCGTTGATTAAAGTTGATTTGCCAACACCTGAGTGACCAACAAGAACCGAGATTTTGCCAGCTAGTACCTGGTGCAACTTTGCCAAATCTTTTTCCCGGGAGGCGCTCTTAATTGCCGTATGAATAATTTCTACATCAAGCTCGGCATACTCTGCTAAAAAGGGTGGCACTGCAGTTAGATCTGTTTTGGTTACCACAATCTTTGGCACAATTCCTTCGGTAAATGCCGAAACCAAAAACCGATCAATCAAGCCACGCCGGGGTTCTGGATTTGCCGCTGCCACCACAATTACTAATTGATCAATATTGGCAACAATCGTGCGCTCAACCTGTGCCACATCATCAACGGTGCGACTTAGTGAATTTCGACGCTCTTGCACCGCAACGATTCGAGCCAATGAACCTTCTGCTCCAGATGTATCGCCAACCAATGAAACAATATCGCCAACTACAACTGATTTAGGTCCTAGCTCGCGGGCTCGCATTGCGGTAACAGTGGTTCCATCATCAGTAATACAAGTTTGGCGACCGCGATCAACTGTGGTAACTAGCGCTGAAATCGAATCCGAATGTGAAGGCCGATCTTTGCTGCGCGGACGGGTACTTCGTGCTGGGCGAATTCGCACATCCGATTCATCATATTCGCGTGGCGTCATAGTAAAAGTGAGCTCCAGCGTCCTGGAAAGTCAGGAATTGTTTTGCGAGTAGTGGCAATATTTTCTACTTCTATGCCTGGAACAATCAAGCCAAGTACCGCACCTGCCGTTGCCAATCGGTGGTCATCGTAGGTATGAAAAACACCGCCATGCAATGGTGCTGGCGTAATCTGCAGCGAAGTTTCAGTTTCAACAACATTGCCACCAAGGGCATTAATTTCACGAGTAAGCGCGGCCAACCGATCGGTCTCATGCAAACGAAGGTGACCGATTCCACGCAGGCAAGAAGGCGAATCTGCCAGCGCAGCCAGGGCAGCTATCGAAGGAGTAAGTTCGCCAACATCGTGCAAGTCGATATCGATTCCATGAATTGTTCCGGTGCCAGTAAGAGTTAATCCTTGCTCATTAAAGGCAACTGTGGCACCCATTGAGGTCAAGATCGAACGCAATTGATCACCTGGTTGCGTTGTTTCACTTGGCCAGTCGGCAATTGTGACACTGCCCCCGCACACCATTGCAATTGATAGAAATGGAGCGGCGTTGGATAAATCTGGCTCGATCACTAATTCCAGGCCATGCAACGCGCCCGACTGAACGCTCCACACCTGCTGTGCTACATCAACGTCAACAGTTGCTCCGAATTCGCGCAACATTTCCAAAGTCATTTCAATATGCGGCATCGATGGCAGTGACCCACCTTGATGCTTTACCGCCAAACCATAGGTAAAACTTGGCGCGACCAATAGCAATGCTGACAAGAACTGACTTGATGCAGTTGCGTCTATGGTTAAGTTGCCACCGGCAATTGATCCAGTGCCGTGTAACTTCAGTGGCAGACTGTAACGGCCATCGTGATCGATGGAAATTCCAAGCTCTTCCAGCGCCTTGATTACAGGTGCAAGTGGACGCTCGTATGAACGCGGGTCACCAGCAAATTCGACCTCGCCTTTTGCAAGGGCGGCTAATGGTGGCAAAAAACGCATCACCGTTCCCGCATTTCCAACGTCGATCTTTACGCCTCCACGCATTGGCACCGGTGTAATTTTCCACTGCAGTTCTTCGTGGCCAGCAACTGTAACGATTACTTCTTCAATGCCAATTCCAAGTGCCTTGAGCCCGGCAACCATTAACTCGCTATCGCGCGAAAGTAGCGGACGGCGTAAAACTGATGGTGATTGCGCTTGCGCCGCCAAAATGAGCGCTCGATTTGTAACTGATTTTGATCCGGGGATGACAATATTTAAATCGACTGGTTTGCTGCCACGAAAAATCGCGGGCCAGGGCGCATCGCTTGTCATCACCGCATTCTAACCCTTGAATAATGGCCGACCGTTGCGCTTTAACCAAGGAGCGCGCCTGCGCTACCCTTGAATTATGTGTGGCAGATATGCGCAAACCGCCGATATGCGCGAACTTATGGAGCAGTTTTCGATTACTGGCACCGCTCCAGAAAGCGGTTTGCCGTTAAATTGGAATATCGCACCCACAAATCCTATTTATATTATTAGACAAGGCCAGGAGATAGTTCCAGGAGCGCAGCCCGAACTCGCCATTGTTTCCTGGGGCTTAATCGGCCCGTGGCTAACCGATCTAGGGAAAGCCAAGGCTTCCCAATCGCGCGCGATAAATGCTCGAAGTGAATCGATACATGAAAAGCCCACCTTTAGGAATGCTTTCCGGTCTACCCGTTGCTTGATTCCAGCCGCTGGCTATTACGAATGGGCAACTGCCTTGGGTAAGTACTCGCCCAAGCAGCCTTTCTACATCTGTGCCCGTGATGACAAACAACTACCAATTGCTGGGATTTGGAGTAGTTGGACCGCACCAACAGGGGAAAAGATTGAAACCGCAGCAATTATTACGCAGCAAGCACAAGGTGAGTTAGCAACGATTCACAGTCGCATGCCAGTATTCCTGCCGCCAGATCGCTGGGATATCTGGCTTAACCCAAGAAATACAACTACTACACAACTGCAATCGCTAATGGTTGTCGAAGATCCAGACTCATTAGTTTTTGCGCGCCCGGTTTCACGGGCGGTTAATTCAGTGGCAAACAATGGAAAAGAGTTGACCATCGAAACCCCGCTCGGAGAGCCAGAAACCCTCTTTTAACGATAGTGTTTTAGTCAATGTCAACAGATCTTGTGAAAGAGAGCTCAGCCGATCGTGCGGTCCGCTTCGAGCGCGATGCTTTGGTATTCACAAATCAGTTGTATGCAGCAGCGCTGCGATATACAAAAAATCCGCATGATGCGAAAGATCTAGTTCAAGATACTTACTTGAAGGCCTTTGCCTCATTTCACCAGTTTGAACCTGGCACTAATTTAAGGGCATGGCTGTATCGAGTTTTAACTACAACATTTATAAATACCTATCGTAAAGACCAACGCCGCCCACAACTATCTTCGGGCGAGATCCAGGATTGGCAACTAGCTGACGCTGCCTCTCACACAAGTAATCAAGGAAAATCAGCTGAAGTTGAGGCGCTGGAGAATCTGCCTGATAGTGATATCAAACGCGCTTTACAGGAAATTCCAGAAGAGTTTCGGATTGCCGTGTATTTGGCCGACGTGGAAGGCTTTTCCTATAAGGAGGTGGCTGAAATTGTTGGTGTGCCGGCCGGAACTGTGATGTCTCGGCTACATCGGGGAAGAAAACAGCTGCGCGAGCGGTTAACAGAGTATGCAAAGGATCTTGGATACTCCACCGATAAGAAATCGGGGGCAAAGTCATGAGCTTCAATCACGCGCTCAAATGTAACGAGGTTCTGAACTCATTTGTATTGATCGTCGAAGGAAATATCCAAGCCCCACAAATGAACCTGATCGAAGTTCATATTGCCGAATGCCCGGCATGCGAAGCTGAATTAGCGCATGAACAAGTGATCCGTACTTTGATGCAAGGTGTGTTGCGCCGTAGTTGCCAGGAAGAAGCGCCGGAAGATCTACTTGATTCAATTTATCGGCAAATACACTCAAAGATGGCGGGTACTTTCACCGAAGTAATTACGCAATACAGCATGACTGAAATTTCAATTGCAATAGACGAGTTTGGTCAAATTGAACATCGCGAAGTAACGATTGAACACACTGAAGAGATTCGATTTTTAAATGAGGATAATAACCCCGATGACCTTACGGAGCAGGGGCACTAATCATGAAATCAGCGGAGGAGATATTAGGAGCAGTTGGGATCTCCGAGATGGTGGTGCGTCCGGGAGACACATCGGTGGCAATTGGCTTAGGTGATCTACCAATTATCGCGCCGTCATTACTCATAAATTTAATGGAGTACGCAGCGATTCTTTCACTTGATCTTCACCTTGAACCAGGTGAAACTACAATCCCGGTCAGCTCTGAATTTATATCTTTATCGCCGGCAAGTATCGGAGCTGAATTACGTGCAACATCGCGAGTGATTGAAGTCGCAGGTAGAGAGTTAACTTTTGAATGTGAAGTCTATGAACATGAGCGCCAAATTGCAGTTGCTCAAATAAAAAGATCAACAGTGGAGCGAGTATCTTTCCTCGCCCGCACCGCTGCCCTTAATTTAACTAAACTTTCTTAGTTGCCCAAAAAATCTCTGCGATCTCATCGATCTTTGCGATCAAATTGTCGGCAACGCCAACATCTTGTGTTCCCTTGGTTCCGGCAGCACCGGCCAGTTTGGTTGCCTCATTAAATAGCGTGTGCAGCTGTGGGTAGGCCGCAAAATGTGGGGCCTTGAAGTAATCAGTCCAGAGCACCCATAGGTGCTCTTTAACCTGGTGTGAGCGCGCTTCCTTGATAGCCACTGAACGTGAACGAAAATCTAGATCTGAATTTGCTGCATATTTTTCCATGCAAGCCTTTACTGATAGCGCTTCAATCTTTGCCTGCGCTGGATCGTAAACCCCACATGGAAGATCGCAGTGTGCGTAGACAGTTGTCTTTGGTGTAAACATGAGCTCTCCTTTAATTGAACGTCAGGTGAGAGACTACCCTCCCATGAGTAAATTTGGCACAGTCAAGGTCGCTGGCTCGTCTATGGCCCCCGCCCTTAAAGCCGGTGATTGGCTGTTAGTGCGATTCTTTGCTGGCCCACCAAGCCAAAAGTGTGGCGATGGCCTGGTTGGAAAAGTTGTGGTTATTGAACGAGAAGAGCGCCCTGGAATTTTTCTGGTAAAACGTTTGCAAAAAACTCATGGCGAAATCTATTGGGTGCAAGGCGACAATGATGAAAGTACCGATTCCCGCACCTGGGGCTGGATCCCAGCTAATGAACTAGTTGGCAAGGTAGTACTGCGATATAAAAAAGCGCGTTAACGGGTGAAAGCTTCGAGCAACAACGCCTTTTGTTCATCCTCATGCAATTGAAGGCTGCCAGTTGCTGGCGCTGCAGTGGCACGACGAGAAATGCGGCGCAAAATTCGGTTACCAAATCCGCGACCACCATGTGCTTCCGATGTCCGTAATGCAATATGTGACCATGGACCTTGATTTGCAGGTTCATCTTGAACCCAAAGCAAATTGGCATTTGGATGCTGGTTAGCTTCGGCAACCATTTCCGCAATTGGCAGTGGGTATAGCAGTTCCACTCGAACAATTGCAGTTGAACTTTCGCCAAGCCTTGCCCGCTCTGCCATTAGTTCATGATAAATCTTTCCGGAACAGAAAATAACGCGGGAAGCGCTTTGAACTGATTCATCACCAATGACCGGTTGGAAGTGTCCGCTTGTGAAATCACTCAGTGCAGATGCTGCCGCCTTTAAGCGAAGCATTGACTTTGGCGTGAAAACAATTAGCGGACGCCGGGTTGGATTTTTGGCATGCCAACGAAGCAAGTGGAAGTAATTTGCCGGACTGGCAGGTTGGGCAACCGTCATATTTTGTTCAGCACACAACTGCAGATAGCGCTCAATTCGTGCAGATGAGTGATCTGGCCCTTGGCCTTCATAACCATGTGGGAGAAGTAAAACGAGTGATGAACGCTCGCCCCACTTTTGCAAGGCCGAAGAGATAAATTCATCAATAATTGTCTGGGCACCATTAGCGAAATCTCCAAACTGACCTTCCCATAAAACCAGGGCTTCCGGGCGCTCC
Source organism: Actinomycetes bacterium (assembly GCA_043776875.1). Taxonomy (GTDB): domain Bacteria; phylum Actinomycetota; class Actinomycetes; order Nanopelagicales; family Nanopelagicaceae; genus Planktophila. Next base: position 31,312 of record JAYVQU010000055.1, read on the forward strand.
AGGCTATAGCCATATTCAAAGCCCATCGTTGCAAATTCGCTCAACAGCGAGTCAATTGCGAAGAACTGATTTTCATCACTAATAAGTGAACGCATTGGCGTCCATTCGCTGCCATTTTCCTTATCAATAATTACCGCATGACGGTTTGAGAAAGTTCCGCGGCGGACATCTTGACCGGCTAGACGAATTGGATGGCCCTCCTTCAAAAGCGAACCAAATGCCAACATTTCTCCGGTAGACCAGTCGATAGTTGCATCATTTAATGATTCAACCCGCCTTGCTAATTGTGGAGTCAACTTCGGGTGAACATGGAAGCCAACTGGTACCGCAGTTTGCGTTGCCGCGATTTCCCGGGCCAGGCTTTCGGCAATCGCCGTATTAATCGCAGTTGCCTCAGGTGTAACTGGTGGCTTGAATTCATCTTCAAATAGTGGCTGGGTGCTGTTCACAGAAGTAAATACAGATTCAAGTTGAACCTGATAATCCCGAGCGATCTCTTCCGCCTCTTGCGGAGAAATGTCACCACGACCAACTAATGCTTCAGAATACAAAGTTCGAGTTGATCGTTTTGCATCAACTAATTTGTACATCAATGGTTGCGTGAAACTTGGCTCATCTCCTTCATTATGACCGCGACGACGGTAGCAAACTAGGTCGATAACAACATCTTTATTAAACTCTTGCCGATAAGCAAATGCCAAACGTGCAACCTGAACGCATGCTTCTGGATCATCGCCATTTACATGGAATACTGGCGCCTGAATTATCTTTGCGAAGTCAGTTGAGTATTGAGATGTGCGTGCGGCATGGGGCGAAGTGGTAAATCCAACCTGGTTGTTTATGACAATGTGAATTGTTCCGCCGGTGCGGTAACCAGCTAGACCTGACATTTGGAGCACTTCAGCGTTCACGCCCTGTCCGGCAAATGAAGCATCACCATGGAGCAAGATCGGCATTACGGTGTAAGCACCTTTAAGGTTGAGGCGGTCCTGCTTCGCGCGGACAATTCCTTCGAGTACTGGGTTTACCGCCTCTAGGTGTGATGGGTTTGCCGCCAAATACATCTTTGTCTGTGCGCCAGATTCAGCGGTAAAAACACCAGATGTACCTAAGTGGTACTTCACATCGCCGGAGCCATGAATTTCATTTTCGGTATAATGGCCATGGAACTCTTGGAAAATTTGTACTATAGATTTTCCGGCCACATTTACTAGAACATTTAGCCGGCCGCGGTGCGGCATTCCAATGCAAACCTCATCCAAACCTTGTTCGGCCGCTGAAGATAAAACTGCATCAAGTAGTGGAATTACAGATTCGCCACCCTCAAGTGAGAACCGTTTTTGTCCAACAAACTTGGTGTGAAGAAATGATTCGAAAGCCTCGGCGCTATTTAATTTACGAAGCACCCGCAGCTGCTCTTCTCTTGGTAGCTTAGCGAAGCCAACTTCCACCCGATCCTGAATCCATTGGCGTTCAGTTGGATTTTGAATATACATATATTCAACACCAACGGAACGACAGTAAGCATCTCGGAGAATTCCAAGTATTTTGCGAAGCGGCATGAACTTCTTGCCGCCAAAACCACCAGTGGCAAACTCGCGATCAAGATCCCAAAGCGTTAAGCCATGGTTGACTACATCAAGATCTGGATGTGAACGCTGCTTATATTCAAGCGGGTCAACATCTGCCATTAAGTGACCAAATGTTCGGTAAGCCTGAATTAATTGCTGAACTCGTGCAGTTTTGTTTATCTCTTCATCACGTGTAAAAGCAAAATCAGTTGACCAGCGAATCGGCTCGTATGGAATACGAAGGGCGGAAAAAATTTCATCATAGAAATTTTCTGCGCCTAACAAGTACTCGTGCATTCGGCGCAAGAAATCACCAGATTGTGCGCCTTGTATAATGCGGTGGTCGTAGGTGCTGGTAAGGGTAATCACTTTGCTAATTGCAATATTTGCCAGGGTCTCTATGCTTGCGCCTTGGAACTCGGCCGGATAATCCATTGCACCCACACCCAAAATCAAACCTTGCCCCTGCACCAAGCGAGGAACTGAGTGAACTGTTCCAATTGTGCCGGGGTTGGTAATTGACATTGTGGTTCCAGCAAAATCCTCAACAGTTAGTGCACCAGTACGGGCTTTTTTAATTACCACCTCGTAAGCGTTCCAGAACTGGCCGAAATCTAAATCCTCGCAACCCTTTACCGAAGGAACTAAAAGTTGGCGGGATCCATCCGGCTTTGCCAGGTCGATTGCTACGCCTAAGTTGATGTGCTCTGGTTTTCCAATTGCCGGCTTTCCTTCAATCTCACCAAAGAATGCATTCATCTCTGGCATCGCACGAACCGCCCTAATCATCGCATAGGCAATGATGTGCGTGAATGAAACTTTTCCACCACGCCCGCGAGCTAGGTGATTATTAAGAACAATGCGATTATCAATCATTAATTTGGCAGGTATAGCACGAACCGATGTTGCCGTTGGAACTGAAAGCGAGCCCTCCATTGCTTGAACGACGCGAGCGCCAACCCCACGAATCGGTACTAGCGTTGAAGCTGCTGGCGTAATTAAAACTGGAACTGGTTTAACAACTGGATCCGCTGGTGTTGGTTGAATAGCCGTACTCTCGCGCACGATTGGTTGAGTTGTTACTGGCTTAGTTACAACGGGTTCAGAGACTGGTGCTGGTACAAACCCCGGTACTGGTTGAATTTGTGCAACTGACGCTGCAACTGGTTCTGAAATCGGTTTAGCACCTGGCGCGACCTGTTGTTGTGCTTTAGGAATCGGCGGAACACCTCTACTTGGTGCACTTACTGGCATACTTATAGGTGCACTTTTTGGCGTACCAGGCTTGTTGGTTTTGAAGTACTCAACCCATGCCGGTTCCACAAATAAAGGATCCCGTAGGTACTGCTCGTACATTTCATCGACGAGCCAATCATTTGCGCCAAAATCCTGTGCCGACACTGGCAAACTCCCTCTGCATTGATTAGGGGTTAAGCCTATCGGCAAGGGGCGAGCCTGCTTAATCCTCCGGAACTGGTGCTTTCGGCGAGCTTCACCACCTACGGGCTAGATCTGGCCGAATCATTGTTTACTCTGCCTGCCTTGGCCGAATGTCTGGACCAGGTAATACTGGCGGTCTGGCGCCATACCCAATTAGTAAGGCCGGGGTCAATGCATGGGTAAGAAATCTCGCTCATGAAACTGGCTTGGGTGCGCGCGGGGTTTTAGTTGATGCAATCTGTCCGAATCACTCCCGCACCGATATGGGTGGAGCGGATGCACCACGAAGTGCCGAAGCGGGGGCCGCAACTGCCAATTGGTTAGCACTTCGCGAATTTAGCGCTAGCGATGTAACAGGTGTTTTATGGGAAGACAACCAGATTGTCGAATGGTAACTACTCGCTATTAGATCAAAAATTAAATTTTCGTTGGGATTGCCCGCAAAGCTGCAATTAAAGTTGTCCCGGCAAGGGCTGCAAGTGGGGTAGCCACAAACCATAAATGTGCCTGCAACTGGTAGGAGACAACACCAAGTGCAATTAAGTTAGCTAATACCGCTGGCGATCTACCAAAGTACTTTCCTCGGCGATAGCCGATTGCTGCCGCCGCTAATCCACCAGCACCGATCAATGCGAAAAGCAGCACACCTAGAAATGGTAAAAATTCATACGAGTCAGCAAAGATAGTTAAGGCAACCAGCCAAGTGGCCAAGGCCAGAATTACACCCACCTCGATAAAGAGTAGGGATGCCACTAGTGCGCGAGCTTTTGCGGCTTTGGCATGATCTTGATTCACAGAGCACAGATTAACTTATGGGGTGATTAAAGATGCTTTTTTCGCATGATGGAATTCATGATTCGCAAACACATCTTGCCTCGCCTTCCTACTTTTATGAGCAACTGCGCCGAGAACAATCGCTATCGGCCCGTACTCACCTGCCACTTGCACTAATCAAGATAGTTTTTGATAATCCTGAGTCCGAACATGTTCGAGCCTACGACATACTGCATTTTACTTATGCGTTGTCGAAATTGACTAGAAGCGAGGATTGCGTTGGCCGATTGGGTGTTAATGAAGTTGTAATAATTGTTCGAGATGGCCATGGCAATGTAGCGCCTTTTGTTGACCGGCTTTTAGCTGCGACTTCACTTACCGTTGACCGCACATTACAAGTGAGGATCGCCGCAATTTTTGCCCAGGATCATGAGGGTGCATTGGCAATTTTAGATCGTTTAGATCAAACACCACTGAGAGTAATAAAATAGGGGTCTTATCCACCCAATAACGCGGTTGCACAACATTTTGTCAGAGCCTGACCTAACTTCACCACATGCAACTAGACCTAGATGTAACCTTCGGTGCGATCGCACCATTTATGAGTGATCCAACTATTGAAGAAATTTGGATTAACTCCCCCGAACGAATATTTATCGCACGCAACGGGCGCAGCGAACTAACCAACCTCTTATTAACTTCAGATGATGTTAGAAATATTGTTGAACGCGCCCTGATGTGGAGCGGACGAAGGTTAGATCTTTCTCATCCGTTTGTAGATGCCCGGTTGCCAGATGGCAGCCGATTACATGTAGCAATTCCAGAGATCACCGCCCAACATTGGGCGGTCAATATTCGTAAACATTTAATGCGTCACTTAACTGTCAAAGATCTAGTCACACTCGACGTAATGAGCGCTGAAATCGGAACCGCCCTCACTTACTGTGTGCAGGCTGGGCTAAATATTTTGGTTTGTGGCGGAACTCAATCTGGTAAGACAACGGTACTTAATGCACTGGCCGGGGCGATCGCCGGCACCGAGCGGGTGGTAACGATTGAAGAGGTATTTGAATTAAGTCCACAACTTCCAGATGTGGTCCAGATGCAAACTCGAAGTGCAAATTTACAGGGCGAAGGCGAGATTCCACTTCGAAGGTTGATTAAAGAATCACTGCGAATGCGACCTTCCCGAATTATCGTAGGCGAAGTTCGAGAGGCGGAGGCACTTGATCTGCTGCTCGCATTGAACTCTGGTTTGCCCGGTATGGGAACTTTGCATGCCAACTCACCGCGCGATGCCATTGTTAAATTGCAGACTTTGCCATTGCTTGCAGGTGAGAATATTTCGCACAAATTTATTGCTCCCACGGTCGCATCAGCTATCGATCTGATTGTCCACACCACGCTCGATGCCCAAGGAGTTCGCCGAATCAACGAAGTCGCCGCCGTTACTGGCCGATATGAAAATGACCGAGCTGAAATTGAAACGCTTTGGAAATGGGAGGGTGATCAGTATCAGCGAGGCGTTGGATCCTTGCCGAATCCAGAGAAATTTGCAGCAATCGGCGCTCCGCTTAATCAATGGTGGCATCAATGAAACTTTCACTTCGAATTGGAACTTCGGCCTGTGTTGCTACTGCAGTTGTACTACTGCTGACTCGATCGTTAGTAATTGCTTTCGCATTTGGTTTTCTGGCCGCGGGAATCTCCTTTGTTAAGGTGCGAGCCAAGAACAACATCAATGAAGCCGAATTAATTGCCGCCTGGCCAGAGGTGATAGACCACTTAATGTCAGGCATCCAATCTGGTCTTTCCCTAACCGAGTCACTAGCCGGACTTTCCAGCCGCGGCCCAGAGTTACTTCGGCCGGCCTTTACCCAGTTCCGCACTACTTTGTACGGTAGCGGCGACTTGACGCAAGCTATTGCAGAGTTAAAACAGAGTTTTGCCCACCATGGAAGTGATCAAATCTTTGAAGCTCTACTAATCTCCAAATCTCTGGGTGGAAGTGAGTTGTTGCAAATATTGCGAACCCTGGGTGATTTTCTACGGCAAGATTTAGCGCTGCGCCGGGAGATAGATGTAAAGCACGGATGGATTAAGAATTCAGCACACATTTCAGCGGCAGCGCCTTGGATTCTTCTTCTACTCCTATCTACTCAACCGAGCACCGCTACTGCATATTCGAGTACAACTGGTGCATTGATTTTGCTGGCTGGATTAGTAATGACCGCCATCGCTTATCTTTGGATGAATCATCTCGGGCAACTTCCACAAACTCCCCGAGTTTTTATCGGCGCAACGCAATGATCACGATTCTGGTTTTAACTGCGTTACTAGTCATTCCCGCCGGATTCCTAATAGTAATCGGCGATGAGATTGATCCAATTGAGCAGGCCAGAAAAATTGCCAAACGCAGTGCAAAGGAAAGCGTCGACCGAACGCAACTTCGCGCTAGATTGGCCGAACTTGGCCAAAGTAGCGACAAAGATTATGAAGAGTTTCGGTTGCGACAGTATGGATATTGTGCGGGTGCTGCTGCAATTGGATTTGTGCTCTTCCTTGCATTTTCACAAAACATATTCTTGACAACTTTTGCCGCAGCGCTTATTGCCCTTTTGATGTATGCAATTCTGGACAAAGAGTTAACTAAAGGGGTCAAAAAGCGAAGGGAATTAATAGAAGCGCAGTTTCCTGCCATTATTGAAATGCTTACTTTAGCAATCGCTGCCGGGGAAACACCACTGAGTGCCATGCTACGAATCGCCGAATCCGCTAAAGGTGCTTTGGCATTAGAGTTTCAAATTGTGGTAGCCGGGGTGCGATCTGGCACCGCGCTAAGTGAAGCCTTGGACGCTATGGGACGCAGGGTCAAGTCGGTAATGATCCGACGTTTTGTGGATGCGCTAGTTACTGCAACTTTGCGTGGTGCCCCACTTGTTGAAGTGCTCACCCGGCACGCAGTTGAGGCACGCGGAAACCAACGTAACCGGGTGATGGCAGCGGCCGGAAAAGCTGAAATCTCAATGATGATTCCAGTTGTATTCCTGATCCTGCCGATCTCAATTTTGTTTGCGTTATATCCATCGTTGACAAATCTCAATATGTTTTCCAGTTAAGCCGCGCTCTCCGCTTCCTCCTTTGCGGCAACTTTTAGCACAATTAACTCGCCATTTACATCGCGGGCGGCAATCTCCTTAAGCGTGGGACGACCAACCTTTCGCTTTTTAATGATGATCCGGCCAGCTTCAAATAATTCGCCGCCCCAAACACCTACAGGTTCTTGGCGCGATTGGGCGCCATTTAAGCATTGTGCGCGCACCGGACAGCGGCTACAAAGGGATTTAGCTTCGGCGACCTGTACCTCATCCTCAGAAAAGAAGAGTTGCGGATCTGCGGTGTGGCAAGGCAAATTAAATGAAGATCCATCGCTATGAGTGCCAGTGACATCATTTAAACCGATCTTGGTATCTGCCCATCCTGGTACTAGTAGCTCGCTGAAGAGAACGCTCATGTTCCCACCTCTTCTTCCTTTTACTCTGGTTTCTAAGTTGGCCGATTTTCATCGGATGCAGTTTTGGTTGCTTTCGGTTTTTAGCTTTATCTTGGAAATGAAAAAGGGCTTCGAATCCTTTTGGATTCGAGGCCCTTGGCTTCTAGTTCTAGATCGAATTATTCGATTGAACCACCAGTGGCCTCGTATCCGGCATAAAAAGCAGCGTAAAACGCTGGCTTTGCGGTATGCCAAGTAGAAGGCTTATTGGTCGCATGAATGGATGGAATCACAACAGAGTGCATTGCACCTGTTGTTACGAATGATGTACTCGACATATTCGCTCCCTGTTCATTTCAGTACCCGCCATGGATAATGTAGTCAGAAGTGTAAAGCATGCCGGCGCCTACTGGCAAGGCAATAAATTTAGGCTCAAATGACCTCAAAATAATGATCTCAAAGTAATGATCTCAGAAATACTTTGTAGATGAGCGCTTTCGGCCGATTACTTACCGCTGATACTGCAGCAGCAATTGGGTACGGGTAATTACCCGGTTATGGGAACTTTCCACGAGATAGTGACCGTTGTCCGCTGGTCTATCGAAGGGTTTTTCGTCGCATTTGGAGCCTTTACAATTTTGTAAGCTGACTTAAGTCCGGCCTTCTGCATCGCACCTATAACAGTTGTAGCTCTCAACTTCGACAACCACTTAACCTGACTCAATGATGTAATTTCAATCAAGCCAACAACTGCAGTTGCCGAAGCTACTTTTGTTGGCACTTTTTTAATTGCACCGCGAATGATACTTAAATTCTTTGCATCGATGAATGCTGAATTAAGTTTGAAAGTTACAACAAATTTTATAATTTGAGTTTTAGGTGCGGCCTTGGTGACTGTGATTTGAACAGAGGAAGACCTGACTTCATTTTCCGGAGTAAGACCATTTATTTGCAGTGTGTGATTGCCAATCTTTAGATCTGAAGGCACCGCAAACTTGGCACTAAAGCTTCCAGTTTCATCAGTCTTAACAGTTCCTAGCAGGACTGGATTTGAAAATACGTAAATGCTCACTATTGAAAGCGGGGCATAACCAACACCGCTAGTTGAAATTTCTTTTCCTGCTTCGACATTCAAATTCAATGGCGCTGTAGGATTTGCGCCACTATTTGATAGAGCTGATGGAACCGGGGCAGCAATGGTCAAGGTCCAATTACTTCCCTGTAATTGAACAACGGCTTCTTGCGGCTTCAAAGGCGTTCCTGGTGTAGTTGGGCTGGTGCCGGAGTTAGATGTGGTCTCTCTAGTTACTACCTTTACGCTCACAGCCTCGGCCTTACCACCCGTGAAAGTGATGCTCTCACCTGGTTTAGGTAGCGTAGGCAATGTTACTGGTGGCAACACTATGATTATTGGCGCTGGAATTACCGGAACTACTGGCACCGGAACTACTGGCACCGGAACTACTGGCACCGGAACTACCGGAACTACTGGCACCGGAACTACTGGCACCGGAACTACTGGCACCGGAACTACTGGCACCGGAACTACCGGTACCGGAACAACTGGTACCACAGGCACCGGAACTACTGGAACTACCGGTACCGGAACTACTGGAGCCACTGGAGTTAATGAGCTAGATGCCGAAGATGAATTGGATGTTCCAACAGAGTTGGTTGCATTTGCAGTAAAGGTATAAGAAGTTCCATTGGTTAAACCCGTCACAGAGCAACTTGTGCTAGATGATGTACAGGTCAATGAGCCAGGAGTTGAAGTAACTGTGTAACCGCTGATGTTTGCTCCACCGTTATCAGTAGGAGCGGTCCAAGAAACCGTCGCAACCCTATCTCCAGCCGAAGCGGTTACAGCTGTTGGAGAATTAGAAATTGTCGCAGCGACCACGATTTGCGGATCAACAGTAAGCGAAGCAGTGATGCTGCCATCCGAAGTTGCTCGTCCAACTAAAGTCGCTACGCCTCCCACAATGGTGTAAATACTCATGTTTTGCCTGATTAAGGAGTTAGAAATCATTACCAAAATTGGGTTACCGGAAGTTGATGGAACGGTTCCATCTGGGGCGGTCCAAGAAACAACCATCGAAACAATATAGGAATTGTTGGGCGAGATTAATGCTCTCGCCCGATCATAATTACCAACAAGGTGAACATTTACAGTGGTACCTACTGGCAGCGATCCGGCAGAGACAGTTACAGATGCACTACTTCCCGAATTTGAAGCGGTGGTAGTGGTTGTATTGACATTCGACGCGACAATAGTTCCAATAAGAGTTAAAGAATCAGGTGCAATTCCATATAGCGATGACAAAACCCACTGCGCATACAAAGTGATGCTCGCAGTGAATAGGTAACTTGCATTCTGTGCGTAAGAAGTTCCGCTTCCATTCGCCGCAGTTTTCCATCCGTCGAATGTGTATCCAGCTCTGGTAAAGCTATTGGTAGTTAGAGTCGTTGCTGCGTTTCTAATTTGGGTAGTCGTTGTGGCTGAGCCGAAATTGGAATTAAAGGTAACGGTGTAAGAAGGTGCTGGAATTGCACTCCACTGCACATACAAAGTGATGTTTGCATTAAACGGATAATTTGCACCAGGTCCGTAGGTAGTTCCGGTTCCATTTGCCTCAGTGTTCCACCCGATGAAATTGAATTCAGTTTTGGTATAGCCGTGTGCATTTAATACGGTAGTGGTTAATGCACTTTGGGGTGCAGTAGTTCCACTAGTGGCGCCATTTCCATCAAAAATCACGGTATAAGTAACAGTATTTGCAGCAATGGTAATCGTTACTACCCATTCTTGGGTGGAGGCATCTGCTGCGGTGATTGTGTAGGTCTTAGCAGTTGTGAAGTCATTAGCGGTAGTGCCAGAGGTTTGCGCAGTACCACCTATGGCAGCGGTTGCACTAGCTGAGAGGCTAAAGGTTGCAACAAGTGCGCTGACATTTGTTGCAAATGGAACGGTGATCGCAACGGTGAAGGCACCGGCATTAATAGTTGATGAGCCAGTTTGACCAGGAACGGTAAATGCGGTGATCGCCTTATTAGAGGAAGGTCCAGGACTATTGGTAGCAGCGGCCGAAGATGAAGTTGAAGCAGCAGAGTCGGTGTAAGTAGAGCCATTACCAATTGCAGTGATAGTGATGTAGTAGGTGCTGCCAGCGGCAATTCCAGCGTTAGTAATATCTGATCCTGAGGTATAACTAGTAACTGTAGTAACTAGAGTGGCTAATCCAGCATCGCTATAGATCCTTGCGGTGTAGGAAGTCGTATTGGCAATTGCACTAAAGGTTATCTTCACCGAAGCGTTAACACTTCCCGCAGCTGCCGTAATTGATGGTGTGGCTAGTTGAGTGGCGGTAGAACTCCACTGGGCATAGAGGGTAAAGCTTGCAGTTTGTCCATGTGTGTAAGGGAAGGTAACTGCGCTGCCACCGGAGTCGACAACAAACCAACCAGTA
>JAYVQU010000056.1:0-3318 GCA_043776875.1 Actinomycetes bacterium
GTTGCGACTGTTGCAGTTGGCGGGAAAACCATTGCAGCTATTACCGAAAACAAGAACAATACTTTGACCATAGGCAACTCAATTAATATTGGTCCAGCCAAGAAGGTGGTTCGAATTAGTGGAAGCAATTTTGTTTTACTTGGTTTGACAGCTGTCACCACAACTTTGGGAACGTTGAAGCAGCTCGATCGGGCACCAGTGGCTATCGACCCATCCCTATCTGACTTAAAGCAGGTGACATTAGCCAAGTTTGGTTTCCGTGCCGACGATTTCAGCAATGAATGGACGGTGCTGCCCATGGATGGCGGCACAACATTGGCTGATCCTTCCCTTGATTTGTGCAGAGGAACATTTGCATCTGAAAAAGATCGGGTAGAACGTCGGCAGGTTGCTGCCACAAAGGTTGGTTCAACATTCTCTTTTCTTTCAACCGAGGTAGTTAAATACTCATCTGCAGCAGCGGCAAGCACCGCGCAAAAGGAGTTAGTTAAGGTTTTGGCACAGTGCCAAAGCGATAAGGGCCACAAGGATGCAACGGGCGCATTGGTCGCTTACGATTTCAAGAGTCTTAAAGATATTCCGACTGGTGTGGTGACAGATGACAACCGAGTATTTATGCACGCGGTTATCAATAGCGGTGATCGTGCTAGAACCTTGCTCGGCTTCTATCAATTCAATGGCGACACCTTCACCGGTTTATATGTGATGAATTCCAAAGGTTTTAGTGATGCCCAGATTGCCAAATGGCTTAAAGTCGCCGCAACCATGGCCCAACGCTTACTAGCAAAATCAGGCTAGCGGGCTTAGCTTCGTTTTAAATCTCGGTAAAAGTTTTCATGTCTGCCATTTGCATGCCAGGTAAGTATTATTTTGGAGGTATTGAAGGTATACCCCAGCAGCCACTCATCCTTACCAACTTTGAATTTATGTACAAAGAGATTTAAAAGCTCGCCGCTTTTTTCGACTCCAATTTCCGGGTCCGTTAGCAGTAAATCCATTTCTTGATGCAAAAGCAAAAGTTCCCGTTTATTTAATCTTTTATATAAACGCGAAAATCGCGGGGTTTGATTTTCTAAATACGCCAACTAAATCTCGCGACGCTTAACTGGAATTTTTTCCTGCTCGGAGGTAGCTAATGAAGCCAAGCTATCAACGACAAAGTTCACGGGTAAATCTGGGTTGTCGATGCAAGCACGCCCGACTTGGGCCCAAAACTCAATCTGGCCGGCGATTGTGCGGTGTTCCAAGGCCGCCTCCTTTTTAGCTCGCTTATATAATTCTGGCTCAATTCTTACTGGCATACTCATAACGCTATCTTACTACAAATGTAGTAAGATGCGGTTTGTGATTTAGATGTGGCAAGTAGCAGCCGGATCCACGCAATTAGGCCGAAAGCGCGCTTAGTTTTTCAACTTCAGTAATGCTTAACTCAACCCAGGAGCTTAGAACATTCCCAAAGCAGCTTTTAAGCCTTGTTGGATTTGAGCCATCGTCTCTGGTGTAAATGCCCCTAGATCTCGACGAACTTCTGAATGCCAAATGTCAATAATGTCATCACAAACAGCCCGACCAACGAAGACTTCGCCACTAGGTATCTCCACAATACTTGGAATAGTAGGTTTCTTAGATGTAGTTAGCCGAACCGCAAGTACTTGCTCCATTGCTGCATTCCTGCGATTGTTGGAGACCACCAGATAGTATTTCTCGCCATCGACATTCGACAATACGGCCGAGTAAACTCGACCACGCAATAGCGGCCAGGGAGGGTTCACTCTTCGTCAGCCCAAGCTGGTCGATGTCGGCGTGCAGTTGCGTACTTATTTGGTTCCTCACTCTTTTGCCCTATGGCGATTTCAGCGTAGCCGTTCTCTTCCATCGCCTCATGCACGGTACGAAGCCCAATTTCAAAAACAGCATGTAACATCACAGCCTCGCTAACATCCTCGGGGAAGGTTGATGAAGAACTTAACTTAGCAAGCATATTTCGATGAGTTTCTGACTGCCGTAGCAAAGTAAGGTCCGCTTCATCGCGAAGGGTAAGCGGAAGAGTGGACCGACGTAGGATAGAACCTGTCATACGAGTTTTCATGCATCAGATTGTGCAGCACTAAGTGATGCAAGTCAAGTATCCCCTGGGTTCTCGGTTTGACGCTCAGAAAGGGAGCTGCCTTAGCTGTGGGTAAAAACTTGGCTAAGCCGGCTAATTAGGCCGAAAGGGCGCTTAGTTTTTCAACTTCGGCATTACTTAGCTCCACAACTTGAATGATCTCTTCAAGTTGTGCAACTGTTCGAGCCGATGCGATTGGTGCGCTAACCGTTGGTTGGGCACGAAGCCAACCAAGTGCAATCGCTGCAAGTGAGCAATTATGTGAAGCGGCAACTTCGTCCATCGCTGAAAGCACTGCATAATTTTTATCGGTTGCATACTCGCGAGCACCTGCGGCACGTTTTGAATCAACTTCTAGAATTCCGGGGCGATATTTGCCGGTTAAGAAACCGCGCGCGATCCCGTAATAAGGAATATTAGAAATACCAAGATCGGAAACGGTCGCTGCCATTTCACTCTCATAACCTTTGCGATCAATTAAATTGTATAAATCTTGAACTGCAATGTAAGCAGGCAGATTGTTCGCTTCGCTGAAGGCAATTGCTTCTCGTAAACGAGCAGGCGTGAAGTTAGAAGCGGCGATGTAGCGCACCTTTCCTTCGGCAATTAGCTGCGCATATGCAACAAGGGTTTCCTCAAATGAAACACTTTGATCATCCTCATGGCTGTAATACAAATCAATGTAATCACTTTGCAAGCGATCCAATGATTCAGCGCATGCTGCAAAAATATTTTTTGCCGACAATCCTGGTCTGCTATCCATCTTTGCAACTTTTGTTGCGATCACCATCTCGCTGCGATTTCCGCGAGCCCTCATCCAGGAACCAATGATTGCTTCAGACTCGCCGCCAACATGGCCTTGGACCCATTGGTTATACATATCTGCGGTGTCGATGAAGTTTCCGTCATGGCTGCGGTAGGCATCCAATACCAGGTGGGATTGGGCTTCGGTGGCGTTGCCACCAAAGATGTTGCTACCTAGGCATAACGGGTGAACTACCAGGTCGGTTTCTGGGATAGTGATCATGCGCGTAGATTAAGGCACAATTGGCGTATGAGCCAAACAACGGGCGGGTTTTCCAGTGAAGGATTGGCGCTAGAGGCGCGCACACTGGAACTGGAGTCCTTGTCGCAAAAAGAGGCGATTGAAATCGGTGAGATTGCGCTGGATCTTGGTTTTGATCGTGGCTTGACCATCGTTATTGAAGTCC
>JAYVQU010000057.1:0-12870 GCA_043776875.1 Actinomycetes bacterium
CAAGGGTGGCTAGATGCGGCACCAGGGCGCACTGAACATGCCCTATCAATTCAACCCCTAGGTCGTCTTGGCCTTCCAAGTGAAGTTGCCAAGACAGTCTGTTTCTTACTTTCAGATGATGCTTCATTCGTAAATGCCTCTGACTGGGCAGTGGATGGCGCTCTTGGCGCAAGGATGGCGTAAAAAATGAGACTTAAGAACGAACATGTCATCGTTACTGGCGGCTCACAAGGTATCGGTGAAGCCTGTGTTGTCGAAGCCGCAGAACAAGGCGCGCGAGTTTCCTTTATTGATATTAATGTCGGAAAAGGAAATGCTCTTGTCGATCGGCTGACTGCCGAGGGTCACCAAGTTCAATTCATTCGCGGAGACGTATCCCAATTTGCAACTTTTCAAGAGTCATTTAATAAGTCAGTCACAACTTTTGGGCCAGTGACCATGGGCGTATCCAATGCGGGGCGCAATTCATATGCTGATCCGGTTCTTTACACTGAAGCAGAATGGAATTCGCTATTCGCCCTTGATCTAAAATCTACTTGGTACTTAGCCAAATTAGCGCTCCCTCAGATGCGTATCGCCAAGCGTGGTTCAATAGTAAATATCGCATCCATTCATGGTCGCATGACCACCTATAACTTCTTTCCATACTCTGCGGCAAAACACGGAATCGTTGGAATGACGCGAAATCTAGCCCTCGACGAAGGGAAGTACGGAATTCGTTTTAATTCTGTGTCGCCTGGCTACACCCTGACTCCCCTGCTTCGCAGTTACTTCGACGAATTTCCTGAGACTGAAATTACTGCAATTGGAGTTCAGCCCATGAAAAGGTTAGGGCTACCCGAAGAGGTGGGAAAAGTCGTTGGATTCATTCTCTCCGATGAAGCTTCATACATTAGTGGTGCTGATTTGATGATTGATGGTGGATTACACGCTTGCTACCCCTCTTAACAGAGGCAAAACGGGTTGGTGAATCGCGACGGGAAAGTTGGAGAGTAATCCTCTGAGAGGATTACTCCATGTCAAGAATTTCTCGTTATTCACCGGAGCTGCGTGAACGAGCCGTGAGGATGGTGAACTACAACCGAGCGGTAGTTCGTTACATCGACGTCCGGAAGAGTCGGTGGGGTGCCGATCTGCAGAGCGCTGCAGTTCGCCCCCAGCACCGAATCGGCTCTGGGTTGCGGACCTGACTTATGTGAAGACTCATAGTGGCTGGGTTTACGTGGCCTCAGTCGGATCCAAGGGCGATAGTTACGATAATGCCCTCGCGGAGAGTTTCAACGGTCTTTACAAATCTGAACTAATTCATCGCCGAGGTCCCTGGCGCAACATCGAAGAAGTCGAATGGGCAACCCTTAACTACGTCGACTGGTTCAACAACAGGCGAATCCATGAATCGCTCGACTACCTGCCGCCGGTCGAATTCGAAGCCCACTACTATCACTCCAACGAGTCAGAAAGCCTGGCCGTTATGGAAATGATTTACTCTCCAACAAACCCGTCGCGATTCACAACCCTTTCACAAGCTCTAGAAAAATTGTAATCAAATTGAAATCAAATCTGTTGACACTTGCACCCCATTACCCTCTAGATTTGCGTTCAAGATGGTCTGTCGAATATGGACCTATCAACTCGATTAGGAGAACAATTAATGAAAAAACGCTCAATTTCCCGTTTGGTAGTTGCGGTACTTTCAATTGCGGTGCTAGCGCCAAGCATGGCTCCAGCTCAAGCTGAAGCTGAAATCAAGATTGGTGTTATTAGTTCTACTTCTGGGCCACTTGCCTCCTTCGGAAAGGCTTACAACGAAGGCTTGGCATGGGGCTTGGAGTATTACACCCGCGGAAAGATGGCCATCAACGGCGCAAAGTTAGTTGTTACATCAAAAGATGACGGTGCAAATCCAGCTTCTGCAACCGCATTTTTCAAAGAAATGGTTGGAGATGGCACAAAGGTAATTGTTGGAACAGTTTCATCTGGTGTTGCATTAACTTTGGCTCCTTTGGCACAACAGAACAAGGTTCTATACATCTCAGGGCCGGCCAAGAATGACTTAGTTACATCCTCTGCTAACAAGTATGTTTTCCGTTCTGGTAACTCTTCAACTCAGGATCTAGCACCACTTGCCGGCATCAAGCCAATCAAAGGCAAGAAAGTTGTTTTATTTGTGGAGGACAATGCTTTCGGTGCAGGTAACATCGCAGCTGCTAAAGCATTAATGGCTCCAAAGGGTGCAATATTTGAAGAGATCAAGGTTCCAACATCTACTTCAGATTTCACACCATTTGCAAAGAAGGCTGCTGATGCAGCTGGTTCCTATATCTTCATTGCCTGGTCAAATGCGTTAACAGCTGGTGCAATGTTAACTTCACTCAAAGTTCAAGGGGCATTTGTTAAGCAGCGCCCAATCACCGGACTTGCTGGTGCAGCTACTTACAACATCTACGGAACACTTTTTGAAGGCACAAATGCCATCCTTACCAACAGCTACTTTGCCGGAGCTTCCAGGACGTCAGCAGCTGGCGATCTAGCAGCTTGGTTTGCAGCCAACAATAAGACACAAGATCTATTTACCTCAACTGGTGCAGATGCTGCGAAAATGATTGTTTTGGCACTTACCAGAAACCCTTCCCAAAATGTTGACACTATGATCCAGAATCTGGAAGGAAAGACATGGGTAGGAGTTAAGGGATTGATGACAGTCGATGCAGCAACTCACCTTTTAGTCCAGCCAATGTTCTTGGTCGCCCTTAATAAGTCAGGAGCTGCTTACGTTCCTTCACTTCTTAAGACAATTTCAGGTGTCGGTAGATAGTATAAAACCTATAAATAAGGCATCAATAAAGGGCCCCAGTGTAGAAATACACTGGGGTTCTTTATATTCTGAGCTCTCAATAACAAAGGGGTTATGACATTGGTTTCTGCAATAAGCGTGAAGGATCTTTCACTTAACATTGGTGGCGCAAAAATTCTTGACAGCATCACGCTATCAGTGGAAAATAATGAGATCTTGGGAATTATTGGACCAAATGGTGCTGGAAAGACTTCATTTTTTAATTTACTTAGTGGAATCCGCAAACCTTCGCGCGGGCAGATCTTTGTTGGCAACACCGATGTGACCGACCTTCCACCGCACGAGCGCGCCCGCGCCGGAATTGCTCGAACCTTTCAAACCTCTAGTGTTTTTGTGAATCTGACCTGTCTAGAAAATGTTCGAATTGCAGCTCAAGCTGCTAATGGTAAATCTATGAACCTTACCAAGAGCGCTTATAGTTTTAAAGAAGTTGTTCAGGCAGCACACGAGTGTTTGGAAAAGGTTGGTTTATCAAATCGAGTTCTACAAAGAGCAGGATCTTTATCACATGGCGACAAACGTCGATTAGAGATCGCAATTGTCTTGGCTTCAAAATCTGAGATTGTCCTACTTGATGAACCTATGGCTGGAATGAGCGTTGAAAATGTGCCAGAGTTAGTAGAAATCATTCGTTCGCTAGCGACGGTGCATAAGAAAACTATTTTAATTGTTGAGCACCACATGGAAGTAATCTTGGGGTTGGCGGACAAGATTGCAGTTTTGAATTATGGCGAGCTTTTAGTTTGCGATACGCCCCAAAATGTAATTGACAATCCAATTGTTCAATCAGCTTATATTGGGGAGGCGCTATGAACGCCTTGTCGGTGAAGGATCTTCAGGTAAAGATCAATGAGTCGCTCATCCTTCAGGGGGTCACATTTGAAGTTCCAACTAATAGCGTGACCGCGCTACTTGGCCGAAATGGTGTTGGTAAATCCACCACTTTGCGCTCCATCATGGGTTTCTATCCTGGAACTGGCTCGGTAACATTGAACGGCAAGCAGATTTTAGGAATGCAGACCCACAAGATTGTTCAATCAGGTGTGGCGTTTGTGCCGGAAGATCGGGAAATTTTTGCTTCCTTAACGGTGAGAGAGAATCTTTCGCTAGCTGCACGAGCGAAAAACAATGAGCGCGAGTACTCCGCAGTTTATGAGCTTTTTCCAGAACTAGAAACTCGCGGCCAACAATTAGCGGGCTCGCTATCGGGTGGACAGCAACAGATGGTCGCAATTGCTCGTGCGCTATTAAATAAGAATGAGATTTTATTAGTAGATGAACCCACAAAGGGTTTGGCACCCAAATTAGTGACTGAAGTTGCTGATGTGCTAACAAAGGTGGCACAAGAGACAACAATGTTGCTTGTTGAGCAAAATCTTGCGCTAGTGAAACGGGTTGCGCAACATGTAATTGTCATGGATCAAGGTCGAGTAATTTTCCAAGGTGGCCCTGAATCTCTTCATGATGTGACTTGGGTTCATCAAATGCTTGGCGTAAGTGGAGGGCATAAGTAAATGGATACATTTATCCTAATCGGCATTACCGGTATCGGGCTAGGCGCTTTGTACTTCCTAGTCGCCTCCGGCCTGTCACTCATTTATGGCCTGATGGGAGTATTAAACTTTGCACACGGTAGTTTTCTAACTGTTGGCGCCTTTGTGGGTTATTGGATCGCTAGCCAAATGGGCACCGAAGTTTCAATGCCGGAGTTTATTTTGGTCATGATTGTCGGTGGCTTGGCTGCTGGATTATTTGCATTGTTGATTGAACAACTTTTGATTATTCGATTATATGATCGACACATCGACCAAGCACTCGTCACGGTTGGAGTGGCACTAGTTGTTGGTGCAGTACTTGGTGGTTGGTTTGGCAATGATTTGCTTATGTTCCCTGCTCCAATGTGGTTTTTAACCGCAATCAATGTTGGCGGAGCAATGATTCCGGCTGATCGAATTGTCTACATCGCCACGGCAGTACTTCTTTTGATTGCCAATTGGGCACTACTAAAGTTTTCTCGAATTGGACTTATTATTCGCGCCGGAGTTGAAAATCGAAACATGGTTAATGCGCTAGGAATAAATGTACGCCGGGCTTTTAGCACCGTCTTCTTTCTTGGTGGTTTTGCTGCTGGAGTTGGTGGAGTACTGGTATCGGTCTATTCAAATGGAGTCTCGCCACTTATCGCCGGCTCTTATTTAATTTATGGTTTTATAGTGGTCGTAATCGGTGGAATGGGATCGGTTCCAGGAAGTTTCTTGGCGGCAATGTTAATTGGTGTGATTCGACAGTTTGCAAATTACTACATAACCGGACTAGGTGATTTTGTGGTAGTTATCTTGCTGGCAGGTGTTCTGCTCATCAGACCGCAGGGACTTCTTGGAAAGGTGCGAGCATAATGTTACGTTGGAAATACTCACGCCCCTTATCGGGTCTTTTACTTTTTGTATTGGCAATTGCGCCACTTTTAGGCGGTAATCCACTGAGTAAGCCTGGCCTTCAACAAACTATTGCGGTTGCCTTTATTTGGGGCGCCTTAGCTCTTACCTACGATTTGTTGTTCGGATTTACTGGCCTACTCTCCTTTGGGCATGCCTTGTACTTTGCAACAGGTGTATACGTTTCCTGTATTTTAATTAATCATGAGATTGTTCCATGGTGGCTAGCAGCTTTGATTGCAATCGCAGTGAGTGCCATTTTGGCAGCGTTAGTAGGAGCAGCATCACTTCGCACAACCGGAATTACCTTCGCCATGGTTACTTTGGCTTTTGGTGAGGCCGGCCATGTTATTGTCAATAGAAATTTTTTCGATTTAACTGGTGGCGAAAACGGTATTGCTCTTAACGCCGAACTTGTCCCGCAAATTTGGATTGGTGTTGTAAATACTAAGTATATTTATTGGCTGGCACTGGCGGCACTGATCTTTACTTACGCTGTTATTTGGTGGGTCACCGAAAGTTCTGCCGGGAAAGTTTTTGCGGCGCTTCGCGATAATGAACAGCGGGTACAGGTGCTAGGGCTCAATACCCAGCGGTTTAAACTGCTGGCATTTGTGATTAGTGCAGCCCTGGCGGCAATGTTGGGATTTGTCATGTTGATTGCTGCAGGAAGTGCGGCACCTCACTTTGCTGAAACATCGGTCACAATTGCATTGCTCTTGATGGTTGTTATAGGTGGCGCGGTTACTCGCTGGGGAGCAGTGCTGGGCGGTATTTTTTACTCCTTTACATCCACCAGAATGCAAGACTTAACCCAGCAAGAGTCCTTCAAAACTATTCCAAAGTGGATTGGTGGGCCAATCGCAGAACCCGCGTTATTACTCGGTTTGATATTTATTTTCATTGTGATGTTTTCACCGGGCGGTTTATCTGGTGCATATTATCGACTGCGGTTGAAGGCGATATCGCGTAAGTAATCATGAATCAAAAACTCTGGCAACCAGTTTTAAATGGCATGACCGCCATTGAAAAATTACAATCAGAGCATGGTTTTGACTCATACTCCAAGCTTCATGACTGGAGCATAAAAAATCCAGGAGAGTTCTGGGCAAAGGCTTGGGATGATTGTGAAGTAATTGGCGAGAAGGGTTCGCAGTATTACCAAGAAGGTTCTGACTTTATCTCAAGCTCATTCTTTGTCGATGGAAAGTTAAATGTTGCGCAAAATCTTCTTGCTAAAGGAGATGCCAATGCCATTGCGATCGTTTCACTCCTGGAAGATGGCACCCGCTCAGAAATTACCTGGGAACAATTACGGATAAAGGTTGCCGCAACCGCGGCTGCAATGCGGGCTGAAGGTTTAGTTGCTGGGGATCGAGTGGTTGCTTGGGTGCCAAACATCACGGAAGTAATTATTTATGCCTTAGGTGCTCTCAGTATTGGCGCAGTTGTGGCTACTGCTTCACCTGACTTTGCCCCACCCGCCGTTGAAGATCGCTTTGGGCCAATAACACCAAAGTTGTTTTTGGCAGCAGATGGTTATCAGTACAACGGCAAGTACTTGGATTGCGGTGAAAAATCCGAGGAGATTGAAAAGTTGCTGCCTACCTTAATCAAAACAATTCGGATCAGTGAGTTTGCAGCATGGATTGAGCCTTTTCTAGGTAGTCTGCTTCGCTTTGAGCAGCTTGCCTTTGACCACCCTGGATTTATACTTTTTTCATCAGGAACAACTGGAAAGCCAAAATGCATTACTCATAGTGGTGCCGGGGTTATGTTAAAGGCCCAAGCAGAGATGCTGTATCAATTTAATATAACTAAAGGCAACAAGGTTTACTTCTTCACCACATGTGGTTGGATGATGTGGAATTGGCTAATGATGGCACTAGGGCGTGGCGCCACAATCCTGCTCTTTGATGGTGCACCTATGAGCCCCACACCTTCCCGCCTTTTTGATATTGCGCAAAGTGAAAAGTTAGATTTTTTTGGAGTTTCCGCCAAGTTCATTGACTCAGCCCGGAAAGCGGAGTTAAGCCCAATCAACACTCATGATCTCACTTTCTTAAAAACTATCGGGTCAACTGGATCAGTTTTATCACCGGAAAGTTTTGATTATGTCTACTCATCGATCAAATCTGATGTGCACTTGGCCTCAATGTCGGGTGGCACTGATATCTGTGGCTGCTTTTTAGCTGGAGTTCCGACCCAACCTGTTTACAGAGGCGAGTTACAAGGTGCTTGCCTTGGCATGGCAACTGATGTTTTTAATGACCAAGGTAAAAGTGCGGCATTTGATGAAAAAGGTGAATTGGTATGTACAGTTCCATTTCCATCAAAACCTTTAGGTTTTTGGAATGATGTAAACAATGAAAGGTACCGCGCTGCCTACTTCCAAGGTTTCCCAGGAGTTTGGACACACGGAGATTTTGCCGCAAAGTCTGCGACCGGTGGTTTCACTTTATTTGGCAGAAGTGATGCAACGCTAAATTCAAAAGGCGTGCGTATCGGAACCGCCGAAATCTATCGAGTTGTTGAAACTTTCCCGCAAATCAAGGAAGTGATGGCGGTGTCTCAAGATTGGCAGGATGACACTCGAGTAGTTTTATTTGTAGTTATGCAAGCAGGTTATGAACTTAATGAATCGCTGGCAAAAGAAATAAAAGTCGCACTTAGAAATCAAGCCAGCCCTAGGCATGTGCCAGATTTGATAGTTGCAACACCGGATCTGCCACGAACTAAATCCAACAAGTTAGTCGAACTTGCGGTGACAGATGTTATTAATGGCCGGGAGGTTCGCAATCGGGATGCCTTAGCTAACCCTGACTCATTGGATTGGTTTAAGAGTTTTGTCTAATCTGCCTTAGGCTGGCACCGTGATCACCATTGCCACCGCGGAGCAGATGCATCAACTCGGAGTAAAAATTGCTGCCCAACTGGTAGCGGGGGATTTAATTCTTGTGAGTGGTCCACTTGGGGCGGGGAAAACCGTTTTAGCCCAAGGAATAGGGGCAGGATTGGGAATCAGTGGAGTAACTTCGCCAACCTTTGTTATTTCCAGGGTTCATAAAGGTGATCTTCCATTTAATCATGTTGATGCCTACCGACTGATTGATTCGCAAAATCCCAATCTAGCGCTAGATGAGTTGGATCTAGATATTGCTAACTCTGTGACGCTGATTGAATGGGGCGGCGCCGAGTCTGCCCGGCTGAGCGCGGATCGGTTAGAGATAGCAATTGATTGCACTGAAGAGATTCGCAAAGTTCAAATCAAAGCGGTAGGGCAACGCTGGGCCGAGTTTTCGCTATGACTCCAAAATTGGCAATTGATACTTCAACCGCTAGAACAAGTGTGGCAGTTATCGACGGCGCGCAAATTTTGTATAGTGGGTTTAGAGATGGTGCAACTGGACATGGACCAGCTTTGCCGGAACTTGTGCAGGAGGCGTTAAAGGTAAGTACGGTTGACGAAGTTGTCGTTGGGATGGGGCCGGGGCCTTTCACTGGGTTGCGCGTTGGAATCGCTTTTGCGCAAAGTTTTGCTTTAGCTCGCAATATTCCAGTTCGTGGCGTTTGCTCACTTGATGCAATTGCCGCCCTGGTTCCGGAGAGTGATTTCATCATTACCGTTGATGCCAGACGGAAAGAGGTTTACTGGGCACGGTACAAAGATGGGGTTCGAGTCGGTGAACCGGCGGTGAACTTTCCAGCTGAGGTAACTGGCGCTTTGATTTATTCAGATCTTTTCCCGGATATGAGAGCGTTAGTTGCTTTGCCAGGAAATATAATTGAGCCAATTTATTTGCGCAGACCAGATGCTGTACCAACTGCGGAGCGAAAGCGATGAGTTCTGATGGGATCACTTATCGCCAAGCCATAGCGCTGGATCTACCAATTTTTGTGGCGCTAGATAAGGAACTCTTTCCCTATTCGCCATGGTCCTCGGCGCAGTATCAAGAAGAGTTTGCTAGCAGTACTCGCTACTTTGTGGTTGCCCTCGGTGATGGGCAAAGGATCCTTGGATACGCTGGAGTATTTTCACCAGGTGCCGGCGCAGCAGCCGACATTTTGACTGTGGGAGTTGTGCCAGCGCAACGTGGCAAAGGGATCGCTCGCCAATTAATGGCGCTGCTAACTGATTGGGCCAGCAAGAATGGGGCAAGCGCCATGATGCTGGAAGTAAAGCACGACAATGTGGAAGCGATTGGTTTGTATCAATCATTAGGATATGAAACTTTAAATACTCGGAAAGATTACTTTGGCCGTGGCTTAGCTGCGCTAGTAATGCGCAAGGCGCTGCCATGAAGGAACCAATTGTTTTAGGTATCGAAACATCCTGCGATGAAACTGCGGTTGGAATCGTACGTGGTCGAACCTTGCTGGCAAATGTAATTGCATCAAGTGTTGCCGAACATATACCTTTTGGCGGAGTAGTACCGGAAATTGCTAGTCGCGCACATTTGGAAGCGATGATTCCAACTTTGCGGCAAGCACTTAAGGAATCAAAGTTGTCGCTGAAAGATATTGATGCGGTGGCTGTAACCGCAGGTCCCGGTTTAGTTGGCGCACTCCTTGTCGGAGTTGGATCTGCCGCCGGGCTGGCACTTGGTTTAAGTAAACCAATTTATGCAGTTAATCATTTAGCTGCTCACATCAGTGTGGATTTTTTGACACATGCCAATCCATTGGATCCAACTATTGCCTTGCTAGTAAGTGGCGGCCACTCATCATTGTTGCAAGTTACTGACATCACCGGATCAATTACCAAACTTGGTGAAACTATGGATGATGCAGCAGGGGAGGCCTTTGACAAGATTGCCCGGGTTATGAAGTTAGGCTTTCCGGGTGGTCCAGCGATTGATAAGTTAGCAAGCGATGGAAATAGCGCAGCTATTGATTTTCCACGTGGCTTAACAACTTCCAATGATTGGCAAACTCGGCCATTTGATTTTTCTTTCTCCGGTTTGAAAACCGCGGTTGTGAGGTATTTAGCAGCGACTCCTGATTATAAAAGGGGCGATGTTGCCGCCTCATTTCAAGAAGCGATCGTGGATGTTCTCCTTCTTAAAGCGTTAGCCGCCTGTAAACAATCAGGGATTAACTCACTTGTTATTGCGGGCGGAGTTGCCGCAAACTCCCGCCTTCGCACCCTTGCTAGCCAACGGTGTGAAAAGGCGGGGGTGAGCCTCCGGATACCGGCCCCCCATCTTTGTACCGATAACGGGGCGATGGTTGCCGCCTTGGGCTCACTGATGGTCAGCGCGGGCCGTAGCGCCAGCCCAATCGCCTTTGATGCTGACTCCAGCCTGCCGGTCACCACCATATCCCTTGGCTAAGCGGAGCAATCCCTCAATTTGTCAGCAGGTATCACCCCGCCTAGAGTTCGCTTTAGCACTCTCGACCCGAGTCTGCTAACTCGGGCTCGCATGAGGAAATCACCCAAATCTTTATCAGACCAAACCAAGCTAGACAAATTAGAGGAGTCAACAGATGGCCATTAAGCCACTAGAAGATCGCATCGTTATCAAGGCAAACGAGGCTGAGACAACAACTGCATCAGGTCTGGTAATTCCAGATACCGCAAAGGAAAAGCCACAGGAAGGCACAGTTGTCGCAGTCGGCCCAGGCCGCTTTGATGATGGCGTACGTGTTCCAATGGATGTAAAAGTTGGCGATGTTGTTCTTTACAGCAAGTACGGTGGAACTGAAATCAAGCACGGTGGCGAAGAGCTACTCGTTCTTTCAGCGCGCGACCTTCTCGCTGTAATCGAGAAGTAAATGGGAAAGAGTCTTCAATTTGATGAGCAAGCCCGCCGTGCCATGGAGCGCGGCGTTAACATTCTTGCTGACACGGTCAAAGTAACCCTCGGTCCAAAAGGTCGCAACGTAGTTATTGGAAAATCTTTTGGCGCACCAGTCATTACAAATGATGGGGTAACAATTGCAAAAGAAATCGAACTAAGTGATCCAGCTGAAAATATGGGTGCTCAGTTAGTAAAGGAAGTTGCGACCAAGACTAATGATGTCGCAGGTGACGGAACAACAACTGCAACGGTTCTGGCACAGGCAATGGTGAGAGAGGGATTACGAAACCTGGCCGCTGGCGCTCAGCCAATGGATATCAAGCAAGGTATCGAAGCGGCTGTGGTAGCGGTCTCGGAACAACTTAGTTCACAAGCAACGCCTGTTAATGGAAAAACTCAGATTGCAGATGTTGCAACTATTTCAGCACAAGATCGTGCCATCGGCGAACTTATTGCCGAAGCAATGGACCGCGTTGGTAAAGATGGAGTTATTACAGTTGAAGAAGCATCAACAACTGGACTTGATCTTGAATTTACCGAAGGTATGCAGTTCGACAAGGGCTACATCTCGCCCTACTTTGTAACTGATCAAGATCGGATGGAAGCAATTCTGGAAGATGCTTATGTTTTGATCTCGGCGAATAAAATCTCGGCGCTGGCAGATTTATTACCATTGCTGGAAAAGGTTGCCCAAGCCGCCAAACCACTTTTGATTATTGCCGAAGATATTGAGGGTGAAGCCCTTTCTACTTTGGTGGTAAACCGGATGCGCGGAGTATTCGCATCAGTTGCGGTTAAAGCACCTGGATTTGGCGATCGGCGCAAGGCGACATTGCAGGACATCGCAGTTCTTACCGGTGGCCAGGTTGTTTCTTCAGAGCTGGGCATGAAGCTGGAAGGTGTGACCCTAGAAGATCTAGGCAAGGCTCGTCGCATTGTTGTTTCTAAGGATGCAACAACCATCGTTGATGGTGCCGGCGACAAAGCAGCGGTTTCAGCACGTGTTTCCGAACTTCGGAAAGAGATCGAAAATAGCGATTCTTCTTGGGATAAGGAAAAGTTGCAGGAGCGGCTGGCAAAGCTGGCAGGTGGAGTTTGTGTAATCAAGGTTGGCGCACACACCGAAGTAGAATTAAATGAAAAGAAGCACCGACTGGAGGATGCCATCTCGGCAACTCGCGCCGCGGTGGAAGAAGGAATCGTTGTTGGCGGCGGTGCAGCATTAGTGCATGCCGCTGATTGCCTGGAAGGCGATCTCGGATTTACTGGCGACAAGGCGGTTGGAGTTCGTTTAGTTCGCAAGGCATGTGATGAGCCACTTCGTTGGATCGCCGAAAATGCTGGACTTGAAGGCTACGTAGTAGTTGCAAAGGTTCGGGCAATGGCGCACAACGGAGGCTTCAATGCGGCAACAGATCTCTATGGCGATCTTGCTGCCGATGGTGTGATAGATCCAGTAAAGGTAACGCGTTCGGCACTTGCAAACGCGGCATCGATTGCGGCAATGTTTATTACAACAGAGGTTGTTGTCTACGAAAAGCCAGCTGAGCAAGCTAGTGCTGAAAGTGGACATGGACACTCACATGGCCCAGGTGGCCACTGACTTTAATTAGTCAGGCTATGAGTAGATAGTGATTAAATGAGTTGAAAGTAAAAACCCCGCAGATATGAACTGAACCCCGAAAGTTGGACACCCAATAGGGAGTCCTAACTGAAAGGCTCACTTCAATGGATCGGCGAATTAAGCATGGAACTGAGTCCCGCATCGAGGCAGCACATC